>JBBRPS010000426.1:0-8887 GCA_038227745.1 Gemmatales bacterium | reverse complement strand
GCTTCGGCGCGGCGCCTTCGCCCCCGCCGGCACGCGAGCTGCCGGAGCGGCGCGACGAGGACGACCGGCGGCCCCGCCCGGCGCGCGACCGCTACCAGGACGATTACGGCCTGGACGACGAGTTCGGTCAACGGAGATCGCCGCGCGGGCACGGGACCGCGCCGCACCGTGGCCCCGTCATCCTCACCCTGGGCATCCTCGCCCTCGCGGGGCTGGTCATCTGTCTCCCCTCGCTTATCCTGGGGCCGATCGCCTGGGCGATGGGGAACAACGACCTGTCCCTGATGCGGGCGGGGCGCATGGACCGCGAAGGGGAAGGGGCGACGACCGGCGGCCACACGTGCGGCATGGTGGCGACGATCCTGGGGGTCATCGGCATCGTGCTGCTCTGCATGATGGAGGTGCTGGGCGAGCGCGGTATCTTTTTCCGCCGCCGCTGGTGAGCGCGGGGAGAACCATCCGAGCAGGCGCGGAGGGCGAACGCCATGTCAGACATCATCAGTTGCCCCGGGTGCCGGCGCAAGCTTCAGGCCCCCGACAACCTGATCGGCCAGGACGTCCAGTGCCCGACGTGCGGCGTCGCGTTCATCGCCACGCCGCAGTCGCCCCTCGTCTACCCCTTCCCCCCCGAGCGGCCGCGCCCCCGACCGCAGCCGCCGCGCCCGCGCCCGGACCGGGACGATTGCCCATACGCCGAGTACGCCGACAAGCCCGCGCGCCCGCGCCGCTTCCCCCGCGCCCCGCACCGCGGCAGTGCCATCTTGACGCTCGGGATCCTGAGTCTGACAATCTGCCTGACGTCGTTAGTCCTTGGGCCACTGGCCTGGGCCATGGGCCAGAGCGACATGAACGAGATCCGCGCCGGCCGGATGGACCCGGCGGGGGAGGGGAGCACGAACGCCGGGCGCATCTGCGGCATGATCGCCACCATCCTCGGGGCGTCGGTGCTGGGCGTCTACCTGCTGTTCTTCGTCCTTTTCGGGGCCCTGGTCGCCGCCATCCCCTGAGTTGACCCGAGGGCGTATGCAAGAGATCATCAGTTGCCCCAGTTGCGGGCGCAAGCTCCAGGTCCCCGACACGCTGCTCGGCCAGGACGTGCAGTGCCCCACCTGCGGCGGCACGTTCGTCGCCGGGGGAGGCAATCCACCGCCGCCGCCGGCCCCGAGTGCCCCGCCGGGACAGCGGCACTTCCCCGCAGTCGCTCCCCTCGGCCCCTCGGCCCACGACCCCTACCGCCAACCCCGCCACGGCTCGATGCCGCACCGCGCCAGTGCGGTGCTGACCCTCGGCGTGCTGAGCCTCGTCGCCGTCCCGTTCAGCCTGGGCCTGATCGCCGTCATCCTCGGCCCGATCGCCTGGGTGATGGGCAACACCGACCTGGAGGAGATCCGCCGCGGCCGCATGGATCCCACGGGCGAGGGCGGCACGAACGCCGGTCGGATCTGCGGCATGATCGGCACCCTCGTCGGTGCCGCGATCCTCGTCGGCTTCTGCCTGCTCATCTTCCTGGGGGCGATGGTGGGCAACTCACGGCGCTTTTGAAGCAATACGGCTCGATGGCGAAGGTACTGTTCCTGTTCGCCATGTCGGTCCCCCCTGCTGCGGCGGCGCCGTCAGGCCGGCAGGGAAGGTGTGGGGTAGCCACGGGGGGCGAGACGGTCAACCGACGCGCCGCCAGGGCAGCCAGAGCCGCAGCCAGGACCGCCAGCCGCGGCGCGGCACGGCGAAGGGGTTGCGCTCGAGTGCCTCGTGGGCGGCGGTTACCGCCCGGTGCGTGCGCAGCCAGGTCGGCGCCTCCCGCAGGGCCTGGCGGATGTAAGCGCGGTGGTCGAAGTCCGGGTGCGCGCAGGTCGCCAGGACCTGCTCGATGAGCTGCGGACGGCTGACTGGGGGGTCGATCGGCCAGTCGGCGAGGGCGGCGGGCATGGCCTTGACGGCGAGGTAGTCGGCGACGGTGTCCGGCTGAAACTCGCCGGGGGCCACCTCGCGGAGGCGCTTCTTCCCGAGCCGATACAGCCGGTAACCGTGCCCCTCCACGGCGGCCCTCAGCTCGGACACGGTCCGCCCACAGGTGTGCAGGGCGTGGCCGTTCGACTCGTAGATGAGGACGGGGGCGGCCGGCCCGGACAACAGCCGGGACATGCCCGCGACGGCGGCGACCTCGGACCCTTCCACGTCAAGTTTCAGCAGTTCCACCCCATCCCAGCCGACGCGGTCAAGAAGGGCGTCCACCGTCACCGCCTCGACCGGGACGCGCGCCCGGTTGCCGCCCGCGGCGGCGATCTGCCCCCACGGACCGTCCGGGCAGAACTCCACCACGCCGGGCCGGTCGCTGACCGCCGCGTGGACCACCTGCAGATTGTTGAAGCCGTTCAGGCGGGTACTGGCCTGGAGCAGGGCGGCGTTGCGCGGCGAGGCCTCGAGCGCCAGCACCCGGCAGCCGAACGCCGCGGCCGGCAGCGCCAGCGAACCGATGTGCGCGCCGATGTCCAGCACCCGGTCGCCCGTGCGCAGCAGCGGGGACATCGCCGCGAAGGGCAGACTGCTCGGAAAGTGGCCCCGGCCCAGCGCCTCGCTGATGGGATCCCCGGCCTCCGTCCCGACGCAGACGGAGAAGCTCACCCCTTCGGGGAGCCTGACGAACTGGCTGACGCTTCCCTTCTCCATGGCGTTCCCTCGGCCCGGCAAGGGCGGCGCCCGACGGCAGACGCCTCGGGGTGCCGCGTTCGTGCAGGGAGGCCTTCGGCCATCCCCGGCGGCTTTTACCCCGCCTCGTGCCGAAGTGCAACCCCAGGACCGCAGGGCCTCAGTTCGGGGGTCCGGTGTGCCACGGCGGTGTCAGCTGTGCGGGGACGTCAGCACGGCTGACACCGCCGTGGCACACGGAAGCGTCAATCGCTCTATTCCGCCCTGTCGCCCTCCTTGCGGAACAGGTTGCTGCCGTTGCACATGGTCTCGCGGGGCAGGCAAGAGCGGGCGCTGGTCGAGTACCTGGTGGAGCATTACCAGCAGCATCCCCAGGACCTGGACGTGTTACAACGCCTGCACCCGCGCGCCCTTGTGGAGGTGTTACAGATGCGCAACCTCACTCCCGAACAGATTGGTCTGGATTACCCCGCCTTGCTGGACCTGATCGGCAAGGAGCGGGCCCTGGACCTGATCGGCAAGGAGCGAACCCTGAACCTCATCGGCGATGAGCAAGCCCTTGACTTCTTCGGCAAGGAGAAGGTACGGCAATGGCTGCAACGCCAGGATCAGGCCGACGCACAAGGACCCGCCGCTGCACCTGCCCCCAGCCCGCCGCCACCCCCCGAGAAGGCCAACGGAGTGGACCCGGGCTGAGCTTCGGCGTGCGCAGCATAACTAGCCGTTCCCCCAGGATCTGGAGTGTTGCACCGCTTGCATCCACAACCTTTGTGGAGGTGTTACCGATGCGTGACCGCGCCCTCAAAGAGATCGGGCTGGATCGCCCCGGCTTTCTGGATCTCATCGGCAAGGAGCGCGTCCTGGACCTCATCGCCAAGGGGTGGCTTCTGGAGTTGATCGGTGTGGAGCGGATTCTCGACCTCGTCGGCAGGGAGCACGTGTTGGAGCGGATCGGTGTCGAGGCGGCGCGGCAATGGCTGCAACGCCATGAGCAGGCGGCGGCGCAAGAGCCTGCCCCCCTTCCTCCCGGGGAGCCCACCGGAGAGGCCCCGAACTGACCAGCGGTCCGAACCATAGGCCGGCAGCGCGTGGCCGGGGCTGAGTCCGCGAAACTCTGGCCACGCCGATGTCGGAAAGGACGCCAACATCCGCTTTCGGAACCTGGGGAACTGGCATCCCTCTGAAGCCCGTCGTGCCCTACCTTGGAAAGATTGGCCCTGCTGCCGGGCGTGCGCCCACAACTCGGCGGCGCCGCGCATGGCCGCCGTCGTGAGCGGGAGATACTCGAGCAGTCCCGCCAGGGCATCCAGCCGCGCCACTCCTTTTGCCTTGTTCGCCCGCAGCAACTCTCGACGCACCTCGTAGTCGGCGATCTCAGGGACGATCACCCGGCGTGCGGCGGCGACCAGCGCCTGCAGCCACTTCCGGCAAGCTACCGTCTGGCCCTTGCGGTTCGGGTTGGACAGCAGCCCGAGAGGGCCGGCGTCGAGGAGGATGACGGGCTTCACCAGCTCACGCCCCTGAGTTCATCCGGAAAGAGTTTGCGGTCGGAGGTGCGCGCCTCGTCGATGGCCCGGAACAGGTCGTAGTCCGCGTCCACATCGTCGCTGTCGTCGGTGTCGATCCAGGACTGCAGCAGGGCCACGGCCGCGGCACGGCGATCCTGTGGGGGCAGGTGTTTGTCGAGCAACTGGAACGTGACGGCGTCGGCAGAGAGGCCGAGTCGTTCGGCCTCATGGCGGAGGCGTCCCTCCAACTCGGGTGGCAGACTGAGGTGAAGCGTCATCGGCTTTCCCCGGGAACCGGATGGCCGTGGATTATTGTACGCGCCCGGCGGAATGGGAACCAGGCGACGCAGCGGACTCTGCTTGGGCCAGAAGCCTTCGCGACGCACGACCGAGGACACCTCGCCGCGCGGTCGGAAAGGATCATGCCGGGGCTCCGTTCGCCTGCTTGAGGTGGCCGAGCTGCACCCAGATCCGGTGCGCTCCAGAGTCTGCCTCAACGGGCAAGGCTACCAGGGCGGCCTCCTTCTCGGGGTTGATGTGGAGCAGCCCGACAGACAGATAGGACTGACCGCCCTCGTCGGACAGGAGTCCGCGGTCCACGGGCAGGAACTCGGGGCGGCCATCGTAGGTCGTCAACTTCGCGGTGGCCTCCGACTTCCTCAGCCCCTCGGAGACTTCACAGAGTACGCGCGCCATGTTCCCGACTCCTGCCTCACGGCCAGACCCTTCCCGGAAGAGATGACGTCCACATCCCATCTCTCGACCTCACTCCCATTCTCTCCCTGCCCGGCAACGGATCGAGAGCAATCGACGTGGTCTTGAAAGGCATTCCCGTGCCTTCTCGCGGCGCGGAAGCAAACGGGGTCAGGAGAGTAACGCCCGGCACTCCAGGCCATCGCGGCGGAACTGTTTCAGGAGCGCGACCTGACGCTGGCCTGTCGGGGGAGGCAGTTCGCGGAGTAGCTTGAGGATATCGTGTTCGTGAACGGCCTCGCTATCGAGTTTTTCCACGGATCGTCCTCCGCTGGGTGCCCTGCAAGTCCACCGCGGACTTTTCCTGACTCATTTCCGGACCGAGGATCAGACCGCAGCGAAACGGGTCAGTCCCGGCACACGGTCGAAGTCGGCGTCGAGACTGGCCAACTGAGAAAGGCCATGGTCGAGCATAATGGCCACGATCAAGGCGTCGCCCATCAGCAGCCCGAACTGCCGCGACACATCCACGGCGCGGGAGACGTGCGGACCGGCCACCGCGAGTACGTTGACGCGGGCCGCGATGATTTCGTCCAGCGCCCGCCGCGGGATCCGTAGTTGTTGGACCTCACCGGCGTGGCGGCGAAGCCGGTTGGCGATCCCCTGAGCGGGCCAGCCGAAGCGATCGCACGCCTCAAGCGTCATGAGCCGGTGGGCAACGTCTGCGAGAACCGCGGACGACGTGAAGCCCAGGAGGCCCTGCTGTTCGATCCGATCCAGCAGACCTTCGCAAGCGGCCCCGTAGGCTGGATGCGGAGCGGTTGCATAAACGAGCACGTTGGCGTCGAGGAAGACAGCCGTCCCGCCTGGGATGTCGTTGAACGTCATTCTTCGGCCGCCCAGAGATGGTTGTCATCGGACTCGGCCAGATATTCCAGATCTTCGCGGCTCCCCTGCCACTGGATCAGCCCCGAGAGCCTCTTCGCGGCACCATCGACCGACTCGATGGTGATCTTGACCCGCTGGCCTATCGGGAGGGGCAATTCGCGGGGCAGTTTGAGGATGCCGTGCTCGTAGACGGCCTCGATTTCGAGTTTTTCCACGAATCGTCCTCCGCTGGGCGCCCTGAAAACATCCACCGCGGACTCGTTCGGTGGTAACCGGCCTTTCGCTCGCCGTCCGCCCTTGCGGCGCGTGGACCGGCGCCGAACGAGAGCCCTATGGACCGAGAAAACGCGATCTCTTCCGCTGCCCGTTCCCACCGTCGCAGGATTGTCGGCCTGCCAGCCCAGTCCCTTATGGGGTGGTCTCGCCGGGTGACAGCCGGGCCTCGGGATGGCACCAGCCCGTCAAGGCGTCCATTACGTCCAGCAAGATCTCATCCTCCGATTCGCGGTAGTCGTCGCGGCGGCGCAAGCGGGGCAGGAACTCCTCGAACATCTGGTAAATCTGAGCCTTGGCGTGCCCTTCCCTCGACAGCTCGCGGATGAGGGAGCGCAAGGCTGGCCCTGGCTGCGAGCAGCCCAGAGCGTGCAACAGGCGTTCGTCAACGGTCATCGCCTTCCCCTCCTGTCACTCGGCAATGAACAGGGAGGGAGCCAATTTGTTCGCTGTCGTGTAGTCATTTGCGGCTTGCGTGCGGTCTCCTTTCGCGCCGTAGGCGAGTCCACGGTAGTAATATGCCTCCGCGTACTGCTCGACGAGTTCGATCGCCCGGTCGTAGTCCTCGATCGCTCGATCGTATTGGCCCTTGGCCGCGTAGGCCACGCCTCTCTGGCAGAAGCCACGCGCGCTGGCCGGATCGCGGCGAATCAGCTCACCATAATGCCTAATCGCAAGATCCCACCCCTCCCGCGCGCGGTACACCAAGTCAAGTTCCGGGTCCAATTCCCTCGCTGTCGCAAAGTCTTTCGCGGCTCGCGTGCGATCCCCTTTCGCATCGTAGGCGAGGGCGCGGTGGTCATATGCCTCCGCGTACTGCTTGACGAGTTCGATCGCCCGGTCGTAGTCCTCGATCGCTCGATCGTATTGGCCCTTGGCCGCGTAGGCCACGCCTCTCTGGCAGAAGCCACTCGCGCTGCCCGGAGCGCGGCGAATCAGCTCACTGAAATGCCCTATCGCAAGGTCCCAATCGCACCGCGCGCGGCACACCAAGCCGAGAGCGTAATATATGGCCGTTGTTTTTTCTGGATTCAGCCCAAGAGCCTCCTTGAGATCGGCATGGGCGCGGGCGGTCTCATTCTTCCCAAGGAAAGCAATCCCACGGCCGAGGAGTGCGGAGGCTGACCGCGGTTCCCGTCGTAACACCTCTGTGAAGTCGGTAATGACGCGAGCGTAGACTGCCGTGTCCGATTGACGTGGCCACCTACCCGGTCTGTTGTTCAGTACCAGTCCCCAATGAGAGCATCCCCGCCCATAGTAGCCGTCCGTTCTCTCCGGGTCAATTCGGAGGGCCTCGGAGAAATCGGCGGCAGCTTCCTTGAAATAGTCATTCCCATACAATGCCCAGCCTCGGCCAAGATACGCCTCGACAAACTGAGGACCAAGCTTGATTGCCTTGGTGTAATCGGCTTTCGCCCGACCGTATCGGTGCAGCGCGTAATTGGCGCGTCCCCGCGCATAGTAGGCTTCCAGATTCTTGGGATCACTTTTCAGCGTCTCATTGAGCGCTGCGATGGCATCTTCGTGATCCTTTTTCGCCCCTTTCTTCTCCACACGGTAGATGAGTTCCAACGTGGCATCCCACAAATCCTCCTTGTCAAGTTGGGGTTTGTCATCGTTCATCGCCTTCAGGTCTGGAACACCACTGCTTGCTGCGGTTGATGTTGGGACATCCTGCGATGAATCGCCCCCAGTTGGTTGCCCCGAAGCTGCCCCTCCTGCATTGTCGGAAAGGGAAACCGAGGGCAACGAGGTCGCATCCGGGGCGCCTGCCAGCGCAGCGCTTGACGCAGGGCGCGGAATGCCCGTGGGAGCCAATGCTGGCGAGGGTGGAGGTACTGAGGATGGCGTCACCCTCTCCCCCAGTATGGCCTGCAACTCTGGCACGGCTGCGGCCACAGCCCAGTCTGCCATCCCATCTCTCCAGACGAAGACATCGTGCCCCAGCCGGCTGGAAGCAAGGAGGCCAAGGAAAATGCCCTCCACGACCGGCCCACAGCGTTGCCCGCCGCTCATGTAGTACCACTGCACCACTGGTCGAGCCGGCGGTTGCGGCGGGGGCGCTGCCGGGGCCGCTGTCGCTGCCCCTTTCTCCCCAGCGTTCTCTGTTCGCCCTGAACCGCCCTCTTGCTTTGGCGGCGACAGCGATGCCGACGATTTTCCTGGACCGGCCGGGGCAGCGCCGCGAACCGCTTCGGTCCCCCCGGCTACTGGAGTGGACGAGGATAACAAGGCGGCCAGGCGGGCGGCCAACTCAGCAGCAGTAGCCGGGCGTCTCTCCACCCTGGAGGCAAGACACCCGCCGAGCAGGTTCGCGAAGTCTTCACTGAGGCGATCTTTCACCTCCTCCCGCCAGTCGGTCGGAATCGTCGTCATCCCCAGATCGCCGGTGAGCAACTGATACCAGATCGCCCCGAGGGCGTAGACGTCATCGCGCGGGTCTGGCTCCGCGCCGCGGACCTGTTGCGGCGAGGCGTAGAGCGGTGTGTAGGCTCCGCGGACCGCCTCCGCCAGCGACCGCCCTCCGACCGTCCCGAGGCGCGTCGATTCCTCAATCGCCTGACGGGCCGCGATGCCGCCGATGCCGAAATCCGCCACCCGAAACGCGACCTTTCCGTCTGCGCCCCGCTGCACGAGGATGTTCGCAGGCTTGAGGTCGCGGTGAACAATCGGTGGGTTCAGTTGGTGGGTGTACCCTACCGTCGCCGCGATCTCCTGCACCAGTCGCGCGGCCTGACGGGGGGGCAGACCGCCGCGCGCCAGGCTGTCCCGGACCCACCCCGTCAGGTCGCCGCCGCCGACGTACTCGTACTCCAAACAGGGCGGCTCGGCATTCAAATAGGTGTGCAGGAGTTGGACGATGCCGGGGTGTTTGCCCT
>JBBRPS010000425.1:0-8931 GCA_038227745.1 Gemmatales bacterium | reverse complement strand
GGCTAGGTTACAACACCGGCGGGGGGGGTGCGCGTCTGGAAACCATGCCCCACGGCCCCGGAACGGTTGGCGATGCGCGCGCGCGTCACTATCGTTAGGCTGTAACCTCGCTTTACCCCTTGGCATCACGCAGGTACCGGCCATGGCATTCTTCCCCGACGTGCAGAAGATCCGTTACGAAGGCCCCGACTCGACCGACCCGCTCAGCTTCCGCCACTACAAGCCCGACGAGGTCGTCGAGGGCAAGTCGATGAAGGAGCACCTGCGCTTCTCGGTGGCCTACTGGCACACGATGCGCGGCAGCGGCTCCGACCCGTTCGGCCCCGGCTGTGCCCGCCGGCCGTGGGAGGACGGCACCGACTCGGTCGAGATGGCGGTCAAGCGCGTCCGCGTCGCCTTCGAGTTCATGGAGAAGCTCGGCGTCCCGTTCTATTGCTTCCACGACCGCGACGTGGCCCCCGAGGGCAAGAACCTCCGCGAGACGAACGCCAACCTCGACAAGGTCGTCGCCGCCCTCAAAGAGGAGCAGCAGCGCACGGGCATCAAGCTGCTGTGGGGCACGGCGAACCTGTTCAGCAACCCGCGCTACGTGCATGGGGCCGCCACCAGCCCCAACGCCGACATCTTCGCCTACGCCGCCGCCCAGGTCAAGAAGGCGCTGGAGGTAACGAAGGAGCTGGGCGGCGTCAACTACGTCTTCTGGGGCGGCCGCGAGGGCTACTCGAACCTCTACAACACCGACCTGAAAAGGGAGCTGGACCACCTGGCGCAGTTCTTCCGCAAGGCGGTGGAGCACAAGAAGAAGATCGGCTTTTCCGGGCAGTTCCTCATCGAGCCGAAGCCCAGGGAGCCGACGGTTCACCAGTATGACTTCGACTGCGCCGCGGTCGTCGCCTTCCTGCGGACGTACGGGCTGGCGGACGATTTCAAGCTGAACGTCGAGACGAACCACGCGACACTGGCCGGCCACACGATGATGCACGAGCTGACGTATGCGTCGGCGCAGGGACTGCTCGGCTCGATCGACGCGAACCGCGGCGACCTGCTGCTGGGCTGGGACACCGACCAGTTCCCGACGGACCTGTACCTGACGGCGCAGTGCATGCTGGTGATCCTCGGGCAAGGCGGCCTGGCGCCGGGCGGCGTGAACTTCGACGCCAAGGTGCGGCGCGAGAGCTTCGAGCCGGTCGATCTGTTCCACGCGCACATCGGCGGCATGGACGCCTTCGCGCACGGGCTGAAGATCGCGGCGAAGGTCCGGGCCGATGGCGTGCTGCGCGACTTCGTGAAGAACCGCTATGCGTCGTGGGACGGTGGCATCGGCGCGAAGGTCGAGGCGGGCGCGGCGGGCTTCGAGGATCTGGAGAAATACATGCTGGAGAAGGGTGACGCGGCGCCGAACGCCTCGGGCCGGCAGGAGATGCTGGAGAACGTCATCAACCGCTACCTGCGCTGAATAGACGATTTACCACATCCCGTTTAGCCGCGAGCGGTGAGCCAGATCCCGCTGCGCGGGGGGCGAGCGCGTTGACTCGCGCTCCGTTTAGCCGCGAGCGGGTCGCGGAACGAGATCGACCGGATGCGCACGGGCTCCGTGGGTTGCCTCCGAACCGAGACCCCAGGGCGACGCTTACGCCTCGTGGTCGAGCGTCAGCACCGCCGCGTGCCAGTCCTCCGGGCGCAGCCGCTGCACCGACTCCTGCACGCGATTCATGTCGCGCGTGGCGTGGTACGGACGCGCCCCCCCACCCTCCGCCTGCCCCACCACGCTCTGCAGGTCGGCGAGCGCCAGCGGCGCCCGGCTCCACACCGCGATCACGCGCTCCGCCCCGGCCGGCGGCGTCAGCTCCACGTCGAGGATGTCGAGGAGGCGGTTCGCCTCGACCGGCGCGGGCGTTGCGTCGGGCCGCTCCGGGTAGAGGAGGTTGAGGTTGCCGGTCGGCCCGACGTTCAGCACGGTCACGTAGCCGGCGCGGTCGGCGACGACCTGGATGCGCACGCGGTCGCCGCTTCGCAGTTGCACCTGCTCCGGCAGCGGCGGCACCTTCTTCAGGTCGCGCAGCACGGCACGCGACCCCGGGTGTGTGGCAGCCACGGAGGCGTACGTGTTGCCGCCCTGCCAGAGGCCGACCAGCAGCCGCAGGTCCACGGGCGCGGGCCGCTCCTTTTGTCCCGCGGGGAGCAGCAAGGAGTCCCCCAGGAGCTGGTTCAGCGAGCCGCGCAGGGCGGTGACGAACTCGCGCAGCGCCGGTCGCCGTTCCGGCCGCGCCGCCAATCCGGCCCGCACGACGCGCTCCAGCGCCTCCGGCATGACCGCGCAGCGCGGGTCGGGGTCGGGCAGACCGCGCTCGACGCGCCGCCGCAGCTCGTCCACCGTCTGGGCGGGGAACGGCACTTCGCCCGTACACAGGTCGAACAGGGTCGCGGCCAGGCCGTAGACGTCGCCGGCCGCGGTCGCCTCGCCGCGGAACGCCTCGGGCGCCATGTAGAACGGGGTGCCGCCCGCCACCTCGGGCCGGCCCAGGCGCACCGACAGGCCGAAGTCGGTCAGCACGGCCTCGTCGCGGGCGGGGTCCCAGAGGACGTTCGCCGGCTTGACGTCGCGGTGGACGATGCCGTGGGCGTGGACCTCGAGCAGGGCCTCGGCCACGTCGGCGACGTAGCGGGCCGCCTGCTGCCAGCCCAGCGGCCCCTCGCACTCCAGCCGGTCGGCGAACGACCCGCCCGCGATGTACTGCAGGACGAGGTAATGGTCGTCGCCGGCCTGCCGCCAGGTGTGGACCTGCACGACGTTGGGGTGATGCACGCTGGCCAGCAGCCGCGCCTCCTGCCGCAGCGACTTCAGCGCCTCCTCACGCTCCTTCGAGCCGCCCGGCGGGCGCAGCGTCTTGAGCGCCACCTGCCGGTCCAGGTTCAGGTCGTCGGCCAGCCACACGTTGCCGAACCCACCCCGCCCCAGCAGCGACAGGATGCGGAACTCGCCGGGGAAGGGGTTTTCGGGCGGCGACACCCAACTTGCCGTGCGGCCCAGGTCGGGGCCTGCGGCCGGCAGCATGCCCGAGTGCTCTAGCACAGTGCCGGCACTCTCGCACAACCAGTCGAGGGTGCGCAGCAGTTCGCGGCCGTCGGCGAGCAGTTCGGTGGACTCGCCGAGCAGCGTTGCGCTCTCGACCGGGGCGCCGCGCTCCAGGCGGTCGAGGACGGTGTCGAGGAAGTGGGCGAGCGTCTCCTCGGCGTGCGTGGCGGGCGGCTCGCCCCATCGGGCCAGGTCGGCTTCGAGCGTCATTGGTCGCCTCCGAGGGGTGAGGGCTCCAGGAACGTGCGCAGCTGCCGCAGGGCGCGGAGGCGCAGAATGCGAACGGCCCCCTCCGTCCCGCCGAGGCGCTGACAGATTTCGGCGTCGGCGAGGCCGTCGAAGAAGCGCAGCTCGACGACCTGCCGCTGCCGCTCCGGCAGGCGCTCCAGGGCCGCGGCCAGGCGCACCACCCGCTCGTCGCGCTCCAGCGCGCCGTCGGGCGACGCGCCCTTGCTCAGGGCGGCGAGGAGGTGCGAGCCGTGGGCCGGTTGGGGCCGGTTGGCGCCGGCGCGCAGCTCGTCGGTGATCAGGTTGCGCACGAGCAGTCCGACCCAGCGGAGGAAGTGCGGCACGTCGGGCTGGCGCAGCTGGGCGAAGCGCTGCGAGACGCGCAGCAGGCACTTCTGCACGACGCTGGAGTGGTCGAGGCGGACGTTGTCCTCCGGGCCGAGGCGGCGCCGCACCAGGCAGTGCAGGTAGGGACGCAGCCGTTCCATGAGGTCGTTGAACGCCCGGGCGTCTCCCGTCACCGAGCGGTTCAGGAGCGGGCCGAGCTGGTGCGGATCCGGGTTCGTCGCGGTGGTCATCGTGCCCTCCCTCTGCGAAAAGACGTCAGGAGGAACGCTGCGTTACGAGAGTTCATGCCGGCAGCGGGACGTACGCGGCCGCACTCCCCCGCTTGACATCGTATCCGTCCGGCCCCGGCTTGTCATTCCGCGAGCGGCCCCGGAGTCCAACTCGAAGCTCCCGCGTATCCCCAGCCTTGCAACCCACGGGTGGCTGGAGTATTGTGCCGTATCAGGACGACAGGGCCAGGAAGGCACGTCGGTCAAGGATTCCCGCGATCCCTGCCTCCCGCGTCATGGGGCCGTGAGGCTGCTTCCCCAGGGAGGTCGAACGTGCCACCCCCAGCCCGCGCGACGAACGAGTCCGCCCGCCGCCTTGACGTCTCCACCCTGGAGTCCTGGCTGTGGGACGCCGCCTGCCAGATCCGCGGCCCGCTCGACGCCCCCAAGTTCAAGGACTACATTCTCCCGCTCGTCTTCCTCAAACGCCTCTCCGACGTCTTCGACGACGAGGTCGCGCACCTGGCCACCGAGTTCCGCGACGCGAAGAAGGCCGCCAGGCTGGTCGAGGCCGATCACAAGCTGGTCCGCTTCTTCCTCCCGCCCGACGCCCGCTGGCCGGCCGTCGCCGCCAGGACGACCGGCCTGGGCGAGTACCTGACCGATGCGGTGCGCGCCGTCGCCCGCGAGAACCCGCGGCTGTCCGGCGTCATCGACGTGACCGACTTCAACGCCACGGCCGCGGGGCAGCGGATCGTGGACGACGGCCGTCTCGCCGCCCTGGTGCAGGTCCTCAACAACCCCGCTTACCGCCTCGGCCTGGACGACGTCGAGCCGGACATCCTCGGCAGGGCCTACGAGTATCTGCTGCGCAAGTTCGCCGAGGGCCAGGGCCAGAGCGCCGGCGAGTTCTACACGCCGCGCGAGGTGGCCGTCCTCATGGCCCGCCTCCTCGACGCGCCGCCCGGCGCGACCGTGTACGACCCTTGCTGCGGCTCCGGCGGCCTGCTCATCAAGTGCCATCTGCGCCTGCTCGAAAGCAAGGGCAAGGAGGTCAACGGCCGGGTGCGTCTGCCGGACAAGGTGGCGCCGCTGCGGCTGTTCGGCCAGGAGATCAACTCCTCGACGTTCGCGATGGCCCGCATGAACGCCTTCGTCCACGACATGGAGGCGGACATCGCCCTGGGCGACACGCTGCACCGCCCGGCCTTCACCGAGGGCGACGGCCGCCTGCGTTCGTTCGACATCGTGACCGCCAACCCGATGTGGAACCAGAAGTTCCCGGCGAAGTCCTACGAGAACGACACCTACGACCGTTTCGGCAAGGGCGTGCCGCCGTCGTCGAGCGCCGATTGGGGGTGGGTGCAGCACATGGCCGCCTGCATGAACGCCGCGGGGCGCATGGCGGTCGTGCTGGACACCGGCGCCGTCAGCCGGGGCAGCGGCAACAGCGGCTCGAACAAGGAGCGCGACCTCCGCAAGGCGTTCGTCGAGGCCGACCTGGTCGAGGCCGTCGTGCTGCTGCCGGAGAACCTGTTTTACAACACGACGGCGCCCGGCATTGTGATGGTCCTCAACCGCAAGAAGCGCAAGCCTGGAGAAGTCCTGCTCGTCAACGGGTCGAAATTGTTCAGCAAGGGGCGGCCGAAGAACTACCTCGAAGGGCAACACCTCGATCAGATTGCGGCCGCGTATCATGAGTGGAAGGCGGTCGAAGGGGTGTCGGCCATCGTCACGAAGGACGAGGCGGCGAAGAACGATTTCAACCTGTCGCCGAGCCGGTATGTGGCGACGGGCGTTGAGGCCGAGGTGCTGCCGCTCGATGAGGCGGTGGTGCGATTGCAGGAGGCTGAGGAGGAGAGAGTTGAGGCCGACCGCGAACTTGATAAGGTGTTGGCGGGTCTAGGCTTCAAGGGGTGGCGTGATGCGTAAGGCCGACCAGAGTATCACCGAACCGGAAGCGGCACTCACCGAACTTGGGGAGTTACCCGCGGGGTGGGGCGCCGTTCCGGTCCGGGATGTGGTGGAAAAGCCACGACAAACCGACCCGAGCAAGCGCCCAGAGGTCCGCTTCAAGTACATCGACGTTTCAAGCATCGCCAGAGAGAGCCTGCGTATCATCGGCTCCGCCGAACACACGGGGAAGGATGCTCCCAGCCGAGCAAGAAAGCTTATCCAGGCAGGGGACGTCCTTTTCGCGACCGTCAGGCCCTCCTTGAAGCGCGTTGCTCTGGTGCCGCCTGAGCTTGATGGGCAAGTTTGCTCGACTGCGTTTTGCGTGATGCGGGTCAAGCGAGGGGTAGTCGATCCGCACTTCCTGTACTTCGTCACGTCGCAAGATGGCTTCGTGAAGCGAGTCGCCGAACACCAACGAGGATCGAGTTATCCTGCCGTCACCGATGGCGATATCCTACGGGAATTGATTCCCCTTCCACCCCTCTCCGAACAGCAAGCCATCGCCCACGTCCTGCGCACGGTGCAGCGGGCGAAGGAAGCGACGGAGCAGGTCATCGCCGCCGCCCGCCAACTCAAGCAGAGCCTTATGCGGCACCTGTTCACCTACGGGCCGGTGCCGTTCGACCAGGCCGACCGGGTGGCGCTGAAGGAAACCGAGGCCGGGCCGGTGCCGGAGCATTGGGAAGCCCTGCGGCTCGAAAGCCTACTTCGCGAACCTTTGCGAAACGGCCACTCGGCGAAGGCCACGAGCACCGACCAAGGTATTCGCACGTTGACGCTGACGGCCGTGACGCAGAACGATTTTTCCCTTGAGAACACCAAACTCACCGTTGCTGACCCCGAGCGAGTGCGGGAGATGTGGCTGAAGCCCGGCGACCTTCTCGTCGAACGTGCCAACACGCCCGAATATGTCGGCCTGGCTGCGCTGTACGAAGGCCCCGAGGACTTTGCGATCTTCCCTGACTTGATGGTTCGTGTTCGGGTCAATGAACGCCAGGTGCTGCCCAAGTTCCTGGCCGAGTTTCTGCTCGCAGAGCCTTGCCGACGTTACTTCCGCACCAACGCCAAGGCGACGACAGGGAATTTTCCCAAGATCGACCAGGGTGTGATCGAGAACACGGTTGTCTTGTTACCGCCGATGGAGGAGCAGCAACGCAGCGTATCTGCCTTCCGCAAGGTCGATGCCAAGATCAAGGCAGAAACGGCCCGCCGCCAGGCGCTCGAAGACCTGTTTCAAACGCTGCTCCATCACCTGATGACCGGCCAGGTGCGCGTTGCACCTCGGGAAAACCGCGAAGGGAGTGAGGTGTCGGAATGAAGCCGCCTCCTCAAGAGGTGATCTGATGGTCCGAAAGGCCAAGCGGTTCGACTGCGTCGCGCTGAAACGCGAACTCCAGCGGAAAGTCCTGGACGAGTACAAGAAGCTGGGCGAAGAGGAAGCCGTGCGCCGACATCGGCACTGGCTGGAAACCTCCGAAGATCCGCTCGCCCAGTGGTGGCGTGCCGCGCAGGCATCGACCCGGGAAAGGAAGAGTCCGCGTGTCGCTCCGCAAGGAACATAGCACCGTGACCAGCGCCGTGCCTGGATGATCGGGCAGGTGCGGGTCAATGACTGGCCCGCCGGCCCTATCGCGAGGTGAACCATGACGCCCGAGACTGCGAAAATTGCCGAACTCGAAACCTGGCTGCAGAGCAAGGAAGGCGAACAGCTTGAGTTCAAGGCAGCGACGAACAACTTTCATTTCGAGAAGTTGGCCAAATATTGCTGCGCCCTGGCTAACGAAGGCGGCGGCCGGGTCATTCTCGGCGTCTCGGACAAACGCCCTCGCGCCGTCGTCGGCACCACCGCGTTCGATCAACCCGAGCGGACGCGCAAGGGCCTGTGCGACCGCTTGCCGCTGGCGATCGACTTCGAGGAGATCCACCACCCCAAGGGCCGAGTATTGGTCTTCCGCGTGCCGTTCCGCCCGCTGGGGACGCCGCTCAAACTGGACGGCATTTACTGGATGCGGAAAGAGGATAGTCTAGTTCCGCTGTCCGAGGAGCGGTTGCGGGAGATCTTCGCGGAAAGCGGCCACGACTTCTCGGCGGACTTTTGTCCCACCCTCCGGTTCACGGACCTGGACCTGGCAGCCGTTGAGGATTTCCGCCGTCGCTGGATCACCCGGGCGCGAGACGTCGGCAACTCCCGGTTCGCCCAGCACCTGGCAACGCTGAGCATCGAGCAGTTGCTGACGGACGCCGAAGCGGCGAAGGACGGCCAGCTCACCTATGCCGCCCTGATCCTGTTCGGCACGCGGCAGGCTGTCGGACGCTTTCTGGCCCCTGCCGAGGTCGTGTTCGAGTATCGCTCGACCGAGGCGGCAGGCCCCGCGCAGGACCGCCAGGAGTACCGCCAGGGTTTTTTCTCCTTCTACGATGAGCTTTGGAACCGGATCAACCTCCGCAACGACAAGCAGAGCTACCAGGATCGTCTGTTCGTCCTCCAGATCCCGACGTTCAGCGAACGGCCCGTCCGCGAGGCGGTCCTGAACGCGGTCAGCCACCGGGATTACCAGGTGGGCAGCAACGTCTTCGTCCGGCAGTATGCCCGCCGCCTGGAGATCGACAGTCCGGGCGGGTTGCCGTGGGGCATCACGCTCGACAACATCCTCGACCGGCAGAATCCTCGCAACCGGCGCATTGCCGACATCTTCACCAAGTGCGGCCTCGTGGAACGGGCGGGGCAGGGAATGAACCTGATCTTCGAGGAAGCGATCCGCCAGAGCAAGCCGGTGCCCGACTTCCGCCGGACGGACCGCTACCAGGTCGGCATCACGCTGCACGGCACCTTGCGGAATCCCCACTTCATCCGCTTCGTGGAGAAGGTCGGCCAGGAAACGACGGCGACGTTCGACACGCACGACTGGCTCATCCTCGACCTGATTGCACGCGACCAGAAGATTCCGCACGGACTTCAGCCCGGTGCGCAGCGGCAGGGTAATCGCATCAAAAACCCTAAAAAAGCTCCAATAGCTTCTCCAAGTTCTTGTCGTTCCATCCTGTCTGGAGGCGTTTCTTCTCGATGCTGCCCGTAACGGTTTTGTTCTGAAGCTGCACGGACAATGCCCAGCG
>JBBRPS010000424.1:0-8932 GCA_038227745.1 Gemmatales bacterium | reverse complement strand
GGCCCTCTCCCCCGACGGCCGGCGGGCCCTGTCGGGCAGTTTCGATACCACCGTGCGGCTCTGGGACGTGGCCGGCGGCACGGAGCTGGGGCGGCTGGTCGGCCACACGGACCACGTCTGGGCCGTGACCTTCACGCCCGACGGCACCCAGGCCCTGTCCGCCAGCCTGGACAGGACCATCCGGCTGTGGCGGCTGCCGGACAGGATGAAGTGAGGGCCGACGGAAAGGGGGCCTGGCCGATGCGGCCCTGCCTCCGGGAGAGCCTGACCATGAGCGCCCAGGACCCGCGTACGGACCCGGCCTTGCCGCTCGAGGCGGCCCGGCACATCGACGCCCTCGGCGATGCGTTCGAGCGGGCCTGGCGGGAGGGCGGAGCGCCCCCCCTCGAGCCGCTCCTGGCAGGCCGCTCGGGCCTGGAGCGCGCCGGCCTCCTGCGCGAGCTGCTGGCCCTGGAACTGGAGTTCCGTCAGGGCCGGGGCGAGCGCCCCCTCCCCGAGGAGTACGCCCGCCGTTTCCCGGCGGACGCCGACCTGCTCGCCCTGGTCTTGCGGGAGGCGGCCATCGCGCCGGGGCCGGCCTCCGCCGGCGCGGCGGAGGCGACCGCCGACTCGGCCGCGGTCGTCGAGCCGGGGGCGACACTCGCCAGGGATGCCCGATCCGAGGAGGGGCGGAAGCCCGCCGTCCTGGGCGAAGCACTGCCCCCGACGGTGAGCGCACCCCCCGAAGAGACCGGGTCCCTCCTCGCGCCGGCGGGGGAAGGCGGCCTGCCCGCCACGGCGTCCTTCCTCGCCGCGCCGCAGGCGCCGCGGGCATCCCCGCCGCCGATCGCGGAGCCGGCCCGCGTGGGCGCCGTCCCCCGGCGCATCGGGCGCTACGCCGTCGAGGGCGTCCTGGGCGAGGGGGCCTTCGGAACCGTCTACCTGGCCCGCGACGAGGAGCTGCGGCGGGAGGTGGCGATCAAGGTGCCCCGGCGGGCGCGGGTCGCCAGCGAGAAGGACCTCGAGGCGTACCTGGCCGAGGCCCGCATGGTGGCCGGTCTGGACCACCCGGGCATCGTCCCCGTCTTCGACGTGGGCCGCACCGGCGACGGCCTGTGCTATGTCGTCTCCAAACTGATCCCGGGCACGGACCTGGCCCGGCGGCTGCGGGAGGGCACGCCGGCCCTGGCGGAGGCTGCCAGCATCGTCGCCCGCGTGGCGGAGGCACTGCACCACGCCCATCAGCGAGGGCTGGTACACCGCGACGTCAAGCCGGCCAACCTGCTCCTCGACCGGCAGGGCAACGTCTACGTCGCCGACTTCGGCCTGGCCCTGCCCCTGGACGACCCGCAGGGGGAGGCCACCGCCGGGGGCACGCCGGCGTACATGAGCCCCGAGCAGGCGCGCGGCGAGGTCCGCGGCCTGGACGCCCGTAGCGACCTGTTCAGCCTGGGCATCGTCCTGTACGAGCTGCTGACCGGGCAGCGCCCCTTCCGGGGGGCGACCGTGCGGGCCGTGCTGGAGCAGATCGTCCACACCGACCCCCTGCCGCCGACCCTAATGAACGCCGCGGTGCCCGGCGAGCTGAGCCGCGTCTGCGTCAAGTGCCTGGCCAGGGAGCCCGCCGACCGCTTCCCCAGCGCCCTCGAGTTGGCCCTGGCGCTGCGCCGCTGGCTGAAATCGGCAGGCCAGGCCCTCGGAGAGGCCGGTCAGGGGGACCGGCTGGCCCGCCGCCTCGTGCCGGAGCGCCTGCAGCCCTTCGCGGCCCAGGACGCGGACCTCTACGTGGGCCTGCTGCCCAACTCCCGCGTCGCGGCCGTGCCCCCCGACCTGCGCTTCTGGAAGGAGTGGCTGGAGCGGGCGGGCGGAGAGGAGGCGTTCGGCGTGGGGCTGCTGACGGGCCGCGCGGGCGTGGGCAAGTCGTCGCTGGTCCTGGCCGGCCTGCTCCCCCGCCTGGACCGCGGCGTGCTGCCGGTCCACGTCACCGCGGCCCGGGAGCGCACGGCGGACCACCTCCGGAAGGCGCTGGCCCGGGCCGTCCCCGGCCTGCCGGACGGGCTCCCTTTGCCCGAAGCCTGGCGCCGCCTCGCACAGGAGCCGCCCCGGCCCGCCGGCAAGGTGCTGCTCGTCCTGGACCAGTTCGAGCGCTGGTTGCTGGCCGAGGGCGATCCCCGCAGCGAACTGGCCCAGGCCCTGGCCCAGTGTGACGGCCGCCATCTCCAGGCGCTGCTGGTGGTCCGCGAGGACTTCCGGCCGATCGCCCTGCGCCTGCTCAACAGGCTGGGCCTGCCCGCGCTGCCGGGCCGGAACGTGGCCGAACTCGAGCCCTTTGACCGGGACCACGCTTACCGGGTGCTGGTGCGCCTCGGCCAGGCTTACGGGCGACTGCCGCCGGACGACGCCGACATCAGCCCGCCGCAGCAGCAGATGCTCCTCCGCGCCCTGGACGACCTGTCGCGCGGGGGAAAGGTGAACCCCTGCCGGCTGGCCCAGCTGGCGCGGGGCCTTCGCGACCTGCCGTGGACGCCGGTGACGCTCAGCCGGCGGGGCGGCCTGGGGGGCGCGGTCGTGGCGCACCTGGAAGGCTGCTTCGACGACGCCGCGGAGGGGCCGGGACAGGAGCGCCGGGCCGAGGCGGCCCGCGCGATCCTCGGCGCGCTGGTGCCGGCGGAGGGGCGCTACCCAGCGGCCGCCGGGCGGCCCCTGAGGGAGTTGTGGCGGGCGGCGCGGGCGGCGCGTGGCGATCGGCTGTTCGCGGAGGTGCTGTCCGTGCTGGAGGAGGAGATCCGTCTGGTCGTCCCGGACGCGGTCCAGGGCGCCGAGGGGCCGTCGTCCGCCGACGCCCAGGTGTACCGCCTGGCCGACGAGACGCTGGCCCCCGCGTTACGGCAGTGGCTGCCGAGGAGGCCGGGCAAACGCCGCGCCTCCCGGAGGATGAGGAAGTCCCTGCTCGGGCAGGCCTCCGGGGCCGACGACTTCCGCCGCGGGGAGGAAGCGCTGCTGCGGGGCGCGCCGGCCCTGGGTGGCTCTCCGCGCGCCCACGGGTGCGCCCGCGGGTGCGCGCTCTTGCTGTGCGGGGTCGGGTTCCTGGTCCTCGTGGGCTTGCTGGCCTACGGCGATCTCCTGCCCTCGTTCCTGCCCCTCCTGCCCGGCATCCTGCTCCTCGTCGTTGTTTTGGTGCTCGCCGTGGCCCGTCGGCTCCGGCGGGTGCGGCACGACATGGAGGACGTCCGGGCGAAGCACCCCGACGTCGGGATCTGGGAGAACGAACTGCCGGACGAGGAAAGCCGGGCCGAGTAGCTCCGTGGGCCGCGCGGGGGTGCTGCGGTCAGGCGCTGTTTCCGGGAAGGGTTTGATGAACGACTTCGACAAGGCGGCGCGGTACGCCGGGCGCTACCTCGACACGGGTTGGGCCAGTGGACGAAGGTTCGGGTGGTGACGCTGGCGAAAGAGTACGCGGGACAGACGCTGGCGGCGGTGGCAGCGGAGACGCTGCCGCGGGCCTTGCTGCCGTGGGTGCCGCTGATGGCGGGCGGCGGCGAGGCGGCGACGGTGGCGGAGTGGAGGCGCGTCGCCGAGGGAGAGACGGACGCCCGTAAGCGCGCGGATTATGCCGGATTGGCGCTGGTGTTCGCGAACCTGGCGGGTTGCGTCGATGTGTGGAAACAAGGACTGGAGGGCTGGAACGTGGAACGCTCGATCATCACCCTGGAATGGGAAGCCCGCGGCGAGGCTCGCGGAAAACTGAACACGTTGCGGGCAAAACTGCTCCGGGCCCTGCAACTGCGTTTCGGGGCACAACTGTCTGCCGAACTGGTGCAGGCAGTGGAAGGGCAGACCGACCTGAATACTCTCGACCGCTGGTTCGACCTGGCGGTGACGGCCGCCCACCTTGAGCAGGTGCGCAGCGGTTTCGGCATCAACGGCACCTGAGTCGGCAAGCGGCCTGAAGATACCAACGCATTACCTTGGCGCCATGAAGGTCGGGGCCGTGCTCACGGGCGAAGCGGCCGAACTCCTACCCCTTATGTCGGTGGCTGATGGAGCAGTCCCTCAAGCGCCTCGGGTTCAAGGAGGCCTCTTTCGTCCAGGATCTTGCGCACCCCGATGAGGTCGCCCGCGGTGACCTTGTCACGGGGCTTGTAGACGCGGAACAGAAACCAGGTGTCCGAGGGGGCGTGCTCGAACACCACTTGCGGGCCGCCGACTTTTTTCCTGACGAAGCCGAGGCCTTCCAGCACACGCTGCAGGGCCGCGAACGAGACGGCGGCGTTCTTCATGGGTCACCTCCCCCTCCTCTGCGCCGGGATCCGGTCAGGGTAGCGCGCGAAGGTTCGGATGCCGTTGGAATCCGGGACGTCGGTTGCCGGTACGCGCACCACGCCGGCCTGGCTGCTCACGCCAGCTTCGTCGCTCGCTTGACAAAGGCGTCGAAATCCTGGCCGTCCAGTAGCCCGCGCAGGTCCAGGAACGTCCGCGTGCTCCACAGATCCCCTTCGTCCACGGCCTCGTCTTCGCCGTACAGGCGGAAGACGATCAGCCCTTCCTCGGGGTGCTGAAAGATCCAGGCCGTCTCGGCACGCTTATCCTTGAATCTCAGGCCGTTCAGCAAACGCCTGAGTTCGGCAAACGCGACAGGGCTACTCGTCCTCATAAACCACCTCCCTCATCTGCTCGAGCACCCGGTCGCGGAAGCGCCCGAACCGGCGCATCGCGGTGGTGTTGACGACGTTCGCGGTCTGCACGGGCACCGTGACAGTCTGGCCAGCCGTGAACAGGCTGAAGTCCTTCAGGCGGCGGAAGTGGCTCTGGACTTACACCCAGTAGGCCACCTCCTTGCGGGCGTCGTAGACGATCAGGATCACCGGCAGAGGCTGCGCCAGCCACAGCACCAGGTCGCTGCGTTCGACGCGAAAACTGAAGGCCGCCTGGTGCGGACGGAGTCGCAGCCGATCGGACGCCTTCAGTTGCATGAAGACCTTCCCTTCGTCAATTTCCCCCTGTTTGCGGAAGGTCGTCATCTCCAGGTCGATGCCGTAGTCGTGGACCGACCGCTGGACCACGAACCCGCACAGCAGAGCGGTGACGGCCGGCCGACGTACTGCTTGAGGTAGTAGGCGAATTGCTTCTGGAACTCGGGGTCGGTCTGCGTCTGCTCGTACTGTTCGATGAACTGGCGCAGGGCGTGCATGAGGGTTTCGGGGACGTAGCGGCCGCCGTAAGGGCCGAAGCGCCCGTGCGCGTCAGGGACCGAAGAACTTGCCGCCGACATCGTTTCTTCCACAAAAGGGCGCAGGGCTGGTCGTGCGGCCTGCACCGGCGGGCCCGCGGCCGGACGAGGTCTTCCTTTCTTTGTGGCGAAACCGGCTCGGTCAGTCAAGCCACCCGCCGCGGGCGCTCACGACGCCCCGCCGCTGGCCGTCGTGGTCGAGTTCATGTCCGAGCCGCGCGGCGACACTCTGGAGCGACTGGCCGAATACGGCCTGCGGCTGCGCCGCGAGTTGCCCTACCAGACCAACCCCCTGGTGAAGTACGATGTGGTCGGCGTGCTGGTGAGCCTGACGGGCCGCGCGCAGGTCGATGTCTGGCAGATGCTGCCGCCGGACTGCGAGGGCCTGGGCCAGTGGACGAAGGTCCGCGTGGCGACGCTGGCGAAGGAGGACGCGGCCCGGACACTGGCGGCGGTGGCAGCGGGGACGCTGCCGCGGGCCTTGCTGCCGTGGGTGTCGCTGATGGCGGGCGGGGGAGAGTCGGCCACGGTAGTGGAGTGGAGGCGCGTCGCCGAGGGAGAGACGGACGCCCGTAAGCGCGCGGACTATGCCGGATTGGCGCTGGTGTTCGCCAACCTGGCAGATTGCCTGGACGTGTGGAAACGAGGACTGGAGGGCTGGAACGTGGAACGCTCGATCGTCACCCTGGAGTGGGAAGCCCGCGGCGAGGCTCGCGGCGAGGCTCGGGGGAAACTGAACACGTTGCGGGCAAACCTTCTCCGGGCGCTGCAGCTGCGTTTCGGGGCGGAGTTGCCTGCGGACCTGGTACAGGCGGTGGAGGGACAGGCCGACCCGGCCACACTCGACCACTGGTTCGACCTGGCGGTGACGGCCGCCCACCTTGAGCAGGTGCGCAGCGGGTTCGGCATCAATGGCGCCTGAGTCGGCAAGCGGCCTGAAGGTGCCCACGCATGAGCTTGGCGCCGTGACGGTCGGGGCCGTGCTCAACCGAGGGGGATCGGACGTCATCCTGGCGATCTGTCTTCGGTTGACGCCCCCGCCCCGGCTCACCTCCGCATCTCCGCCGCCAGGCCCTCCGGGCGCCGCGGCGGAGTGGTGAAGTCCAGGCCGAGGTTCTGCTCACGGGCGAAGCGGACGAGCTCCTCCGCCTTACGTCGATGGCTGGTGAAGCAACTCCTCAAGGGCTTCGGGTTCAAGGAGACCTCTTTCGTCCAGGATCTTGCGCACCCCGATGAGGTCGCCCGCGGTGACCTTGTCACGGGGCTTGTAGGCGCGGAACAGAAACCAGGTGTCCGAGGGGGCGTGCTCGAACACCACTTGCGGGCCGCCGACTTTTTTCCTGACGAAGCCAAGCCCCTTGAGCACACGCTGCAGGGTTGCGAACGAGATGGCACTATTCTTCATGGGTGACCTTCCCCTCCATCTGCCCCCGGATCCGATCGCGATAGCGTGCAAACGTTCGGATCGCGCTGGGATCCAGGACGTTGCTTATCGGGATGCGCACGGTGACGGTTTCCCCTGCCCGTTTCAGGTTGAACCCGGGCTGCTTCTCGAAGTACGCCTGCACGTACAGCCAAGAGGCCCGATCCGCAGCGGCGTCGTAGACTACGAGGATGACGGGCTGGAATTCGCTCAGCCAGGAATGCAGATCCGGCCGGTCCAGTCGGTAGGCAATGAACTTTCCCCTGGCCATAAGTCGCAAGTGGTCGGTGGCCTTCAGCTGGAGAAGGATCTCGCCGCTTTCGACCTCCCCGTGCCGATCATAGGTGAACAGCCTCAGGTCGATGCCGTAGTCGTGGCGGACGCGCTCGACGGAGAAGCCGCACAGCAGGGCCTGCCTCTCGACGTGATTGGCGCTCAGGTCCGCGATCACGTGTTCGCGGGTGCGTCGCTTCCTTTCCGCCGCCGCCGCCGGGGGCCGTTTCGCCAAGCACCACCTCCTTGTGTCCTGAACCCCCGGCATGGTAGCTCGCACGAAGCAGGTCCACCACGTCACTTCTCCCGGGTCGGCGCTTGCGGGCGGCGCGGAGGGGTGGTGAAGTCCAGGCCGAGGTTCTGCTCTTGGGCGAAGCGGACGAACTCCCAGTGATCGGCGAAGGGCCTGCGGTAGCGCCGGGCCAGTTGCTCCAGCACTACGCGGCGGGCCGGATCCACGCACAGCGGATGCTTGAGCAGATTGACCAAATCCTGCGTGGAGAGGCGGCAGGGCGGAGGCTCGAAGGCCGGGAGGTGCATGGCAGGAGCTGGGAGCGGTTGACCGGGCAGGACCGCCCCCACCGCCACCAAGGCTGCCGCACGGGTCGCCGGGTGTCGAGGATCCCCGGTCAGTGTGGCCGAAAGCGCCCGCGCCGCCGCGCCCAGCGCCTCGGGGTCGGTGGTCTTGGTCATGGCCTGGATGAGGACGCCGGTGGCCTGCGTCGCCTCCCTGGGCTCCAGGCATGCGGCCACTGCCGACAGCCACTGCCGACAGCCCCTGGGCCAGCACGGGCAGGGCGTCGGGGTCGGTGGTCTGGCTGATAGCCTGGGTGAGGGTGCTGGCCGCCTGCGCCGCCTCTTTGGGCTCCAGGCGTACGGCCACCGCCGACAGCCCCCAGGCCAGCACGGACCGGGCGTCGGGGTCGGTGGTCCGGCTGATAGCCTGGGTGAGGGCGCTGGCCGCCTGGGCGCAATGCCCGGCCGCCTCTTTGGGGTTCAGGCGTGCCGCCACCGCCGATAGCCCCGCGGCGAGCTGACTCAGGTGGAAGTGGGGTGGAAGGGGGTGGTGGTCTCGCTCATGGCCTGGGTGAGGGTGCCGGCGGCCATGGCGCAGTGGCGGGCTGCTCTTTTAGGCTCCAGGCGTGTGGCCACCGCCGACAGCCCCCACGCCAGGTCGTGCAGGCTGGAGGGGTTGGTGGTCTTGCTCATGGCCTGGCGGAGGGCATCGGCTGCCTGGGCACAGTGCCGGGCAGCGTCCTGGCCCTCCAGGCGGCCGGATACTACCCACAACCCCCACGCGAGTTCGCGGAGGCCGGAAGGGTCGGTAGTCTCCTTCATGGCCTTGCTGAGGATGTCAACCGCCTGACCGCAGTGCCGGACCGCATCTTGGCCCTCCACGCGGCCGGCAACCACCGACAGGGCCCACGCGAACTGGAGCAGGCTGCTGGGGTTGGCGGTCTTGCTCATCGCCCGGGTGAGGCTACCGGCCGCCCGGGCGCAGAACTGGGCCGCCTCTTGGCCCTCCAGGCGGCCGGCGACCGCCGCCAACCCCTCCGCCAACTCGTACAAGAGGAATGGGTGGGTCGTCTCGTTCATGGCCTGGGTGAGCGCGGCGGCGGCCTGAACGCAGTGCCGGCCGGCGGCTGGGGTCTCCAGACGGCCAGTCACCACCAACACCCCCTCCGCCAGCTCGCGCAGCGCGTATGGGTCGGTCGTCCTGGTCATTCTCTGGGTGAGGGCAGTGGCGGCCTGAGCGCAGTGCCGGCGAGCCTCTGCGGCCTCCAGACGGCCTGTCACCACCGCCAGCCCCCTCGCCAACTGGCGTAGCCCAGATGGGTCCTTCGCTGCAGAGGGTCTCCCCATGCTCCCAGCATAAGGCATAAGGGCCCCTGGCGCTCCCCTGCGTGGGGGCGTTGGGGCTGGCCTTCACCTCGATGGTGTAGGTGCCGCCCTGGATGGCCTCGAAGGTCAACCCGGCGGCCCAGGCACTGCCGGTGCCACTGTCGTCGTCCAGCGCGACTTGCTGG
>JBBRPS010000423.1:0-8945 GCA_038227745.1 Gemmatales bacterium | reverse complement strand
GACCACGATCCAGCTCCGCATGGTGTTACTTGCCCTGTTCCTTGTAGAGCCACTCGAAGCCCAGGCTGCGGAAATGCCGGGCGCTGTCGCCCGAGACGATGGCCTCCCGCAGGCGGCGCAGCAGGTAGCGGTGCTGCGACTCACTCGCGATGGCGAACGGCTGGACCGCGTGGGCGCCGGGGTGGGCGATCGGGATGATCTCCAGCCGCCCGGCGTTCTCCGGCGTGGACAGCACGTTGCTGCGGTAGACCACCGCCACGTCGAGCGGGCCGCCGTCCTTGCCGACGAGCATCCAGTTAACGAGCGTGTGGGCCGCCTCCGAGTGGACGACGCGATTCTGCCAGCCCTCGGCGTAGACCTTCTCGTGCAGGTTCAGCTCGCGCAGCAGGTCGTCGATCAGCTTGCCCAGCGCCGAGTTCTTCGGGTGCGCCAGGCCGACGCGCAGGTCGGGGCGGGCCAGCGCCCCCAGCGGGTCGTCGCGCGTCGATTCGACCTTTTTCGGATTCCCTTTTGGCACGATGAGCACGGCGTCGTTCTGCGAGATCGCGACGCCGGCGTCGAACCACTGCTGCACCTCGTCGAGGAACGGTCGGTCGCAGGCGAAGTAGGCGTCGGGGAAGTTGTCTGGCTGCTGCCCCGCCTTGATGCTCCGCATCTGCGCGACCAGGACGCCGCAGCCGTTGTAGCTCGTCTGGACGGTGACGCCCTCGCGCTTCTCGAACGCCTTGAGGACGTCGATAACGCCCGGCCGGAGCATGGCGCCCGCGGCGAGGTGGATCTTCGGGCGCGGCTCCCACACGTCCGCGTCGGAGATGGGCGTGAAGTGATGATCGACGAGCACTTTCATGCCGCGGTCGCGGGCGGTGAGGTAGCGAGCGAACTGCAGCGCCGCCGTCGGCTGCTTCGATCCGGCCAGCACGCCGACCATGACGTGCTCGCTCACGCCCTTGAACTCCGGCGCCTCCACGATCTCCAGGTCCTTGAACTGCGCCGCGACCGCGTCCCAAACCACGCCGATGAAGTCGGCGCCGGCCTGCACGGTGACGCCGACCTCATTGACCGTGCCGGCCGTGGACACGCGGGCACCGCCGTCCTTGCGGCGTTTCTCCAACTCGGCCCAGAGGCCGGTCGGCGCCAGCGCCCTGCGCGTCGCCTGGCCAATGGACGTCCGGGCCTCGTCGGCCAGGACGACCTTGAGGTCCGGGCGCAGCAGGTCGGCGGCCGAGGTGACCGGCTTGCCCTGCGCGCGCAGCGCCCGCTGGGTGCGCTTGTGGACAACCAGCACGGGGCGGATGACGGCGACGGGGATGGTCTCGGCGACGAGGCCCGCGTCGCGCGCCTGCCGCATGTTCAGCTCGTCGGCGGAGAGGTACAGGTCGCCGGCGCCGCCCGCCGCGCGCATGGTAGACAGCAGCGCGCCGGAGCCGGCGTAGGTCGGCTGGACGGTGACGCTATACTCCTTGCGGTAGTCCGCGATGATCTTGCTGACCGGCTTCATCATGCCGGCGGCGCAGTAGAGGCGCAGCTTGGTGCCGCCCGCGATGCCCTGCCGGCTCCAGGGGCTCCAGAGCATGACCGACAGCACGACGATGGCCAGGAGGGAAGTGCCACCCACCAGCCAGACGTCGCTGAGGAAGCCGAAGGACCGCCGCCTGCCGCTCATGGCTCGCCCCCTCCCCCGACTCCGACGGACTCCCGCGCTTCGAGGCGGACGACGCGCTGCGCCCGTGCCGCCGCCTCGGCGTCATGGGTCACCAGCAGCACCGCCCCGCCGTTGCGCGCGAAGTCGGCGAGGTGGCCGAGGACCACGTCCGCGCTGTCGCGGTCGAGGTTGCCGGTCGGCTCGTCGGCGAGCAGCAGGCCGGGACGGTTCAGCAGCGCCCGCGCCAGGGCCGTCCGCTGCCGCTCGCCCGTGCTGAGCTGCGCCGGGACGTGGTGCCGCCGTGCCGCCAGGCCCAGCGCCGCGACGAGTTCCTCGGCCCGCACCCGCGCGTCCGGCACCTTCAGCGCCAGCGCGGGAGACAGCACGTTGTCGAGGACGCTCAGGTAGGGAATGAGGTGGAACTGCTGGAAGACGAAGCCGATGCGGGCGGCGCGGAAGCGCGTGCGCGCCTCCGCGGACAGCGCGTAGAGGTCCTGCCCGGCGACCGCGACGCGGCCGGCGTCTGGGTGCAGCAGTCCGCCCGCCGCGAGGAGCAGCGTGGTCTTGCCGCAGCCACTGCGGCCCTGCACCGCGACGAACTCGCCGGCGCCGACGTCGAGGTCCAGGCCGCGCAGCACGGTCAGCGGCCCGTCGGGACCTCGGTACGTCTTGCTCAGGT
Organism: Gemmatales bacterium; assembly: GCA_038227745.1. Classification (GTDB taxonomy): domain Bacteria; phylum Planctomycetota; class Planctomycetia; order Gemmatales; family Gemmataceae; genus DASPXY01. The sequence continues at coordinate 6,624 of JBBRPS010000423.1, read as the reverse complement.
TGCGGATTTCGAGCATGGACGGCTCACCCCTCGCGCAGCACGACCGCCGGGTCCTGCCGCGCTGCCAGCAGCGCCGGCACCCAGCTGGCCAGCGCGCACAGCACCGGCGCCGCCAGCACCACCCACAGCAGCAGCGGCGCCTCGAAGGCCGCGGCCGCGGCGCCGGCCGGCTCCTCGCCCCACAGCAGGCCCGCGCCCAACCCGGCGCCGTAGCCGAGCAGGGCACCCAGCAGCCCGGCCAAAACTGCTCGCACCAGGAACAGCCCGAAGATGCGCAGCGAGCCGACGCCCAGCGCCCGCAGGATGCCGACCTCGCCGGCGCGCTCGCGCGCGTTCGCGAACGCCAGCAAGCCGACGCCGACCGTGCAGACGAGCACCACCAGCGGCACCAGCAGGGCCGCGAAGCGCTCGCGCTCGCCGCGCAGCTCGGCCCGCGCCTGCTTCTGCCGCTCGATGGCGGCACGGGCCTCGGCGGCGGCGCGGTTGCGCGCCTCGGCGCGCGTCAGCGCCTGCGTCGTCTTCTCGATCACCTGCGTGCCGGGCAGGATGCGCTCGATCTCCTTGCGCACGTCGCCCAGACGGTCCGGCGCGGCGCAGTTGCACTCCAGGGCGAAGATGCCGTTGATCCGCCCGGGCTTCTCGAGCAGCTCCTGCGCCTCGGCGAGGTTGACGCGCACCGTGACGTCCTTCTCGTCGCCTGTCGCCGGAAGCAGCCCCTGCACCGTGAACGACTTTCCCAATAAGGATACCTTTTCTCCTCGTTTGAGCCCCATGCTCGCGTGCAATTCGTAGCCCACGAGCATCCCGCCGGGGCCGATGAGCTGGAGCAGCGGCTTCTTGGCTTTCTGGCCGGCGACGGGCACCTCGGACCGGGCGCCCTCCAGGAGGATCGTGCGTTTGCGCTCCTCCCAGGTGACGCGCTGGCGCAGGCTCGGCTGCAGGTGGTTGACCGTAACGACGCGCGACTGGCCCAGGCGGTCGGCGTACTCCTCCGGCATGGTGAGCGCGGCGTAGTTGGCGGCGAAGAAGTCGCGGTTCTGGCCCTTCGGGAAGATCTCGATGTTGAAGCTCAGGTGGAGCATGATCTTCCGGTAGTCGTCCTCGAGCTTGCGGCCCGTGGCGCGGGCCTCGGCCGCGCGGGCGGCGACCAGCTCCTCGGAGCGGCGATCGTGCAGGCGCAGCAGGGTCAGGACGGCGACGAGGCACGCCACGGCCGCCAGCACCGACAGGACGGCCAGGCCGAAGCTGAGTTTGCGGTAGCGGATCTCGCGGAATACCAGGCGCCAGACGCTCATCGCGGCCTCGTTCTAAACGGGGAGGTCTTTCCTGGACGGGCCTGCCCCCTTACGCATGACGAGGAAGGTCAGCGCCCCCACGAGCACCACGCCGCTCCCCGCCGCCAGCAGCAGGTTCCGCAGCAGCAGCACGCTCCCTTCGGAAGGCGGCGCCGCGGCGGTGGGCGGCGCAACAGTGGAGGAACTCTGTCCGGTCGGGAAGGTCAGCACAGGTTGCCGCGCCGCGGGGGCTTCCCAGTCGGCGACGACGAGCAGATCGACGCCGGGGTTCTGCTCCTTGACCTTGCAGGTGCAGGGACCGATCAGGAAGCGGGCGTCGCCGCTGAGGTTCTCCGGCGTGATGCCCTTGCCGATCAGCGGCGGCAGGGCGCGACCGCGACCGAAGACCGCGAACGCCATCGGCTCGGACGCATACTTTGGCGCTCGCAGATCGGGTTCCAGGTGCAGCAGCATCTCCACCAGCATCTTCTCGGCGGGGTCGGTACGCGAGACGCGGACCATCGAGAACGCGAGCTGCAATGCTGGCCCCTTCGCCGAGAGCTTGTCCTCCGGGTCGGCGGTCAACTCGGGCAGCTTGAGCGTCTTCTGCAACTTCGCCAGCTCACCCTGCAGCAACTTCGCCGCCGCCTCGTCCCTGTCGCGGTTGCCGCTTTCGAGGAGGAGCCACACCGCGGAGTCACCGGAGACGATACGGCGCACGACCGCGCGCCGCGCCGGCGAATCGAGCAGGCTCTTCACCGCTTCCAGGCTCAGCCGTCCCGCCCAGGCATTCTCCTTGATGCCGGTGATGCCGGGGTAGCGCACGACCAGCAGCGGCAGGCCCTTGACCTTCTGAGCGTCGAAGAGCTGCGCCATCTCTTTATCCGGCTTGCGGTCGAGGTCGATGCGGTCGAAGGTGTAGTTGGCGACGGCGGGGGCGGTTTCGGCGTACTTTGCCAGGGTGTCGCAGAGGGCCTTGTCGGCGGGCGCGAGCGGGCCGCGGTGGAAGACGAAGACCTCGAACGAGTCGGCGGGCCAGCGCTCCAGGGCGTAGCGGAAGACCGGGACGTTGCACGCCAGCGCTTGATCGGCGGTCAAGAGCAAGATGACCGCCAGGGGCAACAACAAGTAGCGTCTCACGGCCCGAAGACTCCTCGTGCGGCCTCTGTTCCCTCTCCGAATCGCGTGCAGCCAGGGCGGCTTTGGAGTGCGGCGCTCGGCGCCGCTTTCGCTTTCTTTTTCTTTCCCGCTGGTCAGAGGCTAAAGAAAGAAAGGGAAAGCGGCGCCGAGCGCCGCACTCCAAAGTCGTCCTCACCAGGCTGCATTGTACCGCATCACTCTTCCGCCCGCACTTCAATCCCGCACAGCACCGCGGCCCGCACCGACGCCGTCGCCGACGGCCGCAGCGTCACCGTCAGGCTCGACGTGACCGGCACGCCGTGGAACTCCTTCACCACCGACCGCAGCGGCCCGCCGGCCTCGCGCACCACGTCGAAGTCCTTGAGCACCTCCTTGCCCTGCAGCGCCACGCTGAAGACGCGCTGCCCGGCTTCCAGGTTCTCCGGCTCCAGGAAGTGCAGGCGGACCGTGTACGTCAACTTCACCGGCCGCGGCGACAGCGAGACGTAGACCGCCTCGACGCCCTTAGCGCCCGACGCCGCCACCCACTTCGGCCCGGCGCCGCCGCGCACCGCCGACTCGTGACGGCGGAACCACTCCACGCCGACCGGCGCCACCTTGACCGGCACCGCCGGCGACTTGCCGCCCACGCTCGGGTACTCCAGCCACAGCGTCTCGCCGTCCTTGCGGTCGCCGGGGGCGCCGAGGTTGATGCCGAGCCGCCTGATCGTCCCCTTCACCTCCGTCGTCCCGAACGAGGTCCACATCTCCGCCTCGGGGTCGTGGACCAGCGCCAGCGACGCCTGGTTCTGGTAGGCGCAGGTGCAGGTGCGCGTGTACTCCGGCGCCGTCAGGATGCCGCCCGCGACGACGAGGTTGTTGGTGCAGCTGGAGCGGAAGCCGCCGAAGTTGCCGGTGCCGCTGTCCCCGCACAGGTCGAAGTAGCCCGCCGCCCCCGAGCGAAAAGTCAGCAGGTGCTCCGACGCCATCGGCGTGTTGCAGCCGTAGTTGCGCACCCACGCCCACGGCACCTTCTCGCCCGTCAGCGGGTCGGACCGCAGCCGTGGCTCGCCGGTGAGGAGGTGGCACGCGCTCTGGTCCTTGAGGATGAAGTCGCCGTGGATCATCGCCGGGCCGGCGTAGGTCTTGTGATACCACAGCACCTTGCCGCCGCCCGCCTGGTAGGCGCGCATCCCCTTCGGCTCGTCGAGGATCGTGTCGCGCGCCACGCGGCCCGCCTCGACCAGCACGTCGTGCTTCGCCGAGTAGCTTAGCCAGGTGCCGAAGACGTCGTCCTCGGTGGACCAGGCCTCCTCGCCGGTGTGCAGGTCGAAGGCGACCAGGCGCGCCGGCACCTTCGGCTCCTCGCCGCGCCGCTTCAGCCGCGACAGCTGCGGCCCCGACAGGCGGTCGATGCAGTAGACGCGGCCGCCGCCGACGCAGATCGCGTTGTGCCGGAAACCGCTGCGCGCCTTCGCCGTCCACGCCACCTTGCCGGTGTGGCGGTTCATCACCACGAGCTGCTTGCTCGACGAGAGGTTGTCGTTGAGCAGCCGCAGCGCCTTGAGCGCCTTGCTCAGCGCGCTCTCCTTCTTCTTGCCCCCGCCCGCGTCATCGTCGCCCCCTTTGGGGTCGATGACCACCAGCTTGGGGTCGAACAGCGGGTCGGCGCCGCCGAAGAGGTAGGACTCGTGGACGTTGAGGTAACCCCAGCGCGGCGGCTCCTTCGTCCCGTCCACGGGCGGCAGCTTGAACTCGGCCGTCTTCGCGCCGGTGGCCGGATCGAGGCGCAGGCACGACTTGCCGTGAACGACGTAGATGCCGTCGCGCGTCGAGACGTAGTTGCTGCCGCTGGAGTTGGCGCCGGGCTGGTGGGTGGTGTTGTTGTAGAAGGCGCCGACGCCGGGCAGTCGCACCTGCCACAGCAGCCGGCCGGTGTAGACGTCCACCGCCCGCAGCATGTCCGCCCCTTCGATGAACAGCCGGCCCTCGCACACCTGCGGCTGCGGACCGTGGCCGTGGCGCGGCAGGACGCCGTCGTGCGGCGGGCCGCCGAACCAGAGCAGGCCGAGCGGCGCCTTGACGATGCTGTCTTTCGAGACGCGCGTGTTGGCGGCGTCGGCGTGCTCGTGCGTCCAGTCCGCCGAACCCGGCAGCGCCCCCTCGCGCGTCAGCAGCACACCGCCGCCCCACTCGCCCAGCTTCGCATTGGCCAGGCCGGCGTCGGCGACGGCGCGGGCGAAGTCCTTGCGACGGCCGGGCTCCAGCGCCAGGCACGCGACGCCGCCGTAAGGCCGCAGCGCCCGGAACGCCTTCTTGAGGAACGCCGCGTTCGGCTCGATGCCGGCCGCGTGCGTGCCCTCGCTGACCATCAGACTCGCGAGGTAGGCCGGCAGCGGGAACGTGAGCGGGTCGCCGGCATGGACACTGGCGCGCGTGCCGTACAGATCCGCCGCGACCAGGCGGGCGCGCAGGTCGTCCACCTTGCGCGGATCGAGCTCGACAACGAGCACGTGCAGATTGCTCTGCCGCACCAACTCAGTGACCAGGCCGCCGCTGCCAGCGCCCCAGGCGACGCAGTAGCCGTCACGCACGCCAGTGGTGTCGAGGATGGCCTTCGTCCGCGCGGCCCACTCGCCGGCAGGCCCGACGGGGACCGGCGCCCGCCGGTGCGTGACCGGCTCGACCTTGTCTGCCCCGAAACAGTAGATGCGGCCCTCGCGCGTGACGACGAACAGCCGGTCGTCGGCCGCGACCAGGCTGACGGGCGTACCCTCCACCGCCGCCTGCCACGACGGCTCGGCCCCCTCCTTCAGCGGCAAGTCGAGCGCGAACACCAGGCCCGCGGCGCCGACGTACAGGCGGTCGCCGGCCCGGATCAACGCCTCGGCCTTCGCGGTCTTGCACGAGCCCAGCTCATGGGCCTTCCACTTCGCGGCCTTCTTCTTCTCGCCCTTGCGGTCCACCGTCTCCTCGTCCTGCACGCCCGACTTCTTCAGGTCGTAAGCGCGGCAGGCGCCGGCGGACCAGGTGCAGGCCGTGTCGTCGGTCAAGGCCACCAGCTCGCCAAAGGGGGCGAGGAACTTTTCCGTGACGGCGTCAAAGGCGGCGCCGCCGTTGAAGAAGTACGGCCCCACCGCCGCGACCGCCGAGCCGCCGCCGCGCTTGCCGTTCTCCCCGAGTTGGTAGCGCAGCAGCTTGCCCGTCTTCAGGTCGTAGCACGCCGGCACCGACCGGCCGCCCGGGACCAGCAGCCGCCCGTCGCTCACCACCAGCGGCCCTTGCGGCGCCACGCCCGCGAACGAGTCGGTATTGTGCGGCTGCTTCATGTAGCGCGAGCCATCGCCGTCACTGGTCCAGACGGCCGCGCCGGTGCGGGCGTCGAGGGCGTGCAGGAAGATGCCCATGAACGGCCAGATGCCCGCGCCGAAGTAGACCTTGCCGTCGTGGACGACCGGGGCGCCGCGCGCCGGCCAGGCGGCGATCAGTCGGTCGTTGCCAAGGACGCGCCGGTCGGCCGGGCCGCCGCGGAACTTCCACAGGAGCTTGCCGCCGGCGGCGTCGAGGCAGTAGAGGTGGCCATCGTCGGCGACGAAGTAGACGCGGCCCTCCCACGCCGCGGGCGCGAAGCGCACCGGCCCGTCGGCGAAGAAGCGCCACTTCTCGACGCCGGTGGCGGTGTCGAGGGCGGTGACGCTGTCGGTGCGCGACGAGCCGACGAACAGGAGCTTGCCGGCGACGACCGGCTCGTACGCGGCGTCGAACTGCATCTTCGACTGATCGGGCCAGGCGGGCCTGAGGGGCGGGTACTCGCGGACCCAGTGCAGGTGGAGTTGTGCGGGCAGAGCCTGTGGCGAGGCGGCGCTGCGGCGCGCGTCGTAACGCCAGACGGGCCAGTCGGCGGCGCCGGCGGCGGCGGGGCCGAGGAGAGAGAGCGCGAGGCAGACCAGCGGTGCGGCAGCGTGGCGGGGTGCCATGTCGTCTCTTTCTCGGCGAGGCGGGGAACGAGCTTGCGGGGGCGAGTCGGGGACCCCAAATTCAACCTCAGTCTACATGGGAAGTTTCGCGAATGCCAGCGGCGGCTCGAAGAGGCAGGGTTGAGGAACCGCCGTGGCAGGCGCCGGGCAGCGCAGCTGCGCGGGCGCCTCGGCACTGCCCGGCGCGCAATCCGGACGCCCCCGCCCTGCGGCGGCCTCTGCGGAACATCTGTGGAAGACGCTGCGTCACCCGG
>JBBRPS010000422.1:0-8974 GCA_038227745.1 Gemmatales bacterium | reverse complement strand
GCCGTTGTCGCGCACCTCTACCACTGCCCGGTCGCCGTCGCGGCGCGTCCGCAGCACCACTTCGCCTTTCCATGCCGCCGCCGCGATCAGCGCCTGGCGACGGTCCGCCTCAGGGGTTAGGGGAGATCCCTCGCTTGCGCTTCGGGCTTGTGTCGGATCTCCCCGCGCCGAGTATAACAGGAACTCGATGAGGCTGTCCGGGTTTGTGAATCAGGCCCGTTCCTCGACAGCGCTGTCCACGGACACGGGGAAACTGACGCGGAACGTCGTACCGCGCAGCGGCTCGGACTCGATCTCCAGCGCCGCGTGGTGGTGCTCCAGGATCACGACCACGAACGACAGCCCCAGCCCCATGCCGGCGCTCAAGCCCGCGAACAGGGCGTTGTCGCGCTTCGTCGAGAAGTGCGTCTCGGTGCAGCGCCGCTTCACCTCGTCCGTCATGCCGATGCCGTTGTCGCGCACCTCTACCACTGCCCGGTCGCCGTCGCGGCGCGTCCGCAGCACCACTTCGCCTTTCCATGCCACCGCCGCGATCAGCGCCTGGCGACGGTCCGCCTCAGGGGTTAGGGGAGATCCCTCGCTTGCGCTTCGGGCTTGTGTGCCCCCAGACCGCCGGGCCTGCTCGCGCAGGTAATTCCGCATCTCGAAAGTCGCGTCGCGGGCGTTGAACAGCAGGTTCTCGATCGCCTGCTGCAGGTGCGAGTGGTCGCCCTCGACCCATAGCGGCTCGGGCGCCAGCTCGACCACCAGCACCAGCTTCCACTTCTCGCGCGCCATCTCCGCCCACGTCCGCTGCATCTCCGCGACCAGCTCGTTCAGGTCCAGCCGCACGCGCTCCGACCGGCTCGGGTCGCGCCGCACCGTCTGCAGGATCTGCTGCAGCCGCTCCGTCACCGTACCCAGCGTCTGCCGCACCTCGTGCAGCATCTGGTTCTGCTCGGGCGCCATGCCGTCCGCCTCCAGACAGCGACCGAGCAGGTCGTTCGGCCGCACCAGCAGGTTCTTGATGTTGTGCGCGTACGAGCCGGCCATGATGCCGATGTTCGCGAACAGCTGCGACTTCAGCTCCAGGGCGGTGCGCTCGGCCTCCTCGCGGCGGCGCTCGGCCTCCTGGCGGCGCAGCTCCTCCTGCAGCCGCCGCCGTTCCGCCTCGCTGACCTGCTGGCGGATCAGCGCCCGCTGCCGATCGCGCTCCGCCTCGCGCCGCTGGGCCAGGTAGACCCACACCAGGCCCGCCGCGGTCAGCACCACCGCCAGGCCGCTCAACCGCAGCCACCGCCCCACCGCCTGGCGCTCGTTGTACTGGTGGCGGGCGTAGACGCGAAGCTGATATTGCAGATCGACGTAGGCGCCTGGATCGCGCAGCCGCACTCCCGTCAGCTCCTTGTACTGCCCCGGCTGGCGCGGCCGGCCCGAGTCCCAGGTGATGTTCCCCAGCGCCGCGTCGTCGAAGTGGACCGCGATACGGTAGATGACCGGGAAGAGGGGGAGGCGGTCGCGGTACATCTTCGTCGGCGCGTTGCCCATCGTGTTGAGGTGGACGCGGATCTCCTCACGCTTGACGGGCAGGTTGGAATCGGTACGGCGGAACTCCGCCTTGGCGGCGCGGGCCGCCGCGCCGCCCGCCTTGACGACCTGCTCCAACTCGCGGTGGCGGGCGCTCATGCCCAGGTATTCGCCGACCAGGCCGGGGAGGGTGTCGTAGACCTTGGCCTCGAGCAGCCACTCCTTGAGAGCGTCCTGGTCGTAGCGCTCCTCGCCGCCGAGCCACCACACGACCGGCTCGCGCAGCGTGACGACGGCCAGGCCCACGAGCAGCACGGGCACCAGGATCGGGCGGACGTAGCTCCAGAAATGGCGGAAGCGCATGGTCCGTCCTCAAGCCCACGGGCCGCGCCCCGTGGGTCTTCTGCCGCCGATTCACTCCTCACTCCGAAACAACCCGGCCGCGTCGTAGCGCACGTTCAACTCCTCGGCGGCCTGCACCCAGCCGTCGCCTGGAAACCCCTCCGGTCGGCGCCGCCAGACGCTGATCGTCGCCTGCGCCAGGTCCTCCGCGCGCCCGCCCGACGGCCGCAGCCATACCACGTGCTCGCCCGTCCGGCCGCTGCGGTTGCCGTCCGCGTCGAACAGGCGCACCGTCGATCGCGCCGCCCGCCCGCCGAAACCGGCCACCTCGACGTGCCCCTTGTTCCACAGCGCCCCGGCCAACCGCTCGCGCAGCGCGTCGGCGTCGGCCAGCAGGCGGTTGTCGCGGTACGCCGACTGCACCAGCGCCTCCAGCAGGTCGCGGTAGAGCAGCAGGTCGTCCGTGGACGTGCAGCACGATTCGCTGCCGCCGCCCCCCTTGGCGCGAAAGCCCACCGTGGCGTTGACGGGATTGCGGTGCGCGAACAGCACCAGCGGCACCGGCACGTCCTGGATGTTCCAGCTCACGTTGCGGTCGCGGTAGATGTTGTTGAAGCTGATCGAGTCGCCCGTCACCACGACGAGGTTGCGCGCCCGCACCGGGTCGCGGCGGACCAGCGTCCGCACCAGCCGCTGCGCCCGCTGGGCCGACGTCGGCAGCACGAGCAGGTGCCGGCCGTCCTGCAAGTCGGGGTTGTTGCGCAGGAACAGGCCGACCGCGATCGCTTCGCGCGGGTTGGGGTGGTAGTAGTCGCCGGTGCTGTAGGCGATGAAGTTCGGGTCGATGTTGTACTGCTTGAAGACGTCGGGGAAGACGCGGGCGAAGCGCGCCGCCAGGTCGAGCGAGTAACTGTCGTCGTTCCAGGTCAGCGTGTGCAGGGCGTACTGCTGCCCCGCCTCCGCCGCGGCGAGCAGGCCGAGGGCGGTCCAGGGGTCGGCGGCCGCGGCGGCCCCCGCGGGCGGCGTGGCCTGCCGGCCGTTCTGCGGCCACAGCGCGGGGTGGGCGCGGACGAAGTCCAGGACCGCCTGCGCCATGTAGCGATTGGTGAACGAGAAGCGGAAGCTGCGGCCCAGGTAAATGTTGATGAGCTTGGGCAGGTGTTCGCTCGCGTGGTCCTCGTTGGGTGAGGCGATGGGGTTGTAGCGGTCCGCCGTGGCGGTCGTCATGAGGAACAGCGGCGCCGGCCCGCGCCAGTGCTGGCGCTGCTGCTCCAGCGCCAGGCCGATGGCCAGGGCGCGGTCGCTGACGTCGCCGCCGATGACCGCCAGCGGCGGCCGGTCGCGCCCGGCGAGCTTCTCGATCCAGCGCGCCGGGCCGTTATCGCTGGTGAGCTTGTACCAGCGGATCCACAGGCGCTGGTCCTCGGCGCCGTCGAGCCACACGGCCAACTCGGCGACGTCCGCGGTCAGCTCGACGAAGGCTTTCTCCTTGGCGAGGCGCAGGCGTGGCCCGGGGTAGTGAGCGGGCCATTCCTTGGCGAGGGCGTCGAGGGCGGCGACGAGGCGCTCCCACGTCTCGCCGCCGGTCGCGGGCATGAGGAACGCGATTTCTTGATGGCCGGCGGGTACGGGGCGCACCTGGGCCGCCGTCCATTCCAGGAGGTCGAAACCGCGCAGCGTCAGGTAGCCCGCGGTGAGGAGAGTCGCGGCCAACAGCAGGAAGAGGAATACGCGGTGGCGGCGCATGGCAGGAGGCCCGGCGTCAGGTTGGTAGTTCCGCCTTCAGGCGGTTTGGGGCCGCCCACCGCCTGAAGGCGGAACTACGAACAGGAACGGCCCGACCGCTTTCGGTGTATCATACCCGCCGTCGGGGGGCGGCCGCTATCCCGCCTCGTACACCGCCCGGTGGATGGGACGCCCTTCCTTGCGATACTTGCGCTCGAAATTCGTGAGATAATCGAGGTCGTGCCGCGGCGCCTTCGGGTCGGGCGGCGGCAGTTCGCGCAGGCGGGCGTGCTGCGCCAGCAGCCCCTTCATGATGCCGAAGTACTCCTCCACGTCGCTGACAAGGTACAGATGGCCGCCCGGCCGCAGCACGCGGGCGCACTGGGCGGCGAACTCCTCGGTGAACAGGCGCCGCTTCTGGTGGCGCTTCTTCCACCACGGATCGGGGAAGTAGACGTGGACCGCCTGCACCGAGGCCGCAGCGACGCGGTCGCGGAAGAAGGCCCGGGCGTCGGTGCAGAGCACGCGCACGTTCGCCAGCTTCCGCTTCGCCAGGCGCGTCGCCGTGAACAGGGTGTATTTCCGCTCGATCTCGATGCCGAGGAAGTTCGTGCCGGGGCAGCCCTCGCCGGCCGTCACCAGGAACAGGCCCTTGCCGAAGCCAACCTCGATCTCGACGGGATGGTCGTTGCCGAAGACCGCCTTCCAGTCCAGCGGCGCCGCGGCCGGAGCGGGGGCGTGCGGCGGGGCGTCGGGAAGGTCGAGGAGGTAGGGCGCCAGCTCCTCGGGTGCCAGTCGGGTGAGGCGGCGCACGCTCAGGCCTCCTCTTTGCGCGTGATCGGCACGCCAATGACGTCGGCGTGGAAGACCATGGTCGCGCCGACGAAGCCTTGGACGTTGCAGACGGTCTGGCGGCGGTTGATGCGCGTGCCCTTGGCGATGAGCACGAGGCGGTCGCCGGGTCGCACCGTACCGCGGAAGCGGACGTTCTCCAGGCCGCCGAAGCCGATGAAGTCGCCCTGCATGATCTTCTGCGTGATGATGAAGTAGCTGCACAGCTGCGCCGCCGCCTCGCACATGAGCACGCCGGGCAGGAGCGGGTAGTCGGGCATGTGGCCGCGCACCCAGAACTCGTCCGACCTGACGTCCTTGTAGCCGGCGATGACGTGGTTGACCGGGTCGAGGTAGACGACGGCGCTGAGCTGCTCCATCTCGAAGCGCTGCGGGTTGACCTTGCGGATGGCCTCACGGTCGGCGACGACGTGCGTCAGGTCGAGTCGGGCCGGGTCGAAGTTCAATTCGGGGGGCATCGAGTGGCCCTCGGCGATCCGCTCTCGGCACGCTGTTTCTTCGCTGACCGCTGAGCTTCAGGGGCCAGGAACGACTTCGGTAATCTGGCCGAGCTCCGTCAGGAGGACGTCCGGCCGGTTGGCGGGGTCCTTGAGCTGCTCGGGCGTGGCCTGCAGCGACGCCTTGTCTCCCGCGAACAGCGCGGTGCGCATGCCGAGCCGCCGCGCCGGCGCCACGTCCTGGGTCAGGCGCGCGCCGACGTGCAGGACCTCCCCCGGCGCGACGCCGCGCTGCTCCAGCAGCTCGAGCATGTGGCGGAACAACCGTTCGGACGGCTTGCGCGCCTTCTGCTCGCACGACAGCGACCGCAGCTCCGGGTCAAGGAGGTCATCGAGGCGGGCCGCCTCGTCCTGGCGGGCCAGCCCGCGCTGCAGTTGTACTATCGTAAAAGACTGGGCATCGGCAAGCAACCCTCCCGGCACGCCGCGCGCGTGCAGGTCGGCCAGGGCGGCGGCGGCGCCGGGGTAGCAGCCGGTCCCCTGGAGGCTGGCGTGGAAGAAGTAGGCGACCTTGCGGCTGTACTCGTTGAGCGAGCCGAAGAAGCCGGCGTCGAACTTGTAGTCCTTTTTGAGGAGTTTCTTGAGAATGTCCTCCCAGATGCGCTCGGCGGCGATCTCGGGGTATTTCTCGCCGGGCGAGGAGACGAGGCGCAGGTCGGTGAGGGCCCTGGTGTAGAGCTGGCCCATGTACTCGGAGGGCTGGCCGGGCTTGCGCGACATCGACCCCCACATCTTGAACTCCTGGACGGTCTTCTCCAGGGCCAGTTCCATGATGAATTTCTGGGGGTGCTCGAAGCAGAACTCGCCGCCGGCGATGGCGAGGAGGGTGCCGTAGACGCTCCAGGTGACGGCGCGAACCTCGGGGAGTGGCTTGAGGTGGGGGCGGGCCTTGGGGCGTTCGACGTCTGGGGTGGCCGGCCAGGTCAGGTCGCGCGTGTCGAGGTAGCCGGCGTATTGTTCGAGCGTCAGCGGCATGGGCGGTGTCGGTCTCCGGGGGCGCTCTGGGGTGGCGTGGTGTCAACGTAGCAGGAGCGGCGCGCGCCTGTCAAGGGATGGCTGTGGTCGCGGGACGCCCAGCCCGCCCGCGGCCACGTTCCCCGACCTGCAACCTGGGACCCTCCGCCTGCCTCTACCGCTTGCCGACCGGACGGCCCCCCCTATGACTAAAGGATGCGGAGCGCGTGTACAGTCTCGCTCCGCGGGCCCGCTCTCCCAACGCAAGGCCTCCTCCATGCAACCCGAGTCCCCTCCGCCTTCCAGTAACAACCACGACGCCCCCAGGGGCTTGCCGCCGGTCGCGCCGCCCTCGGGCCGCTTCATCGCCCAGCTCTTCCTCGTCCCGGGCATGATCGTCGCCGTCGCTGTGTTCCTCATCCTCGGCTCGAACTACCTCGTGCGCTCCAGCCACACTCCCGACAGCCTCTTGCGGGACCTGGACAACGACAACCCGGAGATCCGCTGGCGCGGCGCCCACGAGCTGGCCCAGGTGCTCAAGCGCCCCGAGAGCCTGGCCCTGGCCTCCGATCCGAAGTTTGCCCTCGAGCTGGCCGAGCGCCTCGACCGGGCCATCGCCGAGGTCCGCCAGGCCGAGAAGTCCGCACAGGAGGATCTCGACAGGGCGGAGAAGGAGCGGGCCGAGCGTGGCGAGAAGCTGACGCAGGGGCAGAAGGATAGCGTCTGGCGGAAGCTCGCCAACCCGCGCAACCACGTCCTGTACCTGACCGCGTGCCTGGGCGACTTCACCATCCCCATCGGCGTGCCGCTCCTGAGCGACCTGGCGCTGACCGACACGGGGCCGGACGTCAAGGCCGTGACGCTGCGCCGGCGGCGGGCGGTCTGGGCGCTGGCCAACCTGGGCGACAACTGCAAGCGCCGCTACCTGGGCGAGAACCCGCGGCCCGAGGACAAAACGCTGACGCTCGAGCAGAAGGCGGCCATCGTCGCCGAGCTGAAGCGGGAGGCGTCCGGCACGAGCAAGCGCGCCGTGTGGGCGCGGCAGGCGCTGCCGTACCTGGAGAAAAGCGGGCCTGCCGAGCAAGGCGTGGACGCGGTGCTGGAGCGCTGCGCCGCGGCGGACGACTCGTACCTGCGCTCGCTGGTGGCGCTGGCCCTGAATTTCTGGGACGGCCCGCGCGTCGAGCCGGCGCTGCTGCGCCTGGCACGCGACGACGGCCACGGGCAGCGCCTCGAGATTACCGAGGCGGACTGATGGGTTCTTCAAGCCCACGGGCCGCGCCCCGTGGGTCTCCTCTGCGCATCGTGAAAAGGTGAAGGATGGCGGAGAATTCGGGCCTGGCACAGCGGGGTTTGCTGCTGCTGGGCTTCATGGTGGTGATCGTGGCGGCGTTCTCGTTCGTGCTGCTGCGCGGGCCGCAACAGCAGGTCCCGACGGAAAGCCACGGGCCGGAGCCGCTGATCGCGCTGGTCTGCGTGCCGACGGCGGGCCTCCCCGGGGCCGTCTGCTGGGCGGCACTGGGGGAACTGGGCGAGATGCTGCCGAGCGCGCGCGGCTGGGAAGTCCGCTACAACGCTGTGGTCGCCCTGGCCCGGCGCGGGAGCGCCCACCTGCCCTTCGCGGTGCTCGCCGAGATGCTCGACGAGCAGCGGCAGATGCGCAACTTCCGCGCTCGCTTGCAGGACGGCCGTAACGTCCCCGACGAGGCCGCGGCGCGCCGCACCGTCCTGAACGCCCTCAAGGCGGTCGTGGAGTGGCACAAGCACAGCAGCGCCGTGCAGGCGGTCGGCGGCGACAACGCCGGTCTGCGGAAGGTCTACGCCGCCGTCGACCGTCTCACCCGGAGCCCCAACCTCGTCGTCAGGACCGAGGCGGAGAACGTCCGCCTCAGCCTCCGGAAAAGCTGATCGCGGCTCGCGCTGCTGCTGCTGCGCTGCACGGATTCTCCCCGCTCGGGAGCGAGCGCGAAACGGCAAGCCAGGCGCGCGCCGCTGGCGGAGCATACCTGGCTTGCCGTTTCGCGCTCGCGGCGCGCCGCTTGACGCCGGCCCCCTCGCCCGCGCCCTTGTTTTTCCCGGAGGCGCCCCTATAACTGGGTTGTAAAAAGCGAGTACCGCGGTCGCAATTCCCCGGGCTCGGCGCCGCGGCCCTTCCCCCTCTCTCGCCCGAGCCCGCTCTGCTACCATCGAGGACGCGATCATGGAGACGCTACAACGACCGAGGAGCAGTACCACGGAAAAACCCCTGCCGGCCGACCTGCTCCGCAAGATGGATGCGTACTGGCGCGCCGCCAACTACCTGTCGGTCGGGCAGATCTACCTCTTGAACAACCCCCTCCTCAAGCGTGCCCTGACGCTGGAGGACATCAAGCCGCGGCTCCTCGGCCACTGGGGCACGACGCCCGGACTCAACTTCCTCTACGTCCACCTCAACCGCGTCATCAAGGAGCGCGATCTCGACGTGATCTACATCGCCGGCCCTGGGCACGGCGGGCCGGGCCTGGTCGCCAACACTTACCTCGAAGGCACCTACAGCGAGGTCTACCCCAACATCAGCCAGGATGAAGAGGGCATGAATCGCCTCTTCAAGCAGTTCTCGTTTCCGGGCGGCATCCCCAGTCACGTCGCGCCCGAAACGCCCGGCTCGATCCACGAGGGGGGAGAACTAGGCTACTCCCTCTCTCACGCCTTCGGCGCCGCCTTCGACAATCCCGACCTGATCGTGGCCTGCGTGATCGGCGATGGCGAGGCGGAGACCGGCCCGCTGGCGACCGCCTGGCACGGCAACAAGTTCCTCAACCCCGCCCACGACGGCGCCGTCCTGCCGATCCTGCACCTCAACGGCTACAAGATCGCCAACCCCACCGTGCTGGCCCGCATCCCCCACGAGGAGCTGGACGAACTGCTGCGCGGCTACGGCTACAATCCCTACTTCGTCGAGGGTGAGGAGCCCCAGGCGATGCACCAGCAGATGGCCGCCACGCTTGACGAGGTGATCGGCGAGATCCAGCGCATCCAGGACGACGCCCGTCAGCACGGCATCAAGGACCGGCCGCGCTGGCCGATGATCGTGCTGCGCTCGCCCAAGGGCTGGACCG
>JBBRPS010000421.1:0-8992 GCA_038227745.1 Gemmatales bacterium | reverse complement strand
CTCTTCCCCAGGGTTTTTGAGATGTTACCCCCCGTTGCTGAAAACCTTTGCAGAAGCAGTAGTTATAACATAGCAAACGGTATTGCGTTTAGCCGCGGTTCGCAGAACCGCGTTTCTCTAAACGACGAAGGTCTTCCTGGATGATCGTAGACAGGAGTATCCGATGGAGAAGATCAGCGTCGCCGAGGCCCGTCGCGAGGAGGCCATCGGCAAGCAGGTCAAGCTGCAGGGCTGGATCCGCACCCGCCGCGATTCCAAGGGCGGCTTCAGCTTCCTCGAACTCAACGATGGCTCTTCCCAGGGCAACGTCCAGGTCGTCGCCGACGGCAAGCTGCCCAACTACGAAAGCGAGATCAGGCACCTCACCACCGGCTCCAGCGTCACCATCACCGGCGAGGTGCGCAAGTCGCCCGCCAAGGGCCAGCTCACCGAGGTCCACGCCCAGGGCGTCACCGTCCACGGCGGCGCCGACGCCGAGACGTACCCGCTCCAGAAGAAGGGCCACTCCTTCGAGTTCCTGCGCACCAAGGCGCACCTGCGGCCGCGCACCAACACCTTCGGCGCCGTCGCCCGCCTGCGCAACCAGGTCAGCCGCTCCATCCACGACGTCTTCCAGGAGCGCGGCTTCCTCTACATCCACACACCGATCGTCACCAGCAGCGACTGCGAGGGCGCCGGCGAGTTGTTCAAGGTGACGACGCTCGACCTGGCCCGGCCGCCGCGCAAGGACGACGGCACCCTCGACTTCACGAAGGACTTCTTCGGCCGGCCCACGTACCTGACCGTCAGCGGCCAGCTCCAGGCGGAGATCTTCGCGACCGCCCTCGGCAAGGTCTACACGTTCGGCCCGACTTTCCGCGCCGAGAACTCGAACACGGCCCGCCACCTCGCCGAGTTCTGGATGGTCGAGCCGGAGATGGCCTTTTACGACCTCGAAGACAACATGGCGCTCGCCGAGGTGTTCATCAAGCGCATCATCGCGGACGCGCTGGAGCGCTGCGCCGAGGACATGCAGTTCTTCAAGGAACGCATCGACGCCACGGTGCTGCCGCGCCTCGAGGGCATCCTCAAGAGCGAATTCCTGCGTGTGCCGTATACCGAGGCCATCGACATCCTGCAGAAATCGGGCGAGACGTTCGAGTTCCCGGTCGCCTGGGGGCAGGATCTGCAATCGGAACATGAGCGCTATTTGACCGAGAAGAAGTTCCAGAAGCCGGTGATCCTGTACGACTATCCGCGGTCGATCAAGCCGTTCTACATGCGCGTGAACGACGACGGCAAGACGGTGCGAGCGATGGACGTGCTGGTGCCGGGCGTCGGCGAGATCATCGGCGGCAGCCAGCGCGAGGAGCGGCTGAACGTGCTCGAGGAGCGGCTGCGCGAGCAGCAGCTCGACCCCGAGGCGTACTGGTGGTACCTCGACCTGCGCCGCTACGGCACGGTACCGCACGCGGGGTTTGGCCTGGGACTGGAGCGGACCCTGTTGTTCCTGACCGGCCTGGGGAACATTCGTGACGTGATCCCGTTCCCGCGCACGCCGGGCAACGCAGAGTTCTAGTACACCGCGGCGACCGCCTGCGGCAGCAGCCGCACCGACTCGGAAAACGGCAACGGCAGTCCCTCGCCGGCCGGGTCGCGGTCCCAGGCGGCCACCCAGCTGACCCAGGTGATCGGCACGTTGCGGAACAGCAGCCGGTCGGCGTCCAGCGGCGGCAGCGCCGCGGGCGGTCCCCCGTCCACGCCGTGCGGCCGCAACAGCCGGCCATCGTCCAGCGGGTAGACCGTCTCGCGCCCGGCCCCCTCGCCCGGCCACACGATCAAGCCTTCGCCATTGATCCGGTACGGCGGCCGCGCCGGCGCCAGGGCCGCATCGATCTGCTCGCGCGTCAGGTCCACCCCGGCCCGCTTGTACAGCCCGCCCAGGGCGACGAGGAACGCCCGCCGCTGCGCCTCGGACAGGTGCGGCACCCAGCCGGCCCGCGTGACCGCCGCGACCAGCCGGCCGCCGCGCAGGTCGAAGACGATCTCCACGCCCTCGCCCGGCAGGTCACGGCAGATCAGTTCGACGCGCACGCGGTTGGTACACAGCCCCACCTCGCCCAGTTCCAGCCTGGCCCCGCCCCACGATTTGCTCAGCGTCAGCAGGTGGACGAACTCGCGCTTGACGAAGTGGCGCACGCTCTCCTCGACATGGTGCAGCGCCTCATGCTGTTTGTGCGCGGCGGCCTGGTGGCGATGGCGCTCGGCCCGCCGCAGCTTGCCGAACAGCTTTGGCACCGTCCCGGAGTGGAAGCCCGGCCGCAGCAGCCGCAGCATCGTCTCGCCGTGGCTGCCGATCAGCACCGGCCGCAGCGTCGGCGAGCGGTTCGCGCGGTACAGCTTCCAGTTCTCCTTCAGTTCCCACACCATGAACCCGAAGATACCGGGGAGAAAGAAGATCGTCAGCACGACGAAGCCATTTCCGAGCACCGGCCCCAGGAAGTTCAGCTTCGCCTTGAGGAATTCGTAGAGCACCAGCAGGAATGGCAGCATCAGCTTGTGCCCGACCGTGACGACCGGGAAGTGCTTGATCGGGTTGACCGTCGGCTCGATGAGCAGGTTGACGTAGATGCGGATGACGTACGTGACAGCGTACCAGACGGGGGCGACGACCGCCTTGAGGGCCAGGGACAGCCGGCTCTCGCCGGTGCGGAAGCGCAGCCACTCGTCCACGAAGTACAGCAGTCGCTCGACCGCCTCCAGACACCAGCGGAAGAAGTCCATGACCGCGCGGAAGAGTCCGTAAATGAAGTTGAAGCTGATGCGCTGCCAGATGCGGCCGAGCCAGTCCACCAGGCCCTCTTCCAGGTCGCGGCCAAAGCGCGTGTTGAACAGGACCACGCCGACGAGGAACACGCCCAGCGCCACGAACCCCGTCATCTGGACCGCGTCGGCGTTGGGCAGAGAGACCAGTCCGCTGCCGGTGACCCAGGAGAAGACCTGGCGGCCGAGCAGGTCGGCCAGGAGCGTCAGGGCGGCCGCGACGGCGGCAACGACCAGGGGGGTGAGCAGGCGGCGGTGGAAGAACGTCACCGGCCGGCTGCTGAACAGGGTACGCAGTGCGGACCGGCGCAGCAGCCACAGCGGGGCGCCGAGAAAGACCGCGTGCAGCACGCCGCCCCCGGCCTTCAGGCCCTGCAACACCGCCCGGCGGAACGCGGGGACGCGGAACACGAGCAGCAGGAACACGCCAAGCAGGCCGACCGCCCACGGCGTCGCGAGGTTGACGTGGGCGTGATGCACCGCGTGCGGGGCGGGCTGGGGTTCCATGCCGAAGCCGAAGAAGTCATACCCGCTGTCGAAGGCCTCGGCGACCGCCGCCGGCTTGTCGTCCCTCAGCAGGCCCAGGATCTTCAGACCGTGGATGCCCTCGTCGATCAGGAGGCCGATGCCCTTGAGGGCGAAGAAGGCGACCCCGAACGGCAGGAAGAGGTACTGCGTCAGCAGTCGGCCGGGGCGCGTGGCGAAGGCGGCGGCGCTGAACCGCTGCAGCCAGCGCAGGTAAATCTCGCAGGGACGGTAGGCGCCTTCGAGGCGGTCGGCGAGCAGGCGGTCGAGGCGCAGGAGCTGGTCGCCGGTCAGGAATTCGCCCGGCCCGGACAGGTCCGGCAGCTTGAGCTGGTTGCGCGAGACGGCGTCGCGGACGTCGCCCAGGGTCAGCAGGTAGCGCTCGCACAGGCGGTCGAGCAGTTCGTCGATCAGCTTGTCGCGGGCCACGCGCTCGGGCAGGTTCGCCGGCAGCAGGCCGACCTGGTCGAAGGCGTCGGCAATCAGGGGGCGGAAGCGGGCGCGGAGGCGCGCGGTGGCGTGGTGCTCCGCCGAGCGCAGCAGTCCGGCCAGCCGGTGGCGCTGAGGTTCGGTCAGCCGGACGTCGTGGACGCGGTCTCGGGCGCGGCGCAGGTACTGGAGGACCAGCGCCTCTTGCTGGGCCGGGAGAGGCCGCCTGAGCGGTTCCTTGCCCAGGCTGAACGCCCAGCGCAGCGGGGCCACGGTGAAGACGCCGCGCTCGCTGTCCACGTACACCCGCTGCAGGTCGTAGAGCAGGCGGCGCTCGGAGGCCCAGAAGCCGGAGGCGGCGCCGGTCAGGAGCAGCGGCAGCGCCCGCCGCCACGCCTGGGCGGTGGCCTCGTCGAGGTCCAGGGCGCGGCGGAGCTTCTCGACGAGCAGGTCCAGCTCGGCGTTGGCGGCCGTGGGGGCCGCGGCGCGCGTCTTGAGGATGGCGGCCCGCACCAGGTTGCCCCGTCCGGCGGCGCCGTCCGCTCCGCGCAGTTCCTGTACGGTCCCCGGCGAAGGCGGGGTAAAGGGGGGCGGTGCCTCGTCCTCGTGCTCGGTTTCCAGGGCCGGCCGTTCCGGCGCCCCCTGGAGCCGCGTCCCGCGGAACAGGGCCGCGGCATCGACGTCCTCCGCCAGCAGGCCGTCGATGTCGGGCCGGTGGGCGAGGGTGGGGAAAAAGTCGGGCAGGTGTTCCGGGTCGAAGCAGCGCAGCTCCAGGTAGGCGGCCGCGAACTCGACGTAGGTCGTGCGGTCGTCCGCGGGCGGCAGCAGGGCCTTCTCCTGGCGGAGGACGGTGCAGACTTCGTCGAACTCGGCCTCACCGAGGCGGCGGATGCGGTCGCGCACCTCGAGGTCGGTCAGCTTGCCGTCGTTGGCCTTCTGTTCGAGCGCCAGGTGGACGCGCGCGTGAAAGAGGCGCCGCCAGGTGCGGACGAGGATCTCCTCGGGAGTCGCGCCGGCAAGGGCCTCGGCGTCGGGCCGCGGCAGGAGGATGACCTTCGACGGCAGCGGCGTGTCGGGCGGCAGGCCGAGGTCGGCGGCGTCCACGAGCTTCAGCAGGGCGGCGCTGTCGAGCGCGTAGCTGTAGCCGTGCGGCATCTGGACGCCGAAGCCAGCGGCGCCAGCGTGCTGTTTGATGACGCGGCGGAGGAGGCGCGGCTTGACGAGGAAGGCGGACTTGTCGGCGGCGCTGAGCCGGCCCTGGAGGTCGGCGGCCCCGAGGGGCGCTTCCGCGGTGGCGGTCATCGCAATGGGCCTCGCTGCGGGTGTTCGTCGTGCTGCAAGTTCAAGGACTATAGCAGATCGGCCGACCCAGGGCCATCGGCAGCCTCCCTACTTCCCGTTCCGGACCGCGCCGTTGCCCTGCCGCGAGAAGTGGACCGAGCCGGGGCCGAGGACCGCCTCCAGCTCGGCCCGCGGCAACGAGCTCGGGTTGATGCGGAAAGAGTCGGCCGTCTTGAGCACCATCTGCTTGCCGGCCCCGTCGCGGACGTAGAGGAACACCGGCACCGAACCGCGCGCCCGCTGCAGAATGCGCGCGACCTCTTCCAGGTGGCCCGGCACGTGCTCGCCCAGGCGCAGCGCCAGCACCACGCCGGTGGTGCGCTCGCGCTGGGCCTGCTCGATGGTCAGCACGCGCGTCACCACCAGGCCCGGCTCCTCGCGCGTGCGCTCGACGGTGCCGCCGAGGAAGCACATGCGGTCCTCCTCGACGAGGTCCTTGCAGCGGACGAAATCGTCGGGCCACATGACGCACTCGGCGATGCCGCTGAAGTCCTCCAGTTTGAAGCGCGCGTAACGCGAGTTGCCGTTGCGGGCCTTCTTGGTGTTCATGAAGCGGACCTGCGTCAGCATGCCGCCCATGAGCACCTCCTGCCCCGCCGGCAGCTCGCGCAGCTGCGCGACCTGGTGCGTCGAGAACAGGCGCATGGCGTCCTCGTGCTGCGCCAGGGGGTGGCTGGAGACGTAGAAGTCGAGCGCCTCCTTCT
The DNA here is from genome assembly GCA_038227745.1 of Gemmatales bacterium. Classification (GTDB taxonomy): domain Bacteria; phylum Planctomycetota; class Planctomycetia; order Gemmatales; family Gemmataceae; genus DASPXY01. The sequence continues at coordinate 3,191 of JBBRPS010000421.1, read as the reverse complement.
CGTACTTGAGCTTCTCGGCAGCGGGCCACTCGGGGATGTCGGGCAGGGCGTCGAGGGCGGGCGCGGCGCCGCCGTTCGCGCTGCCGCCGGTGAGATCCTCGAAGAGGTTCATCTGGCCGTGGCGGCGGTCCGCCTGCGTCTCGCCGGCCGACTGCAGCGCCCGCGGCAGGACGTGCATGAGCTGCGCGCGGTGGGCGTTGAAGCAGTCGCAGGCGCCGCCCTTGATCATCTTTTCGAGGGCCGCCTTGCTGACGAGCTTGAGGTCGATGCGCTCGCACAGGTCGAAAAGGTCCTTGAAGGAGCCTTTCTCCTGGCGGGCGCGCACGATCTCCGCCGCGGCCCCACGGCCCAGGCCCTTGATGGCGACGAGGCCGAAGTGGATCTGGCCGCCCTTGACGGTGAAGTCGGGGAAGCCGGTGTTGACGTTCGGCGGCAGCACCGGGCAGCCGAGACGCTTGGCGTCGTCGAGGTGCTCGACGAGGATGTCGCGCTTGTTGCCGTCCTCGATCTCACTGGAGAGCAGCGCCGCCATGAACTCCGGCGTGTAGTGCGTCTTGAGGTAGGCGGTCTGGTAGGAGACGTAGGCGTAGGCGGCGCTGTGCGAGTTGTGGACGATCAGGCCATCGGCTACGAAGTTGTGATCGACATCCACGGTCAGATCGTAGGTGTCCTGGATGCCGGCCGGGGCGATGGCGAGCACCTCGTCCCAGAACACGTCCGAGGTGGCGCGCTGCTGGAGCCGCCGCATGTCCGCTGCCGCGATCCGATCACCGGGGCTAAGTTCTTCGAGATTCGTCCAGCCAGCCGCGGTGCGGAAGGGGTGGTTGCCGGTCGCTGTGATCCTCCGTCCCCGGGACGTTTCGAGCGTGAAGACTGGCTTCCGCCCGTTCCAGAAGAGATCCGTCACAGGGCGGGGCCGGAGTGCGCCGTCCTGACCCATTGCGTGGACGGTGAAAGGCCGGCGGTACATGAAGAGCGCTCCGACGGTCGTCCGTTCTCCGGTGATAGCGTCGATGAGCACGGTTTCACCAACGACACACTTGTTGAATCCGTAACCTCCGAAATAGACAATCTTGTCGAAGATGTCCTGTGCCGTCGCCTGGTCCACGCCGCGCTCGACCGCCCCCTTGAGGAACTCCACCTTGCGCTGGTCGATGATCTCCTGCTTCTTCTTGCTGATCGCCTTGATGCAAGCGTAGGCGCTGGACAGCTCGATGCCACCAAGCCTATTCAAGATCCGCATTATCTGTTCTTGATAGACCATCACGCCGTGAGTTTCGCCGAGGATCTCCTCCATGACGGCGTGGGCGTAGTGCGGCTTCTCGCGGCCGTGCTTGCAGTTGACGTACATGTCCACCATGCCGCCCCCGAGCGGGCCGGGGCGGTACAGCGCCGTGCAGGCGATTATGTCGCGGATGTTGTCCGGCCTCAGCCGCTTCAGCAATTCGCGGATGCCGTCCGACTCGAACTGGAACACGCCCTTGGCATCGCCGCGCTGCAAGAGCGCGTACGTCTCCGGGTCGTCGAGCGGCAGATTGTAGGCGTCGACCTTCACGCCGCGCGTCTTCTCGATCAGCTTGACCGCGTTGTCCAGCAGCGTCAGGGTGCGCAGGCCCAGGAAGTCCATCTTGAGCATGCCGACCTTTTCCAGGTCGCCCATGACCCACTGGGTCGCCATCACCACCTCGCCGCCGCGGCCGGTGTCCTCGCCCTTGCGCACCGCCCGGTGGACCGGCACGTAATCGACCAGCGGCCCGTTGGCGATCACCACGCCCGCCGCGTGGATGCCCGCCTGTCGGTTCGTGCCCTCCAGGGTCTTGGCGATGTCCACCAGCTCGCGCACCTGCGGGTCGGTGTTGTACGCCTCGCGGAACTCCTGGCTCTCCCGCAGCGTGTCGTCGAGCGTCACGCCCAGCCCCTTCGGCACCCAGTTCGTCAACTGCGTGACGCGCGCCAGCGGCACGTCCAGCACGCGGCCCACGTCCTTCAGCGCCGCCTTGGCGGCCAGCGTGCCGAACGTCGCGATCTGCGCCACGCTCGCCTCGCCGTACTTCTGCTTGACGTAGGCGATCACCTGCTCGCGCCGGTCCTGGCAGAAGTCGATGTCGATGTCAGGCGCCTCGCTGCGGTTGGGGTCGAGGAAGCGCTCGAACAGCAGGTCGTACTCCAGCGGATCGACGTGGGTGAGCTTGAGGACGTAGCTGACCAGCGCCCCGCACGCCGAGCCGCGGGCGCTCGCCGGGATGCCGTTCTCCAGGGCGAAGCGCACGAAGTCCCAGACGATGAGGAAGTAACTCGCGAAGCCCATGCGCGTGATGACGCCCAGCTCGTGCTCGAGCCGGTCGCGCGCCGCCTGCGGCGGGTTGCCGCGGTAGCGCTCCAGCAGGCCCTTCTCGCACAGCTCGCGCAGGTACGACTCGGGCTTCTTGCCGGTCGGCGGCGTGAAGACGGGGAAGTGGCGCTTCTTGAAGTCCAGCTCGATGGAGCAGGCGTCGGCGATCTCCTGGCTGCGGCGGACGGCGTCCGCGCGGCCGGGGAACAGGGCGTACATCTCCTCCGGCCCGCGGATGTGGAACTGGTTGCCCTCGAAGCGGAAGCGCTTCGGGTTGGAGCGCAGCCGGCCGGTGTTGATGCACAGCAGCACGTCGTGGGCGACGTGGTCCTCCTGGCGCAGGTAATGAGCGTCGCTGGTGGCGACGAGCGGCAGGCCGAGCCGGTTCGCGACGTCAACCGCACCCTCCTCGCACTGCTTCTGGATCTGCAGGCCGTTGTTCTGGATCTCGACGTAAAAGTTCTTGCCGAACAGCTTGTGGAACCACTGGGCGGTCTTGACCGCGTCGTCCAGGCGGTCCTTGAGGATGTGGTCGCTGAACTCGGCGGCGGCGCAGCCGCTCAGGCAAATCAGGCCCTCCTTATGGGCCTCGAGCAGTTCCTTGTCGATGCGCGGCTTGTAGTGGTAGCCTTCGAGGAAGGCGACCGACGACATCTTGATGAGGTTGCGAAAGCCAGTGGCGTTGTGCGCCAGCAGGGTGAGGTGGTGGTAGATGGCATCGTCGGAGTCACTGCTGCCGCGCCGGGGCTCGCGGTCGGTGCGCTTGTTGGGGGCGACGTAGGCCTCGTAGCCGAGGATGGGGTTGAGTCCTGCGGCCTTGCATTCGCGGTAGAACTCGATGGCTCCGTAAAGGTTGCCG
>JBBRPS010000420.1:0-9011 GCA_038227745.1 Gemmatales bacterium | reverse complement strand
GCCACGGCTGTGTCAGCCGTGCGGGACGGTTCCGGCACGGCTGACACAGCCGTGGCACACAAATAGATAACTCACTCGGAGAAGCTATTTCACCGCCCCGCGGGCGGAAAGACCGCTAACGAGGATACCATGAGTCACTCTCCCGAAACCGCGGCCCACGCTCACCCCGAACTGAGCTTCCTTCGCAAATACATCTTCAGCGAAGACCACAAGATCATCGGCATCCAGTTCCTGTTCTCGACGCTGATCTTCCTGTTCATCGGCGGCCTGCTGGCGATGTTCGTGCGCATGCAACTGGCCTGGCCGCACGCCGAGCTGCCCGGCCTGTCCACGATGTTCCTGCGGAGCAACGGCGGCCGCATCTCGCCCGAGTTCTACAACATGCTGTTCAGTATGCACGCCACGATCATGATCTTCTTCGTGATCATCCCGATCCTCGTCGGTGCCTTCGGCAACTTCACGATCCCGCTGATGATCGGCGCCAAGGACATGGCGTTCCCGAAGCTGAACATGCTGTCGTACTGGTTCATGTGGCCGGCGTTCATCTTCATCCTCATCAGCTTCTTCGCCGAGGGCGGTGCCCCGGCGGCGGGCTGGACCTCCTACCCGACCCTGACCACCTCGCAGCTGCCGCCGGGACAGGGCTTGCAGTCGCCGGCGGCGCCCAACAGCGGCCACGGCCAGATCTACTGGCTGCTGGCCCTGATCTTCGTCGGCATCTCCTCAATGATGGGTTCGGTCAACTACCTCACCACCATCATCAACCTGCGCGCCCCCGGCATGACGCTCTTCCGCATGCCGATGACGATCTGGGCCATGTTCATCACGGCCATGCTCCAGGCATTCGCCCTGCCCATTTTGACGGTGGCGCTGTTCCTGCAACTGCTCGACAAGACGATCGGCACGACGTTCTTCCTGCCGCCCAACGGCCTGATCTTCGGCAACTGGCAGACGGGGCCGGGCGGCGGCCAGACGCTGCTGTGGCAGCACCTGTTCTGGTTCTACTCGCACCCGGCGGTGTACATCATGATCGTGCCCGCGATGGGCATGGTCTCGGACATCATTTCGACGTTCGCGCGCCGGCCGCTGTTCGGCTACCGGGCGATGATCTATTCCATCGCCGGCATCGCCGGCCTTGGGTTCATCGTCTGGGGCCACCACATGTTCCAGAGCGGCATGGACCCGCGCCTGGGCACCGGCTTCATGATCGCGACCATCATGATCGCGCTGCCGTCGGCGGTGAAGGTGTTCAACTGGCTGGGCACGACGTGGATGGGCGACCTCCAGTTCACGACGCCGATGCTGTTCGCGCTGGCGTTCGTGGCGCTGTTCATCATCGGCGGCCTGAGCGGCATCTTCATGGCGGCGACGCCGGTGGACATCGCCATCCACGACACGTATTTCATCGTCGCCCACCTGCACTACGTGCTGTTCGCCAGCAGCCTGTTCGGCATCTTCGCGGGGATCTATTACTGGTTCCCGAAGATGTTCGGGCGGATGATGAACGAGCGCTGGGGCAAGGTCCACTTCGCGCTGACGTTCATCACGGGCAACGCGGTGTTCTTCCCGATGCACATCCTGGGGCAGGCGGGGCTGCGGCGGCGCATCTCCGACTTCACGATGACACACTTCGAGGCGCCGCTGCTGGGGATGAACCAGTGGATGAGCATCGCGGCGTTCGCGCTGTTCCTGTCGCAGCTCGTGTTCGTGGTCAACTTCTTCTACAGCCTGTTCCGCGGTCCGGTGGCGGGGCGGAACCCGTGGAACAGCAATACGCTGGAGTGGTCGGCGCCGTCGCCGCCGCCGCACGGCAACTTCGAGACGATACCGATCGTCTACCGCGGCCCGTACGAGTACGGCCCGATCGACGCGGCGGCCGACCACCTGATGCAGACACAGAAGCCGGCGCCGGGCGAGTTCCCCAGTGCCGTCGAAGCGGCGCATTGATGGGCATTTAGCCCCCCGTGAATACACGGGGGGCGAATCACCATGACCACGGACACAGCGACCACCATCCCCGCTCCGCCGCGCTGGCTCCACTTCTGGGCCATCGCCACGGCGTGCGCCGCGTTGCCCTTGCTGATCCTTGGGGCGGAGGTCACGACGCGCGGCGTGGGCATGGTCGATCCCAGGGGCTTCCGCTGGCCGTGGGAGATCGTCCCTTTGGTTATCGACGCGGTCAAGCAAGGCAACTTCGCCCTCGTGATCGAGTTGATGCATCGGATGTTCGGTTTTCTTGTGGGCATTTTCGCAATCGGGCTGTGCGTTGGCTTGCTGGCGAAGGGGCGTGGCTGGAAGCGTTGGGTTGGAGTGGCGGTGCTGGCGGCCGTCGTCACCCAGGGGATGCTCGGGCGCTACCGCGTGGACCTGAACGTCCTGCTCGGCGGAGAACTCAAGCTGATCCACGGCTGTTTCGCCCACCTGGTGTTCGCGCTGCTGGTCAGCGTGGCGGTGTGGACCTCGCGGGCCTGGAACGCACCCGTTCCCCAGGCTTCCGCGAGTTCGGCGCGGCTGCGGCACACGTCGCTGCTGGTCGTGTCGCTGATCTACCTGCAGCTCGTGCTGGGCGGCCTGGTGCGCCACCGCGACCTCGCCTTCGGGGCGCGGGCGCACTTGCTGGGCGCGTTCGTCGTGGTCGCGGCGGTGGCGTGGCTGGTCAAGGTGGCCTTTGAGCCGCCGCCGCACGAACGGCAGGGGACGCGGGCGGTGGGGGTGCTGGCGGCGCTGGTGGGACTGCAACTGTTGCTGGGCATCGAATCGTGGCTGAGCAAGTTCACCCTGGTGGGACAGATGCCGCGTCAAGTGGAGCCGTTGCCCGTCGAGACGGACCTGATCCGCTCGACGCATTATCTCGTGGGGGCGCTGACGTTCGCCGCCGCGGTGACGGTGGCACTGCTGGCCCACCGCCAGGTCGGCTGGGCGTCGCGCACGGCGCCGGCTCCGGCGAGCACTCTGGAGGGCGCCGCATGAAGACCGCTACCCCCGCAGCGCACGGGTTGTCCTCCGGGGCCGTCGCCCTGCCGCTGCCGCGCTCGCGCCTCGCCGACTACCTCGAGCTGACCAAGCCGCGCATCGCCGTGCTGGTCCTGTTCACCGTGGCCGCGGGCGCCTGGCTAGGCAAGCGCGGCGACCTCGACCTGTTGCTGTTGGCCCATACGGTGTGCGCGACGGCCCTCGTCGCCGCCGGCGCCAGCGCCCTGAACCAGCTCTTCGAGCGCCACACCGACGCCCTGATGCGCCGTACCGAGAACCGTCCGCTGCCGGCGGGCCGGCTGCAGCCTTTGGAAGTTTGGCTGTTCGGCCTGGCCCTCGGCCTCGGCGGGCTGACGTACCTGGCGCTCGCCACGCGACAGCCGCTGACGGTGCTGATCGCCGCCTTTACCTTCGCCAGCTACGTTTTCCTGTACACGCCGCTGAAGCGCTGGACGACGCTCAACACGCTTGTCGGGGCGGTGCCGGGGGCGCTGCCGCCGGTCATCGGCTGGACGGCGGTCCACGGCACGCTCGCCCCGGAGGCGGGAGTGCTGTTCGCGCTGCTGTTCCTCTGGCAGGTGCCGCACTTCCTCGCCATTGCCTGGATCTACCGCGAGGACTATGGCCGCGCCGGCCTGTGCATGCTGCCGGTCGTCGATCCCGATGGCCGCATGACCGGCCGGCAGATGGTGCTGTATTGCATCGCGCTCGTCCTGATGAGCTTCCTGCCCGTCCTGCTGTGGCAGGCCGGCCCGGTCTACCTGGCGGGCGCCCTGGTGCTCGGCGCCCTGTTCCTGCGCTCCACGCTGGGCTTTTTGTTCGAGACGACCAACGCCCAGGCCCGCCGGGTGCTGCGGGCCTCGCTGCTGTACCTGCCGCTGCTCCTCGCCCTGCTGCTCGTGTAAGGCGGCCCTGACCCTGATACCTGACTCCTGACCCCTGAACTTTATGGCACACGCAGTCGCTGACGAACCCCAGGCCCACATGGGATTGCCCCTGCCCAACGGCAAGTTGGCCATGTGGCTCTTCCTGGTCACCGAGATCATGTTCTTTACCGGACTGATCGGGACCTACCTCCTCTTGCGCAACGGCCAGCCGAACAAGTTGGAGCCGTGGCCCGCTCCCCACGACGTCCACCTCGTCGAGTGGATTGGGGCGCTCAACACGTTCGTGCTGATTTGCAGCAGCTTGACGGTCGTGCTGGCGCACTACGCCCTGGGCAAAGGCGATGTCAAGCGCGCCACGCTGTACATCTTCATCACCCTGGTGCTCGGCTGCGTGTTCCTCGCCATCAAGGCGGTCGAGTACCGCGCGAAGTTCGCGCACGAGATCCTGCCGGGCCACGTATTCGAGAAGCTCGGCGACAGCAACAACGGCGCGCGCTACCTGCGGCACGTGGACCATCAGCTCAAGCACATCGTCGAGGATCCGGTCCACGCCGCCGGTGCCTCCCCCGCCGCGATGGACGACTGGAAGGGTTTCCTCAAGACCGTCGAGGAGAGGCGCAAGGAGGCCGACGAGAAAAAGGCGGAGATCGACAAGGGGCTGAAGAAAGACACGGAAACGATCGAGGCCGAGCGTGCGAAGGTCCTCAAGGACGGGGCCAAGAAGGACGACAAGGCCGCCACAAAGGATCTCGACGAGCAGTTGCGGAGCAAGACGAAGCAGGCGGACGACAACAAGCGCGGCCTCGACGCGCGGCTGCTCAAGACGCTGGACGCCGATCGCGCCGCGCTGGAGAAGAAGGAGCCCAGTCTGAAGGCGACGGCCGCTTGCTGGGACCTTCTGCAGCGGCTGCCCGAGTTGACCCCGCGCCGGGTCAACCTGCGGATCGTCGGCAGCAAGCACGTCCAGCCGGTGGACGCGGTAACGGGGGCGCCCGAGACGAAAGGGTTGCTGGAAGAGTATCCCGACCTGCACCTGTCGCACGCGATCCCGTTCGGCAACATGTGGGCGTCGTGCTACTTCGCCATGACCGGCTTCCACGCCCTGCACGTCTTCGGCGGGCTGGTGATCTTTGTTATTATCCTGCTGCTGGCGCTGCGCGGTCGCCTGGGGCCTCAGCACGAGAGCATGCTGGAGTTGACCGGCCTGTACTGGCACTTTGTCGATATCGTGTGGATCTTTCTGTTCCCGTTGCTGTACCTGGTATAAAAACGCCCTCGTTTAGCCGCGAGCGGCGAGCGCTCGCCCCCGCGCAGCGGGATCTGGCTCACCGCTCGCGGCTAAACGGGGAAGTGACCCCGGAGTCGATCACATGGCAGACAGTCACGAAGCGCCAGCCCACGCGCACGGCGCACACCACGGGCCGACGTTCAACATCTACCTGACCGTCTTCGTCGCGCTGTGCTTCTTCACGGCGATGTCGTTCGTCGTGAACCTCGCCGAGCACACGATGGGCTTCGGCGCCCTGCTCGGCATGGCGATCATCATGCTGGTGGCCGTGTGCAAGGCCACCCTGGTGACGATGTACTTCATGCACGTGAAGTACGACTGGTCGAAGCTGTTCTTCATCATCATCCCGGTGGTGATCCTGGCGATCATGATGATGATCGTGCTGATGCCCGACATCGTGGTGGGCTGGCACCACCCCGATTAACAACGGCGCCAGTACAGGCCGTCCGAAGAGGCTCCCATGCGTCGTCTCGCCGTCGCGGTGCTGGCGCTGCTCCTGTCCGTGCCGGCCCGCGCGCTCGGCGACTCGCCCGCCTTCGATCCCCTTTACGCGAACCTCGGCAAGGTCCCGGACTTCGCGCTCACGGAGCGGGGAGGCAAGACCGTCGGCCTCGCGGACCTCAAGGGCAAGGTCTGGATCGCCTCGTTCTTCTTCACCGCCTGCGCCGGCGGCTGCCCGACCACCATCGAGAACATGCGCCGCCTCCAGGACCAGCTCGCCGGCGTTGACGACGTCCGGCTCGTCAGCTTCAGCGTGTTCCCCCAACAGGACACGCCCGAACGCCTGCGCGAGTACGCGAAGGAGAAGCACGCCGACCCGGAGCGCTGGCTGTTCCTGACCACGACCGGCGACGACCAGCCGATGTACGACCTCATCCAGAAGGGCTTCTACCAGGCCGTCGAGAAGGTCAAGGACCCCAGGCCCGGTTTCGAGGTCAACCACAGCTTCCGCGTGATCCTCGTGAACCGGGACGGCGAGATGGTAGGCTACGTGGACGGCAAGGACAGTGCCCAGATGGAGCGACTCGGGCGGCGGGCCAGGCTGCTGGCGATGCGCCTGCCTCTGCCGGCCATCAACGCGGCACTCAACGGCACCTGTGCCCTGCTGCTCATACTCGGCTTCCTCGCCGTGCGCGCCCGCCGCCTCACCCTGCACATCGTCTGCATGCTCGCGGCGCTGGGCGTCGCGGCGCTGTTCCTGGCGTGCTACCTCTACTACCACTTCGTCATCCTCGACGGCAAGCCGACGGGGTTCGTCGGCGAGGGGTGGATTCGCCCCGTGTACTTCGGGGTGCTGCTGACGCACACGGTGCTGGCGGCGGTGGTGGCGCCGCTGGCGCTGGTGACCGCCTATCTCGGGCTGCGCGGCCGGCTGCGCGGGCACACGCGCCTGGCCCGCTGGACGCTGCCGCTGTGGCTGTACGTCTCGGTCACCGGCGTGGTCGTTTACTGGATGCTCTACCATCTCTATCCACCCTCCTGAGCGGGGAGTAGAATGGACGGGTGAGGAGACTGCCATGAGTTACGTGCGACTGTTCCTGCTCGGCACCCTGACGCTGCTGGCTCTCGCGGGCCTGCCGCGCGGCGCGCGGGCGTGCCCCTCCTGACAGGAGGCGATTGCCTCCTCCGGTTCGGAGGACGAGGACACGAACAACCTGCCCGCCGCCTACAACCAGAGCATTTACCTGATGCTGGGCGCGGGCTACGGCTCGTTTTTCGTGGTGGGCTTCCTGATCTACCGCGGCGTCAAGAAGAACGCGGCGTACCTTCGCGCCATCGGCGGAGCGAGTGAGCCGGGCCAACCCGTCCTGTCCCCGCCCCGGCCCGCGGGTGAGCACGGTTAAACCGCTTCGTGGCCGACTCGCGGAGCGAGTCGGCCACGAAGCGCTACACGCCCCCCGGTGCGAGGTCCCGCAAAGGCGTCCCATTCACCCGTCGCCGGCGGCTCTCCGCCGCCGGCCCAGCAAGGGGGTCTCATGTCCTCTCCACACACCCGCCGGGATTTTCTGACCAACGCGGCCCGGGTCGGCGCCGTCGCCGCCCTCGGTGACTTCGCGTTCCTGCGCAACCTGCCGTCGCTGTCCGCCGCGGACGTGCAGGTGCCTCGCAACATGGTCCGCTTCGGCGCCGACATCGAACCGATCGTTCGCATAATCGAGGAGACGCCGCGCGAGCGTCTGCTCGAAACCGCGGGCCAGCGCGTCCGCACCGGCACCAGCTATCAGCAACTCCTCGCCGCTCTGCTGCTGGCCGGCGTCCGCAGCATCCGGCCGCGGCCAGTCGGCTTCCAGTTCCACGCCGTCCTCGTCGTCAACTCCGCGCACCTCGCCTCGCTCGCCGCCCAGGACCGCGACCGCTGGCTGCCGCTGTTCTGGTCGCTCGACAACTTCAAGTCCTCGCAGGCCCGCAGCCTCCAGGCGACCGACTGGGTCATGCCGCCGGTGAACGAGTCGCGACTGCCGCCCGCCGACCAGGCGCGCCGCCGTTTCATCGAGGCGATGGACAACTGGGACGAGGAAGGGGCCGACGCCGCCATCGCGTCGCTGGTGCGCAGCGCCGGCGCGACGGAGGTCATCGAGCTGTTCTGGCGCTACGGCTCCCGCGACTTCCGCGATATCGGCCACAAGGCGATCTACACGGCCAACGCCTGGCGCACGCTGCAGACGATCGGCTGGCGCCACGCCGAGCCGGTGATGCGTTCGCTGGCGTTCGCGCTGCTGGAGCACGAGGGCGGCAACCCCGCCCAGCGCGACGCCGACCAGGACCGGCCGGGGCGCGAGAACCTGCAGCGTGCCGCGCGCATCCGCCGCGACTGGCAGCGCGGCCGCGTCGTGGCCCAGGCGGCCGCCGACCTGCTGGGCACACTGCGAACCGCCACGCCCGCGGAGGGCTCCGACCGCGTCGTCGCGGTGCTGAACGACGGCATCGACCCGGCGTGCGTGTGGGACGGCCTGTTGCTGACGGCCGGCGAGCTGCTCATGCGCCAGCCGGGCATCGTCGGGCTGCACTGCGTCACGACCGTCAACGCGCTGCACTACGGCTACCAGGCGAGCGGCAACGACGAGACGCGGCGGTTGCTGACGCTGCAGGCGGCGGCGTTCCTGCCGATGTTCCGCCAGGCGATGCTGGGGCGCGGCCGACTGGCTGACCTGCGCATCGACACGCTAGAGCGGCAGGACGTGCGCCGGCGCGGCCCGGAGGCGATCGAGGAGATCTTCGCCGACGTCCGCCGCGATAATGTCGCCGCCGCCCGCAAGACGCTGGGGTTGCTGCAGGCCGAGCCGGAGGCCGGGGCACAGGGCCTGATGGCCGCGGCGCGGCGGCTGATCTTCACCAAGGGCCGCGATGCGCACGACTACAAGTTCAGCTCGGCGGCGCTGGAGGATTTCTACAGCGCGACGCCGGCGTGGCGTGGCCGCTTCCTGGCGTCGAGCATGTTCTGGCTGCGCGGGGCGGGCGAGCGCGACAACGACCTGATCCAGCGGGCGCGAACCGCGCTCGGCAACGCCTAATTTAGCCCCTCGTGTAATCGCGGGGGGTGGAGTAATAGGGGCTGTACGGACAGGTGAAGTCCCAGGGCTCCGCCCCCGTGTGCTCATGGGGCCTATGGGTGACTGTTCGGGTGTAGCGGGGGGCGCGCTTTGGAGTGCGGCGCTCGGCGCCGCTTTCGGTCTTTCTTTCTTGCGCCCCGGGCCGCCGCGGCCGCCAAAGAAAGAGGGGAAGCGGCGCGCTTTGGAGTGCGGCGCTCGGCGCCGCTTTCGGTCTTTCTTTCTTGCGCCCCGGGCCGCCGCGGCCGCCAAAGAAAGAGGGGAAGCGGCGCGCTTTGGAGTGCGGCGCTCAGCGCCGCTTTCGGTCTTTCTTTC
>JBBRPS010000419.1:0-9016 GCA_038227745.1 Gemmatales bacterium | reverse complement strand
TCACCGCTCGCGGCTAAACGTCGGAAAAGGGCTGGTCCATGCCGGGACGGAAACACGTCGCGCCCCTCCTGACGGTCCTGTTCGCGCTGGCGGCCGCAGGCTGCGGCCAGCGCCCCGTCGTGCAATTCAACAACACCGTGGCGACCAGCGCCAACAAGATCCAGGCCGCCGTCAAGCGCTTCCGGGACAACGTCACCGGCGGCGACCAAGCCGTCAACCTCGCCGAGGTCAAGGCGGCCGAGAAGAACCTCGGCGCCGCCGTCGCGGAGGCAAAGAAGGAGTTCGCGGCGGTGGCCGTGCCCTCCGCGAGCGCCGCAAAGGAAGTCGCGGAGGTCTTCCGCCGCATCCTCGGCCAGCAGGAGGAGGCCCTGAAAAAGGAGTATCCCGAGCTGATTCACCTCCTGGAGGATCCCGACCTGCCGCCGGCCCGGCGCGACGTCCGCATCCAGGGCGTCCTCCGCCCGGTCCTCCAGCAGACCGGCGTCCTCATGACGGAGCTGCAGGACGCGCAGCAGAAGTTCGCCCGGGAGAATAACATTAGCCTCAAGCCCCCGTCCTGAGTCCCGCCCCGCACACGCGAACCCTCCCCATGTCTGAAGTCGCAGCCACGGCGAGCAAGATCGTCGCCAACGTCGAGAAGGTCATCGTCGGCAAACGGCAGCAGATCGTGCTGTCGGTCGTCGCCTACTTCTGTGAGGGCCACATCCTCCTCGAGGACGTGCCGGGCGTCGCCAAGACGATGCTGGCGCGGGCGCTGGCGCGGAGCGTCGGCTGCGCGTTCAAGCGGTTGCAATGCACGCCCGACCTGCTGCCGACCGACATCACCGGCGCGTCGATCTTCAACCAGAAGACGGCCGAGTTCGAGTTCCGCGCCGGGCCGATCTTCGCGCAGATCGTCCTGGCCGACGAGGTCAACCGGGCGACGCCGCGGACGCAGTCGGCCCTGCTGGAGGCGATGGGCGAGCGGCGCGTGACGGTGGACGGCCAAACTTACAGCCTCAAGCCGCCGTTCCTCGTCGTCGCCACGCAGAACCCGGTCGATCACGAGGGCACGTTCCCGCTGCCGGAGGCGCAGCTCGACCGCTTCCTCGTCCGGCTGTCGCTCGGTTACCCAACCATTGAAGAAGAGGGCAAGATGCTGGAGCGACTGCAGCACGGGCACCCGATCGACGATTTGCAGCCGGTGGTGTCGGCGGCGGACATGCTGGCGTGCCAGGAGGCGGTGCGCGGCATCTACGTGGACGAGAAGGTGCGGCGGTACTTGCTGGAGATCGTGCAGGCGACGCGCCAGCACGCCGACGTGTCTCTGGGCGGCAGTCCACGGGCGTCGATCGCGCTGTTCCGCACCGGCCAGGCCCTGGCGGCGGTCGGCGGTCGGAACTTCGTGCTGCCCGACGACGTCAAGCGGATGGCGCAGCCGGTGCTGGGGCACCGGCTGATCCTCAGGCCGGAGAGCCGGCTGCGCAAGGTGACGGCGGCGTCGGTGGTCAACGAGATTTTGGCGAACGTGCCCGTGCCGGTGCTGAAATCGCGGGCCGGGGCCGACGCCTCCTGATTGATCTCGTTCCCACGCGGAGCGTGGGAACGAGGTAGTCGGCTTGCCGTTTCGCGCGGGGTGTCCCCATGAAATGGTTCCTCGCCGCCGCCCTGATCCTGCTGGCGGCCCTGGTGCTGGAGACGGGCCTGCTGGCGTACGCCATGTACGTCCTGCTCGGCCTGCTGCTGCTCAGCCGCGTCCTGGCCCGGTCGTGGACCGAGAACCTGTCGGCCGAGCGGCGCTGCGACCGCGTCACCGCGGAGGTCGGCGAGGTGATCGACGTCGCGGTCAAGGTGCGCAACGGCGGCACCCTGCCGGTGCCGTGGGTGCTGCTCGAAGACATGCTGCCGGCCAAGGCCCTCGTCGAGAACCACGCGCGCCTGCGCGTGCGCAAGAAGCGCATGAAGCTGGTGATGCTCTGGGGCCACGGCGAGGCGGAGATGCCGTACCAGATCGAGTTCCTGATGCGCGGCTATTACCAGGTCGGGCCGCTGGTGCTCGAGAGCGGCGACCTGTTTGGCCTGCACCGGCGTTACCGCGTCGGCACCGCGCCGCACTTCGTCCTGGTCTACCCGCGCGTCGTGCCCCTGGAGGGCTATGACCTGGCGTCGCGCCGGCCGGTCGGCGAGGTAAGGCTGACGCACCGCCTCTACGAGGACCCGACGCGCATCGCCGGGGTGCGCCCATACGAGGCGGGCGACCCGCTCAACCGCATCCACTGGCGCGCGACGGCGCGGACCGGCATGCTGCACAGCAAGATCTACGAGCCGTCCACCATCGCCGGCATGACGGTGCTGCTCGACCTGCACCGCGCGAACTACCCCAGCCGCGGCGAGCCGTTCCGCTCGGAACTGGCGGTGACAACGGCGGCGTCGCTGGCGCACGCGGTCTACCAGATGGGGCAGCAGGTGGGGCTGGTGACGAACGGCCGCGACGCCGCCGACCGCATCCGCCAGGAGGGCTGGGCGCACGACTACCGCACGCGCCAGGCGGCCCTGCAGAGCGCCTCGATGGCGGAGGAGAGCGAGCGGCTGCAGCCGCTCGTCGTCGAGACGCGCCGCGGCGTGGAGCAGTTCCAGCGCATCCGGGAAACGCTGGCGCGGGTGGAGCTGACCGACGGGCTGACGCTGGCGCAGCTGGTGGTGGAGACGGCGAGCCGGCTGCCGCGCGACGCCACGGTGGTCGCGATCCTGGGCGATGTCACCGCGGAGACCGCGCTGGCGCTGGGCAACCTGCGGCGGCGCGGGCACGCCGTGACCGCCATCCTGATTATCTTCGGCGAGGAGAAGCAGGAGGGGGCGCTGGGCCATTTGCTGGCCGAGGGGATCGACGTGCGCAGTGTGCGGGACGAGGTCAGCCTGGCGGTGGTGTGTCAGCAGCAGGTGCTGCGCTGAAGCGAGCGGCGGGGCTTGCCCCCGCCGTGGGGGAAAGACGGCCGGGGTAAACCCGGCCGCTCGCCAGGTCCAGGTGCGAGACATGGCCAAGACGACGACCGAGAAGACGCTGGCCGACTACGTGGCGATCGCCATCGGCCCCGTGCTGATCATGGCGCTGGTCGGCAGCCTGGTATTCTTCCTGCTCGAAGTCCTCTACGTCGGGCAATACACCGGCCGGCTGCAGTGGATCCTGTTCTTCTTCGTCTTCGGCGCCGTGCTGATCGCGCGCATCTCGATGCAGGGCGATATCGCCGACCGTGCCGGCCTGTACGGCTTCATCCTCGGTGGGCTCGTCTGGGTCGCGCTGCTGGTCTACGTCGAGTACCCTCCAGGGTCGCACCTCGCCCAGTTCGGCTGGGCCATCAACCTCTTTCTGATCGTCGTGACCTGGTGGAGCGCGCACAAGCTCACCTGGGACTGCACGCTAATCGACGATGCGGTGGACGCCTCCGGCGCCGGCCTGCTGGAGGCCGCCGGCCTGGAACAGAACGCCCAGCCCGCGGACCCGCCGCAGGAGGAGGCGAAGGAGCGCGACAAGAAGCGCAAGAAGGAGCCGGCGGGCCTGGCGGGCTGGTGGGGGCGCTACCGCAAGTACCGCGCGGAGCAGGCGCGGCGGCCCCACGCGCCCGGTGTCTGGGTGGTGTACTTCTCCCTCGCCGCCCTGCCGCTGTTCGGCCTGGGGCAGGTACTCCTCTCCGCCGACAAGGCCCGCGGCGCCGCCGCCCAGCGCTATGTCTTCTTCCTCATGACGGTCTACGTCGGCAGCGGCCTGGGGCTGCTGCTGACGACGAGCTTCCTCGGCCTGCGCCGCTACCTGCGCCAGCGCAAGCTCAAGATGCCCGCGGCGGTCACGAGCGTCTGGCTGATATTCGGCGGCCTGCTGATCTTCGCGCTGCTGACGGTCGGGGCGTTCCTACCGCGGCCGACGGCGGAGTACCGCGGCTTCCTGGAGTGGACCGGGCTGGTGGGCTCGCCGGAGCGCAAGGCGTCGGAGAACGCACAGGAGGGCGACGGCACGGGCGGCGACAAGGGCAAGGGGGCCGAGGGCAAGGGCAAGGGCAAGGACGCGAAGGGCGAGGGCCGCGACGGCAAGGGCCGCGTGAAGGACAAGGACGGCAGCAGCAGCACGGAGGGCAAGTCCGGGTCCGGGGGCGAGAAGGGCGACGGCAAGGGCGACAAGGGCAAGGAGGGTCAGAAACAGGATGGGAACAAGTCGGGCAAGGGCAAGGCCGCGGGCGGCCCGAAGGACGACAAGAAGGACGACAAGAAGGACGAGCGCGCCGACGGCAAGGGCGGCGAGGCCGGTCGGGAGCGGGAAGCGCCCGCGCTGCCGCAGGTGAGCGAGACGGTCGCGACGCTGTTCAAGTGGATCGTCGGCATCCTCGTCGCGCTCGTGGTGCTGTTCCTCCT
Organism: Gemmatales bacterium; assembly: GCA_038227745.1. Lineage (GTDB taxonomy): Bacteria > Planctomycetota > Planctomycetia > Gemmatales > Gemmataceae > DASPXY01. The sequence goes on along the minus strand of JBBRPS010000419.1, from coordinate 4,633 downwards.
GTTCCGCTCGGGGCTGCGCTGGCTGGCGAACTTCACCGACTGGGCGCGGCGCCTGCTGGAGACGCTGCGGGCCTGGTGGGAGGGGTTGTGGGGCGGCGGGGGCGCCGCGGCGGCGCAGGAAGAAAAAGCGGCGGAGCGGCCGAAGCCACGGCCGTTCGCGTCATTCCGCGACCCGTTCCTGACGGGGCAGGCCGACGTCCTGACGGAAGAGGCGCTGGTGCGCTACAGCTTCGAGGCGCTGGAGGCGTGGGCGACGGAGCGCGGCCTGGGGCGGCAGGCGGGCGAGACGCCGCTGGAGTTCGCCGGGCGCGTCGGCGGCGAATTCCCTGTGCTGGAGGGCGACGCGGCGCGGCTGGCCAACCTGTACGCGAGCCTGGCGTACGCGCCGGACGGTCTGCCCGGCAGTGACCGCGAGGCGCTGCGGCAGTTCTGGCAGGTGCTCGTGGATGCGGTCGAACGGCCGATGTCCGCGGGGGCGATCGACGGCTGACGAACGGCTTCGACTGTGGGGCAAGATGGTATCTTGCCATGTTTCGGCAAGATACCATCTTGCCGAAACATGGCAAGATACCATCTTGCCCCACAGCTCGCGGCGGGGGGGTGGAAACGGTCATGGAGCAAACGGTCGAAGGCCTCTGCAACCAGCTGGCGCGCAACCGGCTGCTGGAGCCGGAGGCGATCCGCACCATGCGCCAGCGCTGGCGCGGCGAGGCGAAGGACGCGGCGGACGACGCCGGGCGGTTCAGCAAGTGGATGATCGCCGCCGGCTACGTGACCGACTTTCAGCTCGGCATGCTCACCCGCGGCTTCGCCGACCTCTTGATCGTCGGCGACTACAAGCTCCTCGACCGCATCGGCCAGGGGCGCATGGCCGGCGTCTACAAGGCCGTCCACAAACTCGGCCAGATCGTCGCCGTCAAGGTGCTGCCGCCGTCCAGGGCCAAGCACGCCGACCTGCTGGCGCGCTTCCAGCGCGAGGCCCGCCTGGCCCAGCGCCTCAGGCACCCCAACGTCGTCCGCACCTTTCAGGTCGGCAAGACCCGGGGCGACCTGAATTACATCGTCATGGAGTACCTCGACGGCGAGACGCTCGAGGACGTGCTGCAGCGGCGCCAGCGCCTGCCGCCCCAGGAGGCGGTCCACGTCCTGCTCCAGGCGCTGCGCGGCCTGCAGCACCTCGACGACGAGAGCCTGGTCCACCGCGACCTCAAGCCCGCCAACCTGATGCTCGTGCCGCCGCGGGCCGCCGGCCAACCGGACACGACGCGGTCGCAAAGAGTGAAGCTCCTCGACATCGGCCTGGGCCGCGCCCTGTTCGACGAGGGCGCGCCCGGGGCCGCGGACGTGGGCGAGCTGACCAACGAGGGCGCCCTGCTGGGGACACCGGACTACATGGCCCCCGAGCAGGCCCGCAATGCCCACGCGGCGGACATCCGTGCCGACATTTACAGTCTGGGTTGTGTCTTTTACGAGATGCTGACGGGGCAGTCGCCGTTCCCCGACTCGAGCGTGGTCCGGCAGATGGTGCGGCACGCGACCGAGCCGCCGAAGCCGGTCCGCCAGCTCAACCCGGACGTGCCGGAGGCGTTCCAGGCGGTGCTCGACAGCTTCCTGGCCAAAGACCCCGCGCAGCGTTATCTGACCGCGTCCCAGGCGGCGAAGGCGGTCAAGGCCCTGGTGCCGCAGTTGCCCGAGCCGCCGGCCGCCCCCGAGCCGGGGCCGCAACTGAAGGCGTACCTCGCCTGGGTGGAGACGAACCCCGCCGACGGCGAGCCGGCCGCGGCGCCACGGGCGCCCGTCGCGAGCACAGCCCCCGCGGCTCCTCCGACAGCGAACGTGCGAGTACCGGCCGCCGCGGTGGCCATTGCCGTCGCGCCGCCGGTCGTCGCGTCGGCCCCACCCGCTCCCGCCGCCAGGCCCACCGCGCCGGCGGCGCCCGCCCTCGTCCCCGTCGCCATCGTCCACACCGAGAAGCCCTTGGGCGAAGCGCTGCTCCACCCCACCCGGCGCGACCTGATCTTCGCCGGCGTGGGGGCCTGCTGTCTGCTCGCCGTCGAACTGCTCCTCTGGCTGCTCGTGCGGATGATCGTGGGGTGAGCGCGGGGCCGGGGAAAAGGAAACGCCGCGTGCCCCTCGTGGAGGGCACGCGGCGTTGGTGTTACGCATGCTCGGCAGACTGCGAGACTAGCGCCGGCTCCCCGTGCGCGTGCGGTCCGTCCCGAACGAACTCCCGCGGCTGTCCTCGCCGTAGGCCGGGTAAGCGAAACCCGAAGTGCGGCGGGGTGCGACCGCGGGCTGAGGCGGCGCGGAGACGAACAGTGTACCCGCCGAGGCCAGCGGGCGGGCCGGGGCCTTCGCCGGTGCCGGGGCGGGCTGGACCTCCCGCGGGAGCGGGAGCGGGATCGGATTGGCCGGGCCGCCGTCGTAGGGGAACGGCCCCGTGCCGGTCCCGTCCGCCGGGGGCATCGGCGGCACATACGGGCTGTAGGCACTCCCGCTCGGGCCGATGACCGTCTGAGTGGACAGCATCACGCTCGGGGTGGCACTGATCGGGCAGGAATACCCGTACGACCCATAGTAGCTCGGATACCCGTAACCGTAGGAGTAGCTCGGGTAGCCGTAACCGTACGATCCGTATCCCGGATAGCCGGAATATCCGAAGTAGCCGCCCCCATAGTACGGCCGATAGAACCCGGCGTAGTAGGGCCGGTAGAAGCCGCCGTAGCCGCCGTGGTAGAACCCGCCGTAGCCGCCCCGGTAGCCGCCGTAGCCGCCGTGGTAGAACCCGCCGTAGCCGCCCCGGTAGCCGCCATAGCCGCCGTGGTAGAACCCGCCGTAGCCGCCCCGGTAGCCGCCATAGCCGCCCCGGTAGAACCCGCCGTAGCCGCCCCGGTAGCCGCCATAGCCGCCCCGGTAGCCGCCACCGTACCGGACGAGTTCCGTGCTCGCCTCGCCGTCGAACCCGAGCTTCAGCGCCGGGGTGTCGTCGTTGCCGCTCATGTTCAGGCGGACCGTGTCGTCCGCCCTGGCGGCGCCTGTGCCGGCGACCAGCGCCAGTACCGCGCCAGCCGCCGCTGCCAAACCTCGCCGAATCATGGTCATGCCCTCCTCAGAGAGACTAATGAAACGCCACTCTCCCCTCACATCCTGTCCGCGACGGCGTGTTCCGCTGGCATGCCATCTACAGATCATTCTACCCGCGTGACCCGCGCAGTCAAACAGATCGCCCGGGACGGCGCAGCTTCCACGGCTCACGACGGCAGCGGCCGCTTCAGCAGCGCCTCGACGACCTCGACGGTGCGCTCGATGGCGGCCTGGATCAGCGCCCGCCCCTTCTCGGCCCCGGCGCGTTCGGGGTAGCCGACGGCGCCGTGGTCGGTGCGCTGGCGCATGTCCTCGCACAGGTACAGCCCGCGCAGCGCCGGCTCCGACGGCGGCGGGTCGTCCTTGATCTCGTCGCGGCGCACCAACTCCGGGCGCAGCGCCAGCACCATCGACGTCTCGAACTCGCAGGCGTGCCCCATCACCTTGCGCGGCCCCTCCGCGAGGGCGGCCAGCTCTTGCTGCGCAAGGTCCCAGTACGAGGCGGCGCCGAGCTGCCGGTCGGGGTAGCGCGCCTGCAGCCGCCGCAGTGCCACCTGCATGGTGTCGATGTTGCCGCCGTGGCCGTTCAGCACCAGCAGCCGCTTGTAACCGTCGTCGAGCAGAGGCCTTAGCAGGTCGCAAATCATGTCGATGTGCGTGTCCACTTCCGCCGACAGGGTGGCGCCGAAGCGGAGGTGGTGCGAGCTGGCGCCGAACCACTGGGTCGGCAGCAGCAGCATCTGCTCCGGCAGGCGCTGCTCGACGCCCTCGGCGACGGCGGTGACCAGGAGGGTGTCGGTGAAGGTGGGCAGGTGGCGGCTGTGCTGCTCGCACGCGGCGATGGGAGCGACGACGATCGTGGTGTCCCGCGGGACTTGCCGCAGCAGCGGCCAGGTCAGGTCGTGGAAGCGCATGGGGGTCCTTCGTTTGGCCTTGATGTCCGTTACCCGGATGGGCATACTCCGCCGCGCAGGTGGCGGAGTCAACAAAAAAACCCGAATGGGGACACGGCGCGCGATGGGCAAGCTCGGGAAGTGGCTGCTGCTCGGCCTGGCGGCGCTGGGCGCGGGCTGCAGTAAACAGGACACCGAACGCCTCGCCAGGGTCGGCCGGCGCCTCGCGGCCGGCGCCGAGGCGCTGACGGCGGACGCCCGCGCGGGCGTGAGCCAGAGCTGGCAAGGCCTCGGCCCCGGCGGCGATGGCCTGGCCATCGCCGGCCGCGTCGCGGCGCGGCTGCGGTGGGACAGAGACCTCGCGGACCTCGGCATCAAGGTGGAAGCCAGCGGCGTCACGGTCGAGCTGCAGGGCAAGGTCCGCGACCTCGCCCAGCGCCGCCGGGCCGTCGAGTTGGCCGAGACCACCGCCGGCGTCGAGAAGGTGAACGACCGGCTGCAGATCTCCGAGCGCTAGTACCTCGCGGCGGAACGCCCAGGGGGCCTCAAGCACGCGAGCCGGTGCCGATCGCGCCGTGAAAAGTTTAGCCGCGAGCGGTGAGCCAGATCCCGCTGCGCGGGGGGCGAGCGCGTGAGCTTCACGCGCTCGCCCCCCG
>JBBRPS010000418.1:0-9025 GCA_038227745.1 Gemmatales bacterium | reverse complement strand
GGTTCTCCAACCGCTGCGGGCTGAGGTTGTCGGGCAGGCTGTGTTCGGGGAGGCGGAAGTCGGCGGCGCTGGGGTCCTGGCCGATGAAGAACGGGTCGTGCTGCTGGCCGAGGAAGCTGGCGTGCTGGCCGGGCGTGATGGAGCCGTCGGCGATGACGTGCGGGTAGCTGACGAAGGTGGGCGTGCCGCCGACGGCGGGGCCGAAGCGGTCCACGACGCTGCCGTAGGCGGGGAACAGGTCGCGGCTGTCGCGCAGGCGCTGATCGTCGATCGGCGGGGCGAAGCCGGTGAGGCTGTAATACCCTGCCGAGTTGTGGTTGCGCATCTCGTGGCGAACGCTGCGGACGAGCGTCACCTTGTCCATGACGCGGGCCATGCGCGGCAGTTTCTCGCAGACGACGATGCCCGGGGCGCTGGAGCGGATGGGCCGGTACTGGCCGCGGACCTGCTCGGGGGCGTCGGGCTTCATGTCGAAGGTATCGTGATGGCTCGGGCCGCCGAACTGGTGCAGGAAGATGACGGACTTCGCGCGGCCGCGGCGGCGGCCTTCGCTCGCCTGAAGCAGGTCCGGCAGCAGCGCGCCGAGCAACCCCATGCCGCCGATTTGGAGCAGACGACGACGGGTGAATGCTTTTCGAGCGAATAGACTGCTCAGAGAACCATGAGGCATGACACCATTCTCCGAAGATCCGGCTTCCCGTGTTCGTACCCCTGACTTACCCAACGAGGTTAACTCGTCAGGCAGGTGCCTGCGCGATGAACTCCCATCTGCCGTCGGCGTGGACGCGATACCCCGTTCGAGGTGACGCGTTAACCCGCTCAGCGAATCGCTCCCGCAGCGGCCAACCTTCCCAGCACTCCCGATGGAACACGGCTCCCGCGAAGTTATGCATAGGTTCGCTGGCTTCCAGCCAGGCCGGCGGTAGCATGATTACCTTGTCACCGGCGTGGAGTGTCTGGCCGCAGTCACAGCACACCGAACGTCCAGGAATCCACAATGGCATACTCCCCGACCTCCGTTTCGCCTTACTCTCCCCTCTCCGGCATACTTTCCAAGTCTCGCTGATCGCATCAGGCCGATATCCGCAGGGACCGGCAGGTGTTGAGGTAGCTCTCCTCCAACCGCACCGGCACGCACAGGTCGAGCCTCAGCCACAACGGCATCACCGGCAGCACTTCGCCCAGCGCCAGCACCTCGGGCCAGACCTCGACGCGCGGCTTCTTGCGGACGGGGACCGGCCGGTAAGCCACGGTGTACAGGCCGGTCGGGGGTGTCCAGGCGGGCCGGCGGCTTTTCACTTCGAGGAGCGTGAATACCTCTTCATGCAAGTTAGCGGACCGCGATGTCACGACATCGACAATCACGACCCCGATCCCGTTCTTGAGATAACTGGCGCACTTCGCCGCAAACGTCCGCCGATTCTCATCCCGGTCCTTGTTGGCCGGGCTGACCAACTCGATGGCAGCGCGAAGCTGGGCGCCGTCGAGATCCTGGTACACGCGGACTTCGATACCCTCCAGATGGGCAAAGCTCACGTGAACGCTAAACTCCGGGGGCGGGGGCGAGTAAACCGCCGCGCCGGCTTCCTTGCTCCCCTCCCCGGAAGACCGCGCTTGCTCCAACGTGGCCACGTCGATTTCTATTTCCGGGCCAATGCTGATCTCCGGAGCGGCGAAGTAATCGCGCGGCAGGACGTCCTGGTTGAGTTGCTGCACGATGCAGGTGGCCCAGGCGTGGTGGAACCCCTCCCAGCGGTGCGGGCCGTGCAGCGGCGGATGGAAATGGTCGAGCAAGGGCATGGGTCACTTCCGCAACAAGAACTCCTTCGAGTTCAGCAGCGCCCACAGCACGTCTTCCAGCGCCACCCGCCGGTCCACCGCCCGTTCCACGCGCCCCACCAGCGCGGCTCGTTCCGCCTCCGTCGGCAACCGGCACAGGCTCGCCAGGAACAGTTCCTCGACAATCTCGCGGTTCGACCGGCCCGCCTTCAGCAGCCGACCGAGCCGGTTGTCGGGGTCGCTCACGGCGCGGTTCACGAGCGGTCCGGTGAGGAACTGCAGCGCCTGCGCCATCGTCGTGTTGTCGTTCCGTTCGCAGTCGCAGTTCAGCAGCCGCTCCGGCTTGCCGAACACCCGCAGGAACTTGAAGCCGTCGCCCAGGGCCTCCTTGCGCCGCGCGATCGGCATGCCGGGCAGCTGCGTCGCGCGGATGCCGAGCGGGTAGCCGTCGAACGGGACCGGCACGCCGCTCACCTGCGCCACCGCGTCCAGCAGTGGCTCGGCCGGCAGCGAGCGGACCAGGGCGTGCGAGAAATTCGTCTCGTCGTCCCCATTCGTGGCGTTCGGTACCGCTGACAGCTGGTAAATCCGCGAGTTCATGATGGTGCGGATCAGGTGCTTCAGGTCGAACTTGTGGTCGGCGAGGTCCTTCGCCAGGGCGTCCAGCAGCGGCCCGTTCGCGGGCGGGTTCGACTCGCGGAAGTCGTCGTTCGGATCGACGACGCCGCGGCCCAGCAGATACGACCAGACGCGGTTGGCCTGCGTGCGGGCGAAGAACGGGTTGTCCGGCGCCGCGACCCAGTCCGCCAGGGCCTTCAGACGATCGACGTCCTTGCCGGTTTCGAGCGCCGCGCCGCCGAGGAACTGCGGCCGCAGCACCGCGCCGGTAACAGGGTGTTTGACCTCGCTCTTGTCGTCGAGGTAGACGACCTGCTCGCCGACGAATTCGTGCTTGTCGAGCTTGTCGCGGCGCTTGTTCTCGAGCACCTTGTACTGCACGCGCGCAAAGAAGGCGGCGAGCTGGTGGTAGTCGTTCTGCGTCCAGCGGTTGAACGGGTGGTTGTGGCACTTGGCGCACTGCATACGGATGCCGAGGAACACCTGCGCCGTCGCCTCCGCCCGCGCGTACGGGTCGCGCAGGGCGCGGTAGTAGTTGGCCGCCGGCTCCTTGTAGGTGCTGCCGCGGCCGACGATGAGCTGCCGCGCGAATTCGTTGAGCGGCCGGTTCTCGGCGAGCGCCTGGCGGATCCAGTGGTGGAACGTCCGCACGCCCTTGCGGTCGAGCTGCTTCTCCTCGTTGCGCAGGATGTCGGAGAACCGCTGCGCCCAGTAGTCGGCGAACGGCGGCCGCCGCAGCAGGTCGTCGATCAGCCGCGCCCGTTTGTCCGTGCCCGGGTCGGCGAGAAACTTGCGCGTCTCGTCCGGGGACGGCAGCAGGCCGAGCAGGTCGAGGTAGGCACGCCGCAGGAACTCGCTGTCGCTGCACGGCTCCGACGGGTTGATGCGCAGCTTCTTCAGCCGGGCGAAGATGTGCCCGTCGATGAAGTTGTGGGCGGGCGGATTGCTCCAGACGAAGCCGGGGCGAGCCGGCACGAACGCGAGCTGCACCGTCCCCTGCCGGTCGAGATACCGCGCGACGATGGTCGTCTCGCCCGGTGCGGCGCCGCTCACGACACCGTCGCGGGACACGTCGATTTTCGGATTGGTGGACTCGAAAATAGCCAGGCCGGCCATGTCCTTGCGACGGCCGTCGGCGAACACCGCCACCGCACGGACGGTCAAGGAATCCTGCGGCTCGATCAGGTACGCCTCGTGCGGCGTCACCTCCAGCCGCGTGACGACCGGCGCTGTGTCGAGGTCATTGCGCATCCCCTCGGTGATCCAGCGGTGCAGCAAGCGGTACTCGGGACTGCCGGCGGCGAAGCGCTGGCCGCCCTCGTGAGGCACGCGCGCCGTCGCCTTCTGGAGGATGAGGCTCGCCGCGGGGTGGTGCGGGTCGGTGCGGCGGCCCATCAGGTCGCGCGTCAGGGCGGCGAAGTCGGCGGCGGGGCCCTGGCCGCGCAGCGACAGTTTGAAGCCGCCCTTGCCGTGGAGGTTGCCGTGACAGGTGCCGGCGTTGCAGCCGCCGCGGCCCAGCACCGCCATCACCTCGTTGCGGAAGCTGACCGGCTCGTCCGCGAACGTGGGCGACGCGACGAGGAACAGGGCCGAGACGGAGAGTGGGAGGAGCAGGGTGCGGAGGGAGGTTGGCATGGTTCGGTGTTCGGTCCAGCGGGTGGGCAGGCGGGGGTACAATCTCCTTCTCTACTACCATACCCGACCGGGGCCGCAACGCCATCGGAATTCCGCGGCCCTCCGTCGGAGGGCCGGGCGCAGCCCTGCGCGCCCAGCCTGCGCCAATCCTACGCGGGCGGACGGCGGCCGTCAAAACCCAATTCCGCCCGCCTCCACGCCGTGGATTTCCGTTCCTCTGGCGGTCCGGCGGAGGCATAATACAACCATTCGCGGGCCGGAAGGTGCGGCCCCACGCGCCCGACCTCGATTCAGGGAGAGGTTGACCGATGGCGGCGGCCGAATGGTTCTACGACGTGGACGGAGAAGAGCACGGCCCGGTCACCTCGACCCAGCTCAAGCACCTGGCCGGCAATGGCTACCTGCAGCCGGCCCACTTGATCTGGAAAGAGGGCATCCCGAAGAGGGTGCCGGCTCGCTCGGTCAAGGGCCTGTTCAGCGCCACCCAGCTCGCGGCCGCCGACGCGCCCCCGAAGGCCGCCCCTGCCGCCCCGAAACCCGGCAAGGCGGCCCTGCCGAAGAAGGCCGAGGAGGATATCGTCGAGTTGGAGGCGGTCGAGGAAGAGGTGGTCCCGCTCGCGCCGGTGGAGGAAGTCGTGGACCTGGAGCCGGTGGTGGAGGAAGCGCCGCGGCCTGCCCCGATGCCTCCGCGACCGACGCCTCCCTCCGGTCCCCCGACCGCCGGGCCGGGCGGCGGCTTCCGTTTGCTGCGCGGCGGCAGGCCAGAAGGGCCTTACACACTGGAGGACATCCGCCGCATGCTCGCCGGCGGACAGCTGCAGCCGCTGGACATGGTCGGCGTGGAGATCTGGCTGCCGGTCGCTACCCTGGGCGGGCTGCTTCCGACAGGTAGCGTTCCGGCCGCGACTGGCCCGGTCCGTGCTTCGACTTCCGCCCCCGCTGCCCGTGGTGCCACCCCGGCACCGAAGCCCGCCACGAGCACCAGGCCGGCCGGGCCGCCGAAAGCGCCGCCGAAGCCCCCGGATATCGTCGCGGCCCCGCTGCCCGTGGACGAGGATCTCCTCGACTTCGGCAAGGGCGGTCCGTGACGGTTTCCCGCAGGCAGGGCCGACGCCTCCCGCGGTGTGGGGAACGCAAGGGCCACCGGCCGGCCACGGTCTGTTCCGAACCTGGGGCCTGGTATGAGTCCGGCGCCCCCCCTGGGCGATGAGGGGGCGCCGGCGACATCTCTGCGCGACGGGATCCCGTCGGGCAGGAGAAGGACGAGAGGGACTCGTTCGTCAACCGCCCCAGCGGAGCAGGCGGCCCGAACGGGGCGGCAAAAGCCTGGCCAGATGGCTCTCCGTGGCTCAGGGGATCAGGCAGTTCGAGCTGGCGACGGGCACGCCGTTCTGCCTGGCCGTATGCTGCCCATCCGTAACCACTACATCGCAGGGTGAGTTCACCACATCCTCGAAATGGACGCACCACGTTTGCGAAGTCGACGGGCCCGACCACGTGTTCCCGGGCTCAACTCCTGCGAGGCCGGTCACGGAAGAAGTGAACGCGCTGCTCCCGTACGCCGCGAAAGTGTTGCAGATCGGCGTGGTGTCGTAGGGGTACGTCATCTCGAAGTCGGCGAACGTATTTTTGGTTTCCACGTCGAAGGTCGCCGTTTGCGTGCCGGTTACGCTCCCCTTCACCGTGAGCCTGTAGTCGGTGCCCCTGGGGAGATCGAAGAAAATTATCCAGTGCTTCCCGTCCTTTATCGTACGTCCCGGGTAACATTTCCCATCGCCGCCCTTGACCTCTCCCGTGATGTTCCCGCAAGCCCCCTTGGCCTTGCCGAAGGCATAAAAAGTCCCACGACGGATCTTGTCGTGCTGCGTTTGATTCGGGTGCTGGATAACAATGCCGCTACTCGCCATGACAGATGTCCCTCCTTACGGGTTCTGGCCGTTCTCGGCAATGGGCTCGATCACGACCCGACGAAATGAAGCGACCGCTTTGCTCACGTAAAGCCCCAGAGAGGCCCTCGGGCTGAAAATCGGGTTGACGCCTTTCAGGAAGGCTCCGTGGGCCGGCCTCTTCTGCATGCTCGTCAGCGCGGAGCGGGTGTCCTGCCGGATAGTGCGCGCAGGGATTTCTCCGATGAAAACAGTACCCTCCCAGGTCCCGCGAACGCCCTCCGGAGTCACTTCCACGGAGAGCTGTCGCCACGGTCCCCCGCCGAACCCGGCGGGGGTGAAGAACTTTCGGATCGGCCCCCCCACGCCGACGTCCCAAAGGGAGTCCGGCTCGCCCTCCGCATACAATTGGGGCCCCAGTTTCACCGGGTTGCCGGGCGGCAGCGGCAGGCCCTTGCCCGGCGGCAGTTTCAACCTCTTGGGTGGAATGTTTGGGAGTTCCCATTGCATCCGTTTGACAAGGTCGTGGACGTCATCGAACGCGATAGAGAAGTAGAAATACAGGACGTCGGGGCCGGCCTGGTAACTTTGCAGCCCGAAGAACAACCCGGCCTCGCCCAGGGTGTCGCCGCGCTCGTGGCGCACTTCGGCGCGGATCCGGTAACGCTCCACCCGAGGGTCGCGCACGAGTTCCAGCATGGCGCGGCCCCAGGAGCGGACGCTGACCACACCGTCCCCGGCCAGCGCCGTCCGCGAGGACTGTTCTCCGGTCCGCCACCGCGACCAGGCAGGCTCGCCCTTCTCCCCAACCAGGACGACCGACTCCCGCCGGGCCAGCCGCGCCTCGATCGCCGCGACCGCCCGCTCCGGGTCCGGGGCGGTGAGCCGAGGATAGAGGACCGCGGCCCCAAGGCCGCACAGGACGAGCAGAACGGCGGCGAGGGCTCGATGCGGTGCCCGTCGCCAGGCCCGCCTGTACCAGCGCGCCGGACGGGCCAGCGTCGGCTCCCCATCCAGCCAGCGCCCCAGGTCTTCGGCCAGCGCCGCCGCGGAGCCGTAGCGCTCGGCCGGCGTCTTTGCCAGACATTTCAGGCAGATGGCCTCCAGGTCGCGCGCGACTTCAGGCCGCAGGCGGGCGGGCGGCACTAACTCGGCGGAGCGCACCAGGTCCAGCGTCTCCACTCGCGTCAACCCCTTGAAGGGCGGCCGGCCCGTGAGCGCCTCGTACAGGATCGCCCCCAGGGCGTAGACGTCCGCCGCCGGCCCGACGTCCCTGGCCTTGCCCGCGGCCTGCTCGGGCGCCATGTAACTGGGCGTTCCCAGGACGGCGTCCGGCGCCGTCTCGCCCCCCTCGGTGTCGAGCAGCTTCGCCAGGCCGAAATCGCTGATCTTGGGCGTGCCGTCGGCCGCCAGCAGCACGTTCGCCGGCTTCAGGTCGCGGTGGACGATCTGCCGCTGGTGCGCAACCTGGACCGCCCCGGCCAGGGTTTGCACCAGCCGGGCCGCCTCGCGCACCGGCAACCCGGTCCCCGACAACTTGCCGGCGAGGGAACCCCCCTCCAGGTACTCCATGCACAGGAAGAGCTGGCCATCGTGCTCGTTGAATTCGTGGACCTGGATGACGTTGGGGTGCTGCAGGCGAGCCACCGCCTCGCCCTCGACGCGGAAGCGGTCGCGCTCGCGGGCGTCGGCGTATGTCCCGGCGCGGATCATCTTGAGCGCGACCAGCCGGTTCAGCCGCGCCTGCCGCGCCCGGTACACGACTCCCATGCCGCCGCGGCCAATCTCTTCCAGCAGCTCGTACTGACCGAAGGCCGTCTGCGCCGGTCGGTGCGGCGTTCCCGCGGCCGGCGGAAGCTCCGATTGCGTCAGGATCCGCTCGTCCAACGCCGTCAGGTGCGTGCCGACCCCCGCCCGCTCGGCCAGTGCTGTCGGGGCGACGTAGCGCCGCAGCTTCCCGATCAGGGAATCGCTGCTCGCCGCCTCGCCCTGGACTTCGTCCAGGGAAGACTGACAATCGGGGCACGCGGAGAGGTGCTCCGCAACTGCCTCCAGGGCCTGCGACGACAGCCGGCCGGTGCAGTACGCCGCCAGGGCTTCCCGGGGCGGACAGTCGTTCCCTCGGGGGGACAGGTTTACGGCCTGCATGCGCGTGGCCCCTGCAGCGGTCGCCCCATCGCCCTGGGGCAACCTCGAACAGAAGAGGAATCAGCCGTCGAGCACGCCGCCAAACTCCTCACGGAGCCGGGCGAGCACGCGTGCCCGGGCCAGGTAGACGGCGTTCGCAGTCATGCCCAGGTCCAGGGCCACGTCCCGCGGCCCCTCCCCGCCGACTGTGAGCCGCCAGAACGCCTGCCAGCTACGCTCCTCGAAGTCGCGGCGGATCAGTTCCAGGGCGCGGCGGTAGAGGATCCGGGTTTCCTCCGTGAGGGCGGCGGCGTCCGAATCGCTCGCCGCTGCCGCGGGTAAGTGCTCCAGTTGCTCCTGCGCCTCCGCGTCTCCCGCCAGCGGGCGGGCGCGCGTCTTCCGCCAGTGGTCGGACAACTTGCGCTGGGCGATCGTACGGAGCCAGCCGCGGAAGGTGTCGCCGGCCTGGTCCCGGTGAAAGTCCTCAACCTTCCGGGCCACGGCAAGCAGCACCTCTTGCCGTACGTCCGCCGTGTCCGCGTCCTGCAGGCCCGCGATGCGGCACCAGTGGTCCACCAGCGGCGCGTACAGGCTGACCATCCGCTCCCAGGCCGCCGGCTCCTTCGCCTTCATGCGGTCGAGTAGACCGAGCGAAGTCGAGTTGCCCGACTCCTCAGGTTTAACGTGAGGCTCTGTCACGATTTTTCTCCGGCCGTCACCTGGCGGGCGATCTCCTCGGCGCTGACCTCAACGGTTATCCCAGCGCAGTCCCAGGTTGTCCACAAGATTCAGACGACGGGAGAGAGGCAGAGAGGCAACAGGCTTGCCGCCCTCGCGGCAGGGAATCCTGTCCCTCCCCTCGCCCCTGTACGCGGGGAAGAGGGGTTGGGGGTGCGGGGGCTGGACTGCGAGCGCGAAACGGCAAGCCAGGCGCGCTCCGCCAACGGAGCGCGCCTGGCTTGCCGTTTCGCGCTCGCGCC
>JBBRPS010000417.1:0-9031 GCA_038227745.1 Gemmatales bacterium | reverse complement strand
TGGAAGCGCATCGAGCCGGACAGATCCATGATGATCATCACGTCGCGCGGGCGGTGGACGGCGGTGGCCTGGGCGCTGGTGTTGAAGCTCGTCAGGCCGAAGAGCCGGGCGAAGGAGTAGTTGCCCGTGCCGTTGACCGTGGCCCGGACGGCGCTGTACGGCTCGGTGGTGTCGGTGCGCGGGATCTGGATCGAGAACCCCTCCGCGCTGGGGTTGCTGTCGTTGTAGGTGTAGGCATAGGTCCCCACCTCGACCTTCACCTGGCCGGACTGGAAGGTGTAGTAGTTTCCCTGCGAGTCGGTCGGGCCAACGTTGGTGACGGTGCTGGGGTTGCCCTGGACGTTCACCGCGAAGACCTTGTTGGCGACGGCGGCGGTGATGGCGTTGCCGGGGACCGAGCCGTAGCCGTAGTTGCCGGTCGAGTTGCCGTTGATCGTGCGCGCCCCGGCCATGGCGGCGGAATCGGCCGCGTTCTGGCACTGGGTGCGCGCGACGGCGATCATGCCGATGTCGATGGCCAGCGCCACCATGCCCATCATGGCCACGGTGCAGAGCGCCACCAGGGGCAGCACGGCGCCGCGGCGGCGGGCGGTTCGGGTTCGCAAGTGCATGTGACTCTCCTTCTATCGGGCTGGTCCTTGGTCCGTGGTTGGCGAACGGCCGGCGTCAGCCGGCTGGTCCTGCAAGCCAAGGGGCGACGTACCAGCCGGCTGACGCCGGCCGTTCGCCAAGTAATCCCTGGCAATTGCGCCAAAGACGAGGGACCAAGGTCTCGGGACTCAGTTCGCCTCACTGTACATGAACGCCTTGGTGCGGAGATGCACCGTCTGATTCAGCCGCAGCATGTTGGGCACAATCGGGTTGTAATCGCAGTCGATCTGGACGGCGATGTACTGCCCGAAGGCGGCGTTGGTCGGCGTGTCGGTCAGGGTCACGCCGTTCGCCGACGCATAGGTCGAGAAGGCGCCGCTGGCGTCCGTGATGCTCGTCGTCTTCGTGTCCAGCGTGAAGTACACCTTGTTCAGCGACGGGTCGATGACGTAATTCTGGTTCTTGACGGCGTCGAACTGGATGTAGTTCTTGGCGCCCTTGCCGTCGGTGACGTAGTTCCCGACCTTGTCGCTCTGGTAGTCGTAGACCGGGTTGCCGCTGATGTCGGCGCGGTAGACCTGGACATTCCAGTTCAGGACGTAGTTGCTGAATCCGCCCATCTTGGTGTTGATGACCGCCTGGGTGCTCGCGATCAGGTTGGGGTCCGTGGTGTTGACGACGGCGTAGCGGGCGCCCTCGCGGGCGGCGTTGTCGATGAGCTGCTTCATGAACAGCAAGCGGCAGTACTCGAAGACGCCGAACAGGATCATGAGGAAAATGACCAGGACCGCGGCGGTTTCCACCAGCGCGGCACCGGAGCGGGCCCGTCGGCCTCGGCGCACAAGGGGCATGGGACGACTCCTCTTCTAGTTCAGGGGGATGGTGGTGTTCACGGAGATCGGCAGGTCCTTCATCGACACCCAGTTCGCCGACGCCGTCAGGCTCGTCACGTTGGTGATCTGGTTCAGCAGCACCCAGCGGACGCTGTTGAACGGGATCGTGACCGTGACCTGGAACTGGTCGGCCTGGTTGGCGCCCGTGGGGTCGGGGCGGCTGCTCGAGGTCAGGTTGGTGACCGTGACCATGCTGGTGGTGCAGGGGATGCCGTTGCGCGTCAGGTAGCTGACGACGGTGTTCTGCACGCTGGCGGTGTCGACGTTGCCGGTCGAGGCCTGGCGGCCGCCCTCGCGGGCGGCGTTGGCCAGCAGCTGCTGCACCTCCATCATGCGGCCGACTTCCCAGAGGCCGATCAGCAGCGGGACGAGGAACAGGGCGGTGACGGCGAACTCGACAGCGGCGGCGCCGCGACGCGGTTCGTGCCGGGTATGGATGCGGGCCATCGGTGGACTCCAAAGGGAGCCGTGCGGCGGGGGGGCGCGCGGCGGGGGACGCAATCCTCCCAGGGAATTCCCTGGCAATCGCTCCGGGGGAGCCGGGAGCACGTCGGGGACGGGAGCGCCGGCATCGCGCACGACACCGGCCCGGGGCGAACCGCCCCTGCGGCCGACCCCGTGGGATCAGCGCTGGTTCGTGCAACTATAGGTCACAAAACCGGCAGGAGGCAAACGCGGTCGGAATCTTGCGCGTTTTTCCGCAAAACGGCCCCCCGCCGCGCGTCGCATTGACCGGCGGGCCGCTTCCGCTATGTCATTCCCTCGGCGATGCAGCAACGAGCGCGGCAGCTGCGGTGAAAACGGGGGAGCCCGATGTCGTTCCTGGTGACCTGCCCGAACTGCGGCCCGCGGGACGTGTCCGAGTTCCGCCACGGCGGCGAGCTGCCCGGCGGCGCCGGCAACCTGCCCGGCCCGCAGCGCGAGCGCTGGTATCACCGCCTCGGCTGCCGCCGCTGGCTGGTCGCGGTGCGCGACGTGCGCACCAACACCGTCCTCGAGACGCACTGGCTGGAAGAGGAGACGCCATGAGCGAGCCCGCGGCGCCCCACGCCCCCCCGGCCGACCCGGGCCGCGGGCTGACCTTCTCGTTCGGCGACCGCCCGGTTTCCGCCGCGGCCGGCCAGAGCATCGCCGCCGCCCTCTACGCCGCCGGCGTCCGCATCTTCAGCCGCAGCTTCAAATACCACCGCCCCCGCGGCCTGCTCTGCGTCGCCGGCGATTGCCCCAACTGCCTGATGCAGGTGGACGGCCGCCCCAACGTGCGCACCTGCATCGAGCCGGCCCGCGCAGGTCAGGTGGTGCTGCCGCAGAACGCCTGGCCCTCGCTCGACTTCGACGTCCTGCGCGCCTTCGACCGCCTCGACCGCTTTCTGCCGGTCGGTTTCTATTACAAGTCGTTCTACCGCCCGCGCTGGCTCTGGCCGCTCTTCGAGCACACCGTCCGCCACATCGCGGGGCTCGGCACCATCGACGTCCACGCCGGCCACGCCGCGGGGGCCGAGGTCGAGTACCTCCACACGGAAGTGTGCGTCGTCGGCGGCGGCCCGGCGGGGGTGACGGCGGCGGCCGCGGCCGCGGCCGCGGGCGCCGCCGTCCTGCTCCTGGAGCGGGGACCGCGGCTCGGCGGGCACTTGCTTTACGACGGCGAACCGCGCGCCGCCTTCGAGGAGAGCGCGGGGCGGCTCCACTCGGATGCCCGCGCCTGCGTCCAGTGCGAGACGACGGTGTTCGGCCTGTACGAGGGCAACCTCCTCGGCGCCGTCCGCGCCGGCCGCCTCCTGAAAGTGCGGGCCGCGCAGGTGGTCGTCTGCACGGGGGGACGACAGCGGCCCTTCGTGTTCCACAACAACGATCTCCCGGGTATCTTTCTCGGCGACGGCGTGCTGCGGCTGGCGCGGCTGCACGGCGTCCAGGCCGGGCGGCGGGCGGTGGTGCTGACCGACGGCGATGACGGCCGGCGCCTGGCGAGCCAGCTGACCGGGCTGGGCATCGAGGTGACGGCGGTCGTCGATCGGCGCCCGGGACCGGCGAACGGGGCCGCGTGGGCGGAGCTGGCAGGGCACGTTCCCCTGGCCGCGGCCGGCAACAAGCGCGTCAAGGGCGTGCGCGTCGCCCCGCTGGACGGCGGCGGGGGCGTCGCCGGCGGCAAGGACCGCTTCCTCGCCTGCGACCTCGTCTGCCTGGCTCCGGGGCTGGTGCCCGCAAACGAGCTGCTCCTGCAGGGGGGCGTCCGCTTCCGCTTCACCGAGGGCAGGTGGGAGCCGGCGCGCGCGGTCCCGGGGGTCGCCGGAGCCGGCCGCGCGGCGGGCGTCTTTGACCCGACCGCCGAGGTTTTGCAGGGCTGGCTGCGGGGCGCCGAGGCGGCCGCGGCCCTGGGTCACACCGTACCGGACCTCGCGCAGCGCCGCCGCGAGTGGGGGGCGGCGCGGGCTGCGGACGGCGGGCCCCGGACAGTCGTCTGTCCGCCGGGCGGTGGGCACAAGCGCTTCATCTGCCTGTGCGAGGACGTGACCGAAAAGGACCTGGAGCAGGCGGTCGCCGAGGGCTTCGACAGCGTCGAGACGCTCAAGCGCTACTCGACCGTCGGCATGGGGCCGTGCCAGGGGAAGGTGTGCGGCCTGACGGCGACGGAGGTCTGCGCCCGCCTGACCGGCCGCGACCTGAACGCCACCGGCACCACGACCAGCCGGCCCCCCGCCGTCCCCGTCGAACTGGGCGTGCTGGCCGCGGAGAAGCGCCACCAGCCCGTCCGCCACACGCCGCTCCACCACTGGCACGCGGCGGCCGGCGCCGTCTGGCTCGACGCCGGGCAGTGGAAGCGCCCCGAGAGCTACGGCGACCCGGCCGGCGAGGCCCGCGCCGTTCGCACCGCCGCCGGCCTGATCGACGTCAGCACGCTGGGCAAGATCGAGCTGGCCGGCCCCGACGCCGGCGAGTTGCTCGAGCGCGTCTATCTCAATTCCTGGAGAGACCTGAAGGCCGGGCGGGCGCGCTACGGCGCCATGTGCGACGAAGACGGCGTCCTCTTCGACGACGGCGTGGGGGCGCGGCTCGGGCCGGACCG
This sequence comes from Gemmatales bacterium, assembly GCA_038227745.1. Classification (GTDB taxonomy): domain Bacteria; phylum Planctomycetota; class Planctomycetia; order Gemmatales; family Gemmataceae; genus DASPXY01. Next base: position 4,483 of record JBBRPS010000417.1, on the reverse strand, counting down.
CTACTACCTCACGGCGACGACGGGGAACGCGGACGCGGTCTTCGGGTGGCTGGAGCTGTGGCGGGCGACGTGGCGACTGGACGTGCAGGTCGTCAACCGGACCTCGGCGCTGGCGGCGGTGAACCTCGCCGGCCCGCGGGCGCGTGAGGTGCTGGCGCGCGTGACGGCGCTGGACGTCTCGGCGACGGCGTTCCCCTACATGGCGTTCCGCGAGGCGGACGTGGCGGGCGTGCCGTGCCGGCTGCTGCGCCTCGGGTTCGTCGGCGAGCTGGGCTACGAGATTCACTGTCCCGCGGCCTACGCCTGGCACCTGTGGGAGGCGCTGTGTACCGCGGGGCGCGAGGCCGGCCTGCGGCCGTTCGGCGTCGAGGCGCAGCGCCTCCTGCGGCTGGAGAAGGGCCACGTCATCATCGGCCAGGACACCGACGCGCTGTCCACGCCGCTGGACGCGGGCCTGGGCTGGCTGGTGCGCTTCGACAAGCCGCTGTTCCACGGCCGCGCGCCACTGCTGCGGCTGCGGGCGATGGGGTCACGGACGCGGCTGGTGGGCTTCGAGATACCCGACCGCCCGCGCGTGCCGCCCGAGGGTAGCCAGGTGGTCGAGGACGGCGCCCCCGTCGGCCGCGTCACCAGCGCCCGCTACAGTCCGAACCTCGACCGCAGCATCGGCCTGGCGTGGGTGCCGGCGCGGCACGCCGCGCCCGGCAGCCGTTTCGCGATCCGCTGCGCCGGCGTGGACCTCCCCGCGGTCGTGGCGGAGTTGCCGTTTTACGACCGCGCAGGTCGGCGGCTCAGGGCGTGAGGATCGCTCCATGACGACACAGGCCCCTTCATCCCCGCCGACCGCACGCACGCCGCTGCACCACTGGCACGCCGCGCACGGGGCGCGCCTCGCCGAGGTGGACGGCTGGCAGGTGCCGCTCACTTACACGGACGCCGCCGCGGAGGTCGCGGCGGCCCGCACCGGCCTGGCGCTCGCGGACGTCAGCGCCCTGACCAAGGTCAGCCTCCTGGGGAGAGGCGTTCCGCAGTATGTGGCGACCGCCCTCGCCGGCAGGGCGGCGGACCGGCCGGGCGGTGTCGAGCGCTTGCAGGCCGGCGACACCCTCGCTTGCCGCTTGCGCCACGACCACCTGCTGTTCCTCGACGGCACTTCCACGGGACTTCTCGAGAAGCTGTCCGGCCTGCCGGACGGCGTGGCACGGCACGACGTGACGTGCGGCCTGGCGTCTTTCTGGCTTTTCGGACCGCGTATCGAGGAAATGCTGCCGCGCCTCACTGCCCTCGACGTGGGGCCGGCGTCCCTGCCCGTGGGGGGATGTGCCGAGACAGGCTTCGCATCCGTCCACGCGCTGCTGGTGCGGCCGCCCGGGCCGGGGGTGCCGTCGCTGCGTGTCTGCGTCCCGTGGGATGTCGGCGAATACGTCTGGGAACGGCTGCTGGAAGCGGGCCGTGGGGCGGCGACGCTCCTGGGCCTGGACGGGCTGCGCGCGCTACTTCGAGGGGACGGCGGGACCGCGGACTGACCGGCATTTCGCGCGCCGGGCGGTTTTCGTTGTAATGCCCTGTCCGCTCGCATAGACTGCACCCGGCGGCGCAACGATGCCCCTCTTCCTCCAGCGATCGCACCTGCCATGGCCGAACCCAGCTTTCAGCACCTCAAGTGTCACACCGAGCAGGGCGTCCTCATCGTGACGCTGCTCACCGCGCAGATCCAGGGCGACGACCTGGCGGACGACATCCGCAAGGATTTGCACGCGGCGGTCGATCACCATAACGCGCGCAAGGTCATCATCGACTTCCGCGACGTACGTTACCTCGCCAGCGCCGGCTTCCGCCCGCTGCTGAGCCTCTACCGGCGGCTCAACGAGGCCGGCGGCCGCATGGTCTTCTGCAACCTGGTCGATGAGGTCCGCGAGGTCTTCATGATCACGCGGCTCATCGCGGTCAGCCGCTCGACGACGGCGCCGTTCGAGGCGGCGCCGGACCGGGCGGCGGCCCTGGCGCGGCTGAAGCGCGTGGCCGAGAGCAAGCAGGACGGGGTGCTGGTGCTGACCATCCTCGACGAGAAGATCCAGGGCGACGAGTTGGCCGCGGCGCTGCGCGACGAGATGGCCGAGGCGGTCACGCGCGAGGCGGCGGACCGCGTCGTCATCGACTTCGGCCTGGTCACGTTCCTCACCAGCCCGGGCCTGCGGCCGCTGCTGCACCTGCGCACGCTCCTGAAGGAGAAGGGCGGCCGGATGGTGCTGTGCGGCCTGGCCGAGGACGTGGCCGATGTGTTGCGGACGACGCGGCTCATCACCTCGAGCGCGTCCGGGAAACTCGTCTTCGAGACGGCTGAGGACGTCCCCGCCGCCGTCGCGCTGCTGAACCGGCCCGCGTGAGCGGGCCCGCTCATATTACTCCGGCGCGGAAGGTCGTCACACAAGCCCGAAGCGCCAGCGCGGGCCCCCCGAGCCCGCCGGTCCCCCCAACTCCGCAGCCGCCTGGCTCTTCCTCTTCCCCTTGAACGAACGCCGCCACTTCGGAGAAGATGCCCCCTGCGTCGCGAGAAAAAGATGAACAAGGGGGCGCGGGTCCAGGCAGTACCAGAGGGAGACCAGGACGCCCCCGGAGGAACCACGGAATGGCGAACGCACGCACCAACCCCGTCATTGACCACGTCCGGCGGTTCGCCGCAGCACACCTCGCGGCCACCCTGGCCGACGCGCCCCTCCTCGAACGCTTCGTGTCTCGCCGGGACGAGGCGGCCTTCGCGGCCCTCGTCCGCCGCCACGGCTCGTTGGTCCTGGCGGCGTGCCGCCGGGTGCTGGGCGACCCCCACGCTGCCGAGGACTGCTTCCAGGCGACGTTCCTCGTCCTGGCGCGGAAGGCCGGCTCGCTCAAGCGGCCGGAGGCGCTCGGCCCTTGGCTCTACGGGGTGGCCACGCGGACGGCTCTCAAGGCACGGGCGCGGGCGGAGCAGCGGCGGGTATGCGAGCGGCAGGCCGCCGTGCCCGAGGCGGTCGAACACGCCGACGGCCTCGCCTGGCGCGACCTCCGCCCGATCCTGGACGAGGCCATCGCCGGGTTGCCCGAGAAGTACCGCGCCCCGTTCGTCCTGCACCACTTGCAAGGGCTGACCGTGGCGGAAGTCGCGGGCCGGCTCGGCTGCCCGCAGGGAACGGCCGCCGCGCGCCTGGCCCGCGCCAAGGAGCGGCTGCGCGGTCGGCTCGCGCGGCGGGGGCTGGCCTTGTGCGCCGGGGGGCTGGCGGCCGCCCTGGCGCAGGGCGCGGCGCTGGCGGCGGTGTCGACGCCGCTGGCGGCGGGTACGGTTGGAGCCGCAATGGCCGTCGCGGCGGGTAAGGCGGTCGGGGCTCTCTCTGCCACGGCCGCCGTTCTTAGCAAGGGAGGGCTACAAGCCATGTCCGTGAGCAAGGTGAAAGTGGGTCTCGCAGTGTTGTTGACCATCAGCGCCTTCGGAGTCGGCGTCGGCGTGTCCCGGCACGAGGGAGCGGGCCGGCGACAAGCGGGTGCCGACCAGGCAAGCACACCGGGAGCCTGGGAGGCGAATGCCAGGAAGCGGCCCCTCGGGCACGCGCCGGCGGTCGAGCGGTACTACGCCGGCGGCCTGCGCAGCCTGCGGGGGTTCGCGTTCCGGGGCGTCCCGCCGAAGGCGGGAAGTCCCAGGGGCGGTTGTGAGGAGCCGGACGCTCCCGACCGCGAGGCCAAGGACCTGCGCGTGGACGTGGAGGAGCAGCGGACGGGCAGCCTGATGTTCGGCCTGGGCGTCAATTCCGACGCCGGCTTGGTCGGCAGCGTGGTGCTGAACGAGAAGAACTTCGACATCTTGCGACCGCCGACCTGCCTGGACGACCTCCTCAGAGGCCGCGCGTGGCGCGGAGCCGGGCAGGAGTTCCGGATGGAGGCGGTGCCCGGCACCCAACGGCAACGCCACTCGGTCTCCTTCCGCGACCCGCTGTACGCGGTGGCGTTCCTGGACACGGGCACGGTGGAGCGGGACGTGAGCATCCACGACTACCGCGTCTCGGCCGGCGTGGGCCTGCGGATCACGGTGCCGATGCTCGGCCCGGTGCCAGTCAAGATGGACTTCGGCTTCCCGCTGGTGAAGGGGCCGGAGGAGCGGCAGCGGCTGTTCAGCTTCTGGATAGGCTGCTTCTCGTAGCGCAGGGTGCCGGCGCGGCGCTGAAAGCGTTTGGGCCCGCCGCCGAAGCCCCCGCGATCGCCCCGTTGGGGCGACAGGGACGGCGGCGTCCGCCGAGAGGCGTGCCTGATCCTCAAGGAGATCGGCACCCCCAAATGTATTCCCTACCTGGACCAGGCCGTGCGGCAGGACGCCGGCTTGCGGGCCGCGGCGGTCGAGGCGGTTCAGGCCATCGCACGGAGGGGGAAAGGTTGAATATCGCTCGCCCGGGAGAGGGCTGAACCTCACCGGCCCTCAACCTCATCCAGGATCCGGGTTGTGGTGCAGGCGTCCCGC
>JBBRPS010000416.1:0-9033 GCA_038227745.1 Gemmatales bacterium | reverse complement strand
GGACCTCGTCGAGGTCGCCGCCCAGGAGCGCCCGCCGGTCTGCAAGATCATGGACTACGGCAAATTCAAGTTCCTGCAGAAGCAGAAGGCCAAGGACAAGACCAAGGCGCACCAGCAGAAGCTCAAGGAGATCCGCGTCCGCCCCAAGACGGGCGACCACGATGTCGACACGAAGATCAACCAGGCGCGGAAGTTCCTCGAGCACAAGGACAAGGTTCTGGTGTACGTGCTGTTCAAGGGCCGTGAACTGCAGCACATTGAGGAAGGTCGGCGCATCATCGACGGCATCCTGGAAAAGTTGCAGGATCTGGCGAAGGTCGAGAAGGCGCCGACGATGGAAGGCAAGCGCATGACGGCGATGCTGGCGCCGCGGTGAGGAGGTTTCCGTTTAGCCGCGGTTCGCAGAACCGCGTTCCCCCGACACGCCGGCAGTGCTCTCACGCGGTTCTGCGAACCGCGGCTAAACGGAAATGCCTCTCCCCGCGGAGCGCGATTTCTCTACAATGGTAGCTCCCTCGGCGGCGAGGGAGAAATCGACTTTGGGGACCCCTGGTGCGAGCCGGGGGCCCTTTTGTTTTTTCCGTCCCGGGCGCCGCCGCGGGGCAGGCGGAGGGGGGGAGGGCGAACGATGCCAAAGGCCAAGACTCACAAGGCTTCCAAGAAGCGCTTCCGCGTGACCGCCACGGGCAAGCTCAAACGCAGCCAGGCGGGCAAGAAGCACCTGAACAGTCACAAGACCGGCAAGCGCAAGCGCCACCTGCGCGGCAAGGTCGTCGAGACGAGCCGGCTGTTGCGGAAATACGTCAAGGCGATGGGCGAAACGTAACCCGCTGGCCCCGAGGAGTGTCAACCCATGGTACGCGCGCGCAGCGGCAAGACCGTCACCCGAGGCCGGAAACGCATCCGCAAGCTGACGAAAGGCTTCGTGATGGGCCGGCACAACCTGTACCGGCAGGCCATCGTCACCCTGATCCGCTCGCGGGTCTACGCCTTCCGCGACCGCCGGGCACGCAAGCGCCAGTTCCGCCGCCTGTGGATCGTGCGCATCAGCGCCGCCTGCCGGATGCGCGGCATGCGCTACAGCCAGTTCATCGCCGGCATGCAGCACGCCCGCGTCGAACTGGACCGCAAGTCGCTGTCGGAGATCGCCATCCACGACCCGGACACGTTTACGAAGATCGTGGAACTGGCCCGCGCTCACCTGCCGGAGGGCCTCAAGGTCTGACGGGCCACCGACTGGCATTGCCGGGTCATTCCACTGCGAGCCTCGGGGAGGGTGCGTCCAGCGCCTTTCCCGAGGCTCGCGGCTGTATGGGGACACGAGGACGCACACCATGTCCGATCTGGCCGCACTCGAACAACGCGCCGAAGCCGAGTTGAAGGCCGCCGCCGATGAGGCCGCCCTGCGCGCCTGGCACACGCGCTACTTCGGCGACCACGGCGAGGTCCGCGAGGCCATCAAGAAGATCAACGGCATCCCGCCCGCCGAGAAACGCGCCTACGGTCAGCAGGTCAACCGCATGAAGGATGCCCTCACGCAGGCCTACGAGGCCGCCCTGCAAAAGGAGAAGGAGCGCGCCCTCGAACAGAGCCTTACGTCCGGCGCCCTCGACGTCACGCTGCCGGGCCGGCCGGCGCCGCGCGGGCGGTTGCACGTCGCCACGCGCGTGCTGCGCGACATCTACGCGGTCTTCGCCGACCTCGGCTTCCAGATCTATCGCAGCCGTGAGGTCGAGGACGACCTGACGAACTTCGAGTTGCTGAACATGCCGCCGCACCACCCGGCGCGCGACATGTGGGACACGTTCCACACGACGACGCCCGGCGTGCTGCTGCGCACCCACACGTCGCCGGGACAGATCCACGTGATGCGCGAGCAGTCGCCCCAGCCGATCCGCGTGATCCTGCCGGGCATGTGCTACCGCTACGAGGCGATCACGGTCCGCAGCGAGATCCAGTTCCTCCAGGTCGAGGGGTTGGCGATCGGCACGCGCGTGACGATGGCGGACCTCAAGGGCACGATCACCGCGTTCGCGCGGCGCATGTTCGGCGCGGAGCGGCAGGTGCGCATCCGCTCCAGCTACTTCCCGTTCACTGAGCCGAGCATCGAGGTGGACATGGACTGCACGCTGTGCGGCCAGCGCGGCTGCGGCCTGTGCAAGGGCACCGGCTGGCTGGAGATCATGGGGGCGGGCATGGTGCATCCGGTGGTGCTGCGCAACGGCGGCTACGACCCGGAGAAATTCAGCGGCTTCGCCTTCGGCATGGGGCCGCAGCGCATGGCGCAGCTCAAGTACGGCATCGACGACATCCGCCTGTACTGGGGCAACGACCTGCGGTTCTTGCGGCAGTTCTAGTTGAACCCGTTTCGCTTTGTGGGTCAGGACTCCGATCCTGACAGGTCCATGTCAGGATCGGAGTCCTGACCCACAAAACGAAACGACGAGAATTCCTCCCATGAAAGTCCCCCTGAGCTGGCTGCGTGACTACGTCGAGCTGACCCTGCCCACGTCCCAGCTCATCGAGCGCCTGACGCTCGCCGGGCTGGAGGTGGCTGGCGTCCGCCTCCTGGGCGTGCCTGCCCCCGAAGGGCTGCCCGCCAAGGGCGTCGAGGCCGGCCCCGCCTGGGCGCCCGACAAGATCCTCACCGCCCGCATCCTCAAGGTTGAGAAGCACCCCAACGCGGACAAGCTCAAGCTCGTCACGCTCGAGTACGGCGCCGCCGAGCCGAAGGTCGTCGTCACCGGGGCGCCGAACATTGCCTTGGGGGACGAGGGCCGCAAGGTCATCGTCGGCCTGGCCGGCACCGCGTACTTCGACGGCCACGTCAGCCCCAAGGAGCTGAAGACGCTCAAGCCGAGCAAGATCCGCGGCGTACCCAGCGACGCCATGGTCATGTCCGAGTTCGAGCTGGGCATCTCCGAGGAGCACGAGGGCGTCATTCTCCTCGAAGACGACGCCCCCGTCGGCACCCCGCTCGCCGACTTCATGGGCGACGTCGTCCTGGAGATCGACGTGCTGCCGAACATGGCCCGCTGTCTGGCGATGATCGGCGTTGCCCGCGAGGTGGCGGCGTTGACCGGCCAGTCGCTGCGCCTGCCGCCGCACCAGGCAGAGGCCGGCGGCGAGGCGATCGAGGGCCAGGTGCGCGTCGACATCGAGAACCCGAAGCTGTGTAGCCGCTACGCCGCCGCCCTGCTCAAGTGCGTGACGGTCGGCCCCGCCCCCGGCTGGATGCGGCGGCGCCTGACCTACGCGGGCATGCGGCCGATCAACAACATCGTGGACGTCACCAACTACGTGATGCTCGAATGGGGGCAGCCGCTGCACGCCTTCGACTACGACGCGCTCGTGAATCGCGCCGGCGGCAAGGCGCCGACCATTACCGTCCGCCCGGCGCGGCCCGGCGAGGTGCTGACCACGCTCGACGGCCAGAAGCGCGAGCTGACGCCGGACAACCTGCTGATCGCCGACGCGGTCGGCCCGATCGCGCTGGCGGGCGTGATGGGCGGCGCCGAGACGGAGGTGGCGCCGACGACGAAGAACGTCCTTCTCGAATCGGCGAACTTCGACTTCCTCAGCGTCCGCCGCACGATGAAAGCGCTGAACCTGCCGAGCGAGGCGAGCGCCCGCTTCAGCCGCGGCATCCACCCCGAGACGGTCCGCCCCGCCGCCGAGCGCGCCGCCGACCTGATGCGGCAGCACGCCGGCGCCACCGTCTGCCGCGGCCTGGTCGATAACTATCCCGCCCCGCTGCCGCCGCAGGTCGTCACCCTGCGCATGAGTGAGGTGCGGCGGCTGTTGGGCATGGACATGCCGGCCGCGGAGGCGACGCGCATCCTGCACGCCCTGGAGTTCGGGGTCGAGCTGGAAGGCCCCGGGGCGCTGCGCGTGACGGCGCCGCCGCACCGCCTCGACATCCAGGCGGGCGAGGCCGACCTCATCGAGGACCTGGTGCGCATCCACGGCTATGACCGGCTGCCCGCGACGCTGCTGGCCGACCAGTTGCCCGCGCAGCACACGAACGTGCCGCTGGCGTTCGAGGAGCGGGTGCGCGATATCCTCGTCAGCGCCGGCCTGCAGGAAGTCATCACCTATGCGCTGACGGTGCCGGAGCGCGAGGCGCCGCTGGGCATGAGGGACGGTGAATACGTGCGGCTGCTCAACCCGATCAGCAGCGAGTGCGTGGTGATGCGGCACGGCGTCCTGGCGGGCGTGCTGGAGGTGGCGGCCCGCAACCTGGAACACACCGCCGACCTGCGCCTGTTCGAGCTGGGGCCGGTGTTCCTGCCGCGGTCGGGCGAGAAGCTGCCCGACGAGCCACGGCGGCTGGCGCTGCTGCTGACGGGCAAGCGGCGCCAGGAATTCTGGGCGGATTCGTCGTCGAACGGGGTGGGCGCGCAGCCGCTCGACTTCTTCGACCTCAAGGGAGTGGTGGAGGCGCTGACCGCTGATCTCCACCTTCCGGAGGTGCAATATCGCCCATCGCAGGTGGCGTACCTGCACCCCGGGCGCGCCGCGGAGCTGTGGGTGGGGAGCCGGAAGGCGGGCGATTTCGGCCAGCTGCACCCGCGCGTCGCGGAGGGCTACAAGGCGTTCAAGGACATGAGGCCGCTGGCGGACCATACGCTGCTGGTGGGCGAACTGGACGTGGAGGTGCTGCAGGCGGTGACGCCGTCGCGCTACACCTACCAGCGCATCGCGGCGTTCCCGCCGGCGCTGCGCGACGTGGCCGTCGTGGTGGCCGAGGAGGTCACGGCCGAGCGCGTGGCCGCCGAGATTCGCGCCGCGGGCGGCGAACTGCTGCGCGACGTGCGCCTGTTCGACCTGTACCGCGGCGACAGCATCGCGGCCGGCACGAAGAGCCTGGCCTACGCTCTGATCTACCAGGCCGACGACCGGACGCTGACCGACAAGGAAGTGGACAAGGCGCACAAGAAGATCGAGGACCGGCTCAAGCATGTCCTCAAGGCGCAGATCCGCGGCAAGGACATTAAAGGTTGAGGCCGAAGCCAGGGAACGCGGCTGACGTGGATGGGTCAGGATCCGCGGGGGCGGCAAGTTTCACAGCACGATCGCGCTCCCCTCGGCCGCGTCGCCGGGGAGCCCACTTGGCGCGGGGGGCCACGGTCCCGCTTGTGCTGCGTCGGGGGCCGGATGGTTACGACTGGCGCGCCGCCCGCGTCCCGTCAGGGTGGCTGTCACGCCGTGCGGGGCGACGCCACCTCTCGGTATCAGCCGCCGCGTACGCGATCGACTGCCAGACGAACCGCTGCCCGCTTTTGACGACAACAGCGATTCGCCGAACGCCCCAGGATCAGCTGCCGGGGCCGCTGCAAGAGCTTGCTGTCGCGCGAAACAAGTCTGGCAGCCCCGGTCAGGTGTAGCGCTTGGTTCGGCGTTCCATGAACCATCAGTGCGCCCCGCCGCCAAGTTGTTCGAGCCGTGACAGCCATGCGGCAAAGTGCGGGCATTTCCCCCGGATCACCTCCAGACCCATCAGCTCGGCCACCTGCGGTCCCAAGGCCGACTTCGCGTCTTCGTAATCGGGAAGCTCCGCAATAATACGCTTACTTGGGGCCGAGTGCTGTCCGTCGTCAATCAACTCTGGCGTGGCGTGCCCATCAGCGATGGCCTTGAGTGCGGCAATCTGCTTTTCGTGGTGGTCGTAAAAGTACCCGAACCAAGTCACGTCCGAAAAAAGATACGCCTCATACTCGTGCAACTGGATGTACGGCACGAAGCGGACATCACCGATGTCGATGGCGAATGCTTGCTCAAGGGCCTCCACCCGCTTGTCAGGCAGGTGGCGCAGTTTTTCGGCCTCAGCCAACCCCGGGAACTCGGGGTGGATGGCGTACAGGTCGATCATCGTCGTAAAGAAAACGTCCCCGCCTCTCTCCTGCGCGAGAAACCGTTAGGATGTCGTTCTTCATCGGCACGTACTTGCGACCCCCGCCTCGGTGGACCCTTCCCTTTTTTTTCGCATGGGCGATGAGGATGGGAGGATGCAAGTACACTCCCAAGTTGGCGAGGTGCGGCTTGAGGACCGTGTCGGCGAACGTGAGCTCGGTCGGCCCTTCGGCAAACAGGTAGAGGCGTGGCATTAGTGCGGACCTCCACCGATGACATTCTTCTCCCAAACTTCGCCAAGGGTGTACTCATCGAGCCACGATTCCAGTTTCGCCGGATCGGGCCGCGAGAACTGCGATTCTTTGCCTTCCCGATTCACCACGACGATGTCTTCCGGATCAAAACTGTCGAGGAAGGACTTCGACTGAGTGCTGATAAGCACTTGAGCGTGGTGCGATGCTTTCTTGAACAGTGCCGCGACCACGTTGAGGGCATACGGATGTAGCCCAAGTTCCGGCTCATCAACCATGATGAGATTCGGGAGTTGGTTTTCTGGCTGCATCAGCAAAGTGATGAGGCAGATGGCGCGTAGCGTGCCGTCCGAGAGTTGGTGCGGGCCAAACACCTGATCCGATCCTTTGTCGCGCCAGTTCAGAATGGCATCCGGACCGATACCAGGTGGCTCGAGTTCAAAATCGTCGAAGAACGGCGCGACGAGACGGATCGTCGAAAGGATCCGCTGGTAGACCGTCCCGTTCTCTTCGCGAAGGCGCAGCAGGAACGCGGCCAAGTTTCCTGCATCGGGCATCAGCCAACGATTGTCGCCGCTGTAGGAATACTGGCGAACGCGCGCCGTCGGCGACGTATCGTGGAAGTGGTAGACCCGGCAATGGTTAAGCAAATGCCGAAACACCTTCGCCGTTGGCACTCCCTTTTCGGCCTCCTGACCGATTCGAGTTTCTTCATGTCCCGACCCCAAAGGAACCAACTTTGGTTTCGTGTAACCGGTTTGGAGGAAGCTCAAGCTTTCGTCGGCGAAGACCAGCGTATCCCCCGCCGCGTGGAACAGGCGCATGGCGTAGGTGTTCACGCCGTTGTCCACCTCGAACTCCAGCTGGGCCTCCAGCTGTGGCGTCACCTTGGGGCCGAAGTGCAGAAGGGATTGCGCACGCCCCGTCGTGCCGATGTACTGCTGGAGCCGCCCTCCCATCATCTCGTTGAGCATCTTGAAGAACGAGACAAGGTTGCTCTTGCCGGCCCCATTCGCACCGATCAGGAGGTTCAGGGGGCGCAGTTCAAGGTCCATCGCCTTGATGGACTTGAAACCGTTGAGGATCACTCGTCGCAGAATAGCCAAGCGTCAGTCTCCTTAACCTGCAAATGCGTGGTCACTCCCTCCGCGCCGCCGAACGATCCAACTCAGCTACCGGAACCGAAAAGGGGAACCGAAAAGAACCGAAAAAGGGAGAACCGAAAAGGGGGAGAACCGAAAAGGGGACGCAGAACCGAAAAGGGGACGCATCTTGTTTTCAAGACATAATGACGACTGACTATATCGCTAAATAAATAGATGTGTCCCCTTTTCGGTCCCTCCTGATTCGACCCGACCTATTTCACGAAGGCGCTGTTCAATTCGTCTACCGTGAATGCGATATTCGTCTCCCGGCCGTCGTCGCGCATGATCTTCCCTGCGATGAGACGGGCCACCGGACCCAGGACCGTAACATGGCCGGCTCCCTCCACCGGATAAAAGTGGATCTTCGGATTGGCCGAGACTCGCTTCAGCGCAAGTAATGCATCCAGGTTGCCGTTCTTGGCACCCTCGAACACGAAGACGGAACTTCGGATCGACTGTAACCAGTTGATGGGCGACCGAAGTTCCACCTCGCGGGGGTCGGCGGTGTCGAACGGGAGCAGTTCAGGGCCATACCCAGAGACATCATCCCCCGGCCCGAACGAAAAAACGGCACGGAATCTATCGGCAGAAGCAGCCACGAGGAGGACGAGCGTGCCGCCCGTGCTGATCCCGCCCAGATAGATGCGACGCGGATCGACAAACGCTTGCTTGCCAAGGTAGTCAGCGGCGGCCAGCACATCGTCCACCTCGCCGAAGAACCCTTCCTTGTAGCCGGGGTTGTCGTTCCCACCCCGGAGGGTGGGGAACATCATAACGATGCCGGCTTGCCGGAAGGCGCTGGCGGCCTGGGCGGTCTGGTCGAAGTTTGCCGGCAGCATTTTCCAGACACCGTCATCAACCGTGTTGCAGTCACCGCCGGTGATCCAAATCATGGCCGGGTGTTTCTTGGTGTCTTTCGGGTCTGGGCTGAGGTAGGCCGCGAGTTTGCCTACTGGCGAATCGTAGCGGACGATGCGGAACAGGGCGGGGGGCGGTTCGGGAACAGGTACCCCGGCATTTTCCTGCCGGAGGATCTTCGTCTTGAAGCCGCGCCGGGCCTCGACGAGGGAACCCGACTTTTTCACGGAGGCACGGTTATTTGGAGGTGGGGTTTCCTCTTGTCGCGCGCACCCCGCAAAGAGTAACAGCGAGAACAAACTGAGATGGATGAGCTTCATAGTATCTCACGCTTTCTCGTCCGCCGAACGTTAAGGATTCTATCCGGAAGGCCCCGCCGGCAAACCTCCACCGTCCTCCGGGCGGCTCCCGGCGGGGCCTTCCGAGGAGAATTGGTGTCAGTTCTCGCGACGCGAAGTCGCGAGAACTGACACCAATTCCCCCCGGCCAAGGCCCCTCAACGGAACAACTGTTAGCCAACCCCGTAGCTGGTCAGCGGTCGCAGTTCCGTGGGGTGAAAGCCCAGCACGATGTCGTCCCTGGCGATGCCAGCTGCGACCAACTCTTCACCGAGCCGGGCGTCGGTGCCGTTGTGCTCGATCCACACCTTGCCGTCGCGAATATCGATGTGGACGATCGAGCCATGGACGCGCTGGCCGCCATTCCAGCCCACCTGCATGACCTCGTAGTGATCGCGTTCGCAATCCACGATGGCTTCCGTCCGGATGTCGCCATACGCCAGCCTGGGCCTTGGTCATCGTTTCGGCCACCGGCGGGCGCCGAAAGTTGGGCGCCGACTTTTCGGCGCTTGTCAACTGACGACGCAAGCGGAAGGCGGGACGCTGGTTGTGGCAAGGAACCGCGACGGCTTGCACGCCTGCCGGTTT
>JBBRPS010000415.1:0-9047 GCA_038227745.1 Gemmatales bacterium | reverse complement strand
TGCGGGCCGAGGGGGTGTGGGTTTTTATTTTGTTCACGGGGCCGTTGACTGGTTACCCCAAACCGCTGCCGGTGGTTGGGTCGTCGGCGCCCCCGCCGCCGCGCCACGACGAGTAGGATCCCGACGCGCACATGCGCTGAGACGCTCGGGGCCGTGGGTCAGGACTCCGACCCTGACAAAGTCCTGTCAGGATTGGAATCCTGACCCACAAAGGCTGTCCGCGAGGGCGAAGGGCCGGTCCGCCGAGTGACCACGGAAGTATGCCATTCTCATACAATGGCTGCCGGTAGTGGTCACGGGCCGGGACGGCCCGCCGTCTCTCGCAAAGGGCCGCCTCATGTTCGATAACCCGTGGGCCGTCGTCGCCCTCACCGTGGTCGTCCTCCTCGCGATCCGCTTCCTCCTCGTCCTCATCCTGAGCGGCGGCGATTTCGACCGCATCAAGACGGCGATCAAGTCAAGCTTCAAGATCCTGCGCGACCGGCAGTTCGCCGACCGGGTCAAGGCGGTGCTGCAGCAGCCGCCCCCGCCCCCGCCGCCGAAGCTATCGGGCGTGCCCCTGCGCGTGCTGGCGCTGCTGCAGCGCGAGGGGCGGCTCGTCGATTTCCTTATGACCGAGAACATCCGAGACGCCGACGACCAGCAGATCAGCGCGGCGGTCAAGGACCTTCAGCCCAAGTGGATGGCGGCCCTGGCGAAGTACCTGGAGCTGGTGCCGGTGATCGCCCAGCAGGAGGGCAGCCCGGTCGAGGTGCCCGCCGGGTTCGACCCGTCGGCCATCCAGCTCACGGGCAACGTCACGGGCCAGCCCCCGTTCCGCGGCACGCTGATCCACGGCGGCTGGCGCGTCAAGGACATCAAGGTGCCGACGCCCCCGGAAGGGCAGGACGAGTTCGTCCTGCAGCCCGCCGAGGTGGAACTGTAGCGAACCTGCTGGCCGCCGGACGGGACTATATGGATAGAAGGAGGCTCGGTTCATGAAATTCGATCTGCACATGCACACGACGCGGCACTCGCCCGACAGCCGCATGGACCCGTTCAAGCTGCTGCGGCGGGCGCGGGAGGTCGGCCTGGACGGCGTCGTGATCACCGAACACGACTGGCTGTGGACCGAGGCGGAGCTGCGCGAGTTGCGTGCCGCCGCGCCGGGCCTGGTGGTCCTCGCCGGCGTGGAGGTGAGCTGCCGCGAGGGGCACTTCCTCGCGTACGGCGTCACCGACCCGTTCGCGGTGCCGCGCGGCATCGGCGTGGCGAAGCTGTGCCGCGAGGTCCACCGCCAGGGCGGCGCCGTCGTGGCCGCCCACCCGTTCCGCTGGGGGCAGACGTTCGACGACATCTTGAAGAGCGAGCGGCCGGAGCTGGACGGCCTGGAGTTGATGACGAACAACATGGACGCCGACTGTCGCCGCCGCGCCGCCGAGGTCCACGCGCGGCTGAATATCGCCGGGCTGGGGTCGAGCGACGCCCACGGTGAGGACGTGCTCGGCGTCTGCTACACCGAGTTCGACGCGGACATTTCGAGCATGGCCGACCTGGTGCGGGCGATCCGCGAGCGCCGCGCGACGGCGTGTGACCGGCTGGCGGTCACGGTGTAGAGGTGCGTCCCGCCGTCCCGCCTGCTATAGTATACCGTATCCAGTTCGTTTAGCCGCGAGCGGTGAGCCAGATCTCGCTACGCGGGGCCGCGCAGCGGATCTGGCTCACCCGCTCGCCCCCCGCGCAGCGGGATCTGGCTCACCGCTCGCGGCTAAACGGCGACCTGGAGGCATCTGTTGTTGCGTTCACCCTGGAGAGAAGTGCCGTCATGGCCGAGAAAAGTCCGTCGCCGCAGTCGGGGGCCGACATCCTGGTGCAGTGCCTGGTCAACCACGGGGTCGAGATCGTCTTCGCCTACCCCGGCGGCGCCAGCATGCCCCTCCACCAGGCGCTGACGCGCGTCAAGCACAAGGTCCGCACCATCCTCCCCCGCCACGAGCAGGGCGGCGGCTTCGCCGCCGAGGGCTACGCCCGCGCCACCGGCAAGCCCGGCGTCTGCTTCGCCACCAGCGGTCCCGGCGCCACCAACTTCGTCACCTGCCTCGCCGACGCCAAGATGGACTCCGTGCCGATCGTCGCCATCACCGGCCAGGTCGGCACCCAGGTCATCGGCACCGACGCCTTCCAGGAGACGCCCATCGTCGAGGTCTGCCGTGCCATCACCAAGCACACCTACCTCGTCACGCGCATCGAGGACATCCCGCGCGTCGTCAAGGAGGCGTTCTACCTCGCCTCCACCGGCCGGCCCGGCCCGGTCCTCATCGACCTGCCCAAGAACATCCAGAACGAGAAGTACGTCGTCGATTACGACCCGCCGATGAACCTGCCCGGCTACAAGCCCGAGCGCTACATCGCCACGCGGCAGCAGCTGGAGGCCGTCCTCGACGCCGTCGCCGCCAGCCGCCGGCCGATCATCTACGCCGGCGGCGGCATCATCTCCTCCGACGCATCGCAGTATTTACGGGCCTTCGCGGAGAAGACGGGCGTGCCGGTGGCGATGACGGTCCACGGCCTGGGCGGCTTCCCGAGCCTGCACTACCTCAGCCTGCAGATGCTGGGCATGCACGGCACGGTCTACGCCAACTACGCCATCAACGAGGCGGACCTGCTGCTGGCCCTCGGCGTGCGCTTCGACGACCGCGTCACCGGCAAGGTCAGCGAGTTCGCCAAGCACGGCAAGATCGTCCACATCGACATCGACCCGTCGGAGATCAACAAGATCAAGACGGCGCACATCCCGATCGTCGCCAACCTGAATCAGGCCCTGCGCGACCTGGTGCAGCTGGCCGACGAGCGCGTCGCGGCGGGCAAGGCGATCAAGCCGCAGCACGCCGACTGGCTGCGGCAGATCGACCAGTGGCGCGAGCAGGAGCCGCTGCGCTACGCCGACCGCGACGACGCCATCCTGCCGCAGTACGCCATCGACCGCCTGTGGAACATCGTCAAGGACCGCGGCCGGCTCGACGAGACGATCGTCACGACGGGCGTGGGACAGCACCAGATGTGGGCAGCGCAATACTGGCGCCTCAACAGTCCGCGGCGCTGGTTCACCAGTGGCGGCCTGGGGGCGATGGGCTTCGGTCTGCCCGCGGCGATGGGGGCGCAGGCCGCGTTCCCGTCGCGCACGGTCATCGACGTCGATGGCGACGGCAGTTTCCTGATGAACATCCAGGAACTGGCGTGTGCCTACGTCGAGAAGCTGCCGGTCAAGGTGCTGCTGCTGAACAACCAGCACCTGGGCATGGTGGTGCAGTGGGAGGACCGCTTCTACGAGAGCAACCGGGCGCACACGTACCTCGGCGCCGGCCACGACCAGGAGCCGTACCCGGACTTCGTGACGCTGGCGAAGGGCTTCCGCTGCGGGGCGAAGCACGTCTCGCGCAAGGAGGACCTGGAAGAGGCGCTCGAGGAGATGCTGGACAGTAACGTGCCGTACGTGCTCGACGTGCTGGTGCCGTTCCAGGAGCACGTGCTGCCGATGATCCCCGGCGGGGCCACGGTGCGCGACATCATCAAGGCGTGAAGGCCGCGGGAGTTAATCATGGACCAGGACAAACGCCGCCTCCGCAAGCTGAAGCGCGACGTCAAGAAGGCCGGCAACAAGAAGCGCCGTGCCCACCTCAAGCGCGAGCTGACCGAGAACCCCGAAGAGGCGCCGCACAGCGAGTTCGACTTCGGCCGGCACAGCTCCGAGGGCCTCAACGCCCTCGACAAGGACGCCACCCGCCGGCCGACAGACCGCGACTCCTGAGAGACGCGAAGAAAGTTATGAAGATCACCGACATCCGTCTCACCGGCCTGTCCGGCGGCACCGTCGAGGGCGGCTGGGCCGAGGAACTCAAACCCGAGGACGACCTCAACACCATCGTCGAGGTCCTCACCGACGAGGGCCTCGTGGGCGTCGGCAGCGCCATGACCGGCAAGGCCCTCGTCGAGGCCGCCGTCCGCCTGCTGCGGCCGCTCCTCATCGGCGAGCGCGCCGACGAGCCGATGCGCGTCACCGAGAAGCTGCGCCAGTCCACCTTCTGGCAGGGCCGCGGCGGCACGGTCGAGCACGCCATCAGCGGCATCGACATCGCCCTCTGGGACCTCATGGGCAAGATCTGCAATCAGCCTGTCAGCCGCTTGCTCGGCGGCCGCTACCGCGACCGCATCAAGCCCTACGGCTCGATGCTCTTCGACGAGCCGCCGCGCCTGCGCGAGAAACTCCAGCACGCCATCGCCCGCGGCTTCAAGGCCATCAAGCTCGGCTGGCGCCCCTTCGGCCGCCGTGACCGCAAGACCGACGAGCTGCTCGTCAAGACGGCCCGCGAGACGGTCGGCCCCGGCATCGAACTGATGGTGGACGCCGGCGGCAGCGACCCGTTCTGGCCGCACGGCTACAAGTGGGCGCTCGAGACGGCGAAGATGCTCGCCGCCTATGACGTCGTCTGGTTCGAGGAGGCGCTGCCGCCGGACGACCTCGAGGGCTACGTCGAGCTGCGCCGCCACGCCCCCCTGCCGATCACCACCGGCGAGGTGCTGACGCGGCGACAGAGCTTCCGGCCGTTCCTCGAACGTCATGCCGTGGACATCATCCAGCCGGATTGTACGAAATGCGGCGGCCTGACGGAGGCGTGGCGAATCGGCTGGATGGCCTACGAGCACAATATCCTGCTCGTGCCGCACGGCTGGAACACGGCCATCGGCCTCGCCGCCGACTTGCAGCTCGTTGCCGCCCTGCCGGTGGCGCAGTACGTCGAGTACCTGACGCCGTCGCCGTACCTCGAGGAGATCATCGCGCAGCCCTTCCGTGTGGACGCCGAGGGCTACCTGCCCATCCCCGACCGGCCGGGCCTGGGGATCGAACTCAACCGCGAGGGCCTGAAGAAGTACGGCATCTGACCTGGCAGGCACGGGGATGGGGACGGGCTGCCGGCCCCGCTCCCGGCCGGGTAAATTCCAAGGAAATGCTCGACTCCGGCCCGAACCCCGGCTATCCTTACGTCTACCCCCAACACGTTCCGGAGCGGCGAGCCCGCGGCTCACCGTCCGGTCCGTCACCCCCCGAGTCGGTCCTGCCCGCATGGCCCCCGCCGCTGCCGGAGTGGCTACGATGTCCCGCACGCGCGCCGCGAACGGACGTTCTCCCTCTCCCCGTGCTTCACGAGCAACCTGGGGCGTGGTCCCCGTTACCCCTTTCGCAAAGGAGCACCGCTTGCGTTCCCTAACCCAGAGACTGGTCGTGGCCGCCCTCGTCTTGACCGCCGCGTCCGCACTCGCGCGACCGTCGTCCGCCGGCGACGACCTCAAGGTGGAAGAGGGCTACAAGAGCCTGTTCAATGGCAAGGACCTCACCGGCTGGCGCTACACGCCCACGCCGAAGGCCTCCCTGGAGGGCAAGACCGAGACGGCCGATGGCCGCATCAAGGTCGAGAACGGCGCCATCGTCATGATGGAGAAGGACGCCAAGGGCAAGGGCGGCATCAAGGACCTCTACACCATCGAGAAGTTCCCGAAGAACTTCCGCCTCAAGATGGAGTTCCGGGCAGCCCTCAAGGCGGACAGCGGCGTGTACCTGCGCGGCCCGCAGTTGCAGGTGCGCGACTACATCCGCCGCAACGAGCACAAGCACCTCAAGAAGTTCAAGAACGACGGCTGGAACGAACTGGACATCACCGTGACGAATAACGTGCCCACGACCACTGTCAACGGCAAGGTGGTGACGCCGAAGGACAACCTCGAGGTGACGGTCCGCGACGGCAAGCCCGAGGCGAAGTTCAACGGCAAGCCGGTGGACATTAAGAAGATCGTGGTCGAGATCGGGGCCATCGCCGAGTGCCTGTGCAACGGCGAGAAGCTGGAGACGATGCGGAACCTGCCCACCAACGGCGGCGTCGGCCTGCAGGCGGAGACCGGCAAGTTCGAGTTCCGCCGCATCCGCATCAAGGAACTGCCGTAGTCCGCACGCCGTCGCTCGGGTTGTGGGTCAGGATTCCAATCCTGACATGGACATGTCAGGAGCGGAGTCCTGACCCACAACCCGGAGGCCCTACCACCCCTCACACGTTGCGCCGCTTCCCTGTCTTCCCGCCGTCCGAACAAGTCCGCATGGCCTTCGCGGTCGGCCCGTGGTAAGTTGCCGCCTCGACCCGAACAAGGAGGAAGGTCATGGGCGGACAGGGACACGGCAAGGGCATTGGGGACTGGTCGCTGTCGCTGGTCATTCCGGCCTACAACGAGGAGGCGGGGGTGGCCCAGGTGGTCCGCGAGGCGGACGAGGCGCTGGCCCGGCTGGCGCGCGACTACGAAGTGCTGATCGTGGACGACGGCAGCACGGACCAGACCGCCGAGGCGGCGGCGGCGGCAGCGTGGAACCGGCCGAACGTGCGCGTCCTCGGCCACGAGCGCAACCGCGGCTACGGCGCCGCCCTGCGCACCGGCTTCGAGGCGGCCCGGGGCGAGCGCGTCGCCTTCACCGACGCCGACTGCCAATTTTACCTCGACGACCTCGCCCTCCTCGTTCCCCTGACGGACCGCTCTCCCGTGGCCGTGGGCTACCGCGTCAACCGGCAGGACCCGTGGCGGCGGCGCTTCTGCTCGTGGGGGTACAACGTCCTGGTCCGCCGCCTGCTGGGGACCGGCGTCCGTGACTGCGACTGCGCCCTGAAGGTCTTCCGCCGGGAGGCGCTGGCGGACTTGCTGCCGGAGTCGCGCGGCTTCTTCGTCAACACGGAGATGCTCACCCGCGCCCGCCAACTCGGTTACGAGATCGCCGAGGCCCCCGTCCGCCACCGCCCGCGGCGGCGCGGCCGCAGCACGGTCCGGTTGAGCGACATCCCGCGTACGCTCGGCCACCTGGTCCCCTTCTGGTGGTCGCAGGTGCTGTTCCGTAAGAAGACCACGCCTCTGCCCGCCGTCGCCCCGGCAGATCGGGACGGCGACGTGACCGTGCGCCCTCTGCCTGGCCGTGGCTTCGTATAATGCACAGCATTTGAGACACCACAGAAAGGCCTGCCATGGATATTGACTGGGCCCCCTTCGTCGCCCTGGTGCATCGCCACCGGCGCTTCCTGCTGACCACCCACATCCGTCCGGACGCCGACGGCCTCGGTTCGATGCTCGCCCTGGCCGAGGTTCTGCGCCGCCTCGGCAAGGAGGTGCGCATGGTCATCGCCAGCGCCTGGCCGCCGCGCTGCGACTTCCTCGATCCGCAGCGGCGGATCGAGCGCTTCGCGCCCCCGGGCGATGCCTGGCGCGGCAGCGACGCGGTCGTCGTCCTCGACACCGGCACCTGGAACCAACTCGGCGATTTCGGCCCGTTCCTCGCCTCCCTGCCGGCCGACAAGGTCGTCATCGACCACCATCTGTCGCAGGATGACCTGGGCGCGCTGCGCCTGGTGAACACCACCGCCGAGGCCACGGGCCGGCTGGTCTCCGAGGCCATTGAGGCGCTCGGCGAGACGCTGACGCCGGGCGCCGCCGAGTGTCTGTTCGCCGCCCTGGCGACCGACACCGGTTGGTTCCGCCACCCCAACGCCACCGCCGCCACCTTCGCCCTGGCCGAGCAACTGCTGCGCGGTGGCGCACGCCCGACGCAGGTCTACGAGCAGCTCTACGAGCTGAACACGCTGCCGCGCCTGCGCCTGATGGGCCTGGTGCTGGAGCGCCTGCAGATGAGCGCCGATGGCCTGGTCGCGCACACCGAAATCCGCCGGGAGGACTACACGGCCACCGGCGCCCTCCCGCAGGATTCCGAGGACCTCGTGAACTACCCGCGCAGCCTGGCGGGCGTGGAGGTGGGACTGCTGTTCATGGAGCAGCCGCGCGGCGGGGTGAAGGTCAGCTTCCGGGCGCGGAGCCGGGTGGACGTGGCGCGGCTGGCCGGGCTATTCGGCGGCGGCGGACATCGGCTTGCCGCCGGCGCCATCCTCGAAACCACCCTGGCCGAGGCCCACACGCGCGTCCTGGAAGCGGTCCACGCCGCCCTCGCCGCCGCGGGGTGAGGAGAGGACCGTTTGGCCGCGAGCGCCCGGCGACTCGCTGCGCAAGGGTTGCGGTCAGAGGCAGAGCAACGAAGGAGCGAGCCGGCGGCCCGTCGCGCAGCGACACCCCCACAGACCCCGCCGGGGCCAGCCCGGCGGCTCGCGGAGCCGGAACCGGGAGAGCCACCGCCGCCGCGACCGGGCCAACCCATCCCGCGGCCGGAACGATAGACGAGCCGGGGCGGCAGCCCCCGGAGGACTAGAGCGGTTTGCGGCCGGGTTCAGCGGATCGTGGCCGACTCGCTCCGCGAGTCGGGGGATTGTCGCCCCCCCCGACTCGCGGAGCGAGTCGGCCACGATCCGCGAGATTGGCGCCCCCCCGACTCGCGGAGCGAGTCGGCCACGAACCGCTGCAAACCGCTCTAATCCTCCGGAGGCTGCCGCCCCCGGCTTGCCACGCCACGAAAACCCCGGCGTTATTCCTTGAGCGCCCGCCACTCGAGGCCGAGGACGGTCATGCGCTCACGCTGGGCGATGATGGCCCAGGGCGTCTGGGGATACTCATTGACGATCTTGTCCCAGGTCCGCTTCATCTCCTTGACCCAGTCCTTGGCGAAGCTCTCCGTCACGCTCACCTTGGCCCGCGAGCCGAGGCGGTAGCCCGTCTTCTTGCCGTCGGGCGGCTCGGGCAGCGTGTCGGTGCGGATCTGGGCCAGCGCGAAGTTGTACTCCGTTTCGTACACCAGCCGCGCCAGCAGCCGGGCGAGGACGTAGTCGTAGTTCGCCTGCCAGCGCTTCGACATCTCCTGGTCGCGCTTCTCGCCGGCCTTCTTCAACTCCTCCAGGGCGTCCTTGAGGAAGAGCTCCGCCTTGGCGGGCTGCTTCTGCTCCTTCTTGATCTGGCCCTTGACCGCGGCGTTCGAGGCCTCGGCGAAGGTCTCGCGCATCGAGAACTTCTCGGCGTTCTCCTGCATGACCTTGGCGGCGTCGAGGACGGCAACGCGGAGCGGGTGCTTGCCGGCGTCCTTCTTCAACTCCTCCAGGGAG
>JBBRPS010000414.1:0-9060 GCA_038227745.1 Gemmatales bacterium | reverse complement strand
GCACCAGCCGGCTTACACCGGCCGTTCGCCGGGAACATTGAACCCTATCGGAGGTTGCTCTATTCAACCGCGCGGGGTTCGGAGTAAGATTCCGCCCGTCACGGCGTTCGGAACCGCCGCGACAAGGGCAAGGAACAGCCCGCCGACAGAGAAGAGGACGTTGATGAAGGGACTCATCGCAGCAGCCGGGCTGAGTGTGCGGCTGCAGGATCTCAGCGAGAAGCGCAACAAGGTGCTCCTCGATCTCGGCGGCGCGACGCTGCTGGGGAACATTCTCAACCACTTCGAGCAGGCCGGCATTCACGAGACCTTCGTGGCCGTCGGCTACGACGCCTTCGCCGTGCAGGACCACTGCGGCAAGCGCTCCACCTGTCTCCTCAATCCGTTCTACGAGCACTACGGCATCCTCGGCAGTCTCTGGCAGGCCCGGCCGCACCTCGACGGTGTCGCCTTCACATTCACCACCGGCGACCACTATTTCGGCTGGGGCCGCTTCCACGACTTCCTCGAGGACCAGCCCGCCGCGGATGTCCTCGTTGACGTCGAGATCAAGACGTGCGACGACGAGGATATGAAAGTCTACGTCGATCCGTCCGGGAACCTCCGGAATATGACGAAGACCTTCCTGAAGAAGGGCATGATCCTGGGCGAGTTCACCGGCAGCGTACGCTTCAGCGCCGACGGCAGCACGCAGTTCTTCGAGTCCCTGGACCGCCACGCCCGGCAGCACGGCATCCAGGGATACGTCGCGGACGTCCTCTGTGCCCAGCACCGCAAGTGGCCGCTCGCGTTCCACCTCAGCGACAACCACGACCGGGTTGAGGTCGATTTCCCGTGCGACCTGGCCCGAGCGCGGCAGCTCTACCCCAAGCCCTCAGCGAAGAAGACCGGCTGAGAAGAGAGCAGCCGTCAAGCCCACGGGTTGCAACCCGTGGGCTTGGGGCTCCCCTCAGCCGGCCCCCGTCACCCCGTCCGAGTCTCCCCTTCACTTCTCAAAGGAACAGAGAAATGAATCGCGACCCGATCCTGATCCGTGTCGATGCGAACCCGCGGTCAGGCTACGAGCACCTCGCCCGGTGCCTGACGTTAGCGGCGGCCCTCCAGCGCCGCCGTCGGCCGACCTACTTCCTGTCGCAGCTCGAGCCCGGTTCCCTGGGCCTGAACATCAAGCGCGCCGGCAACGAGTGGCTCGACGCCGACAACCCCGCGGGCACTCAGGAAGACCTGACCGAAACCGTTCAGGAGATCCGCCGCCTCCGTCCGGCCGCGGTCCTGGTGGATGCTCCGAACCTTTCGCAGAGCTACCTCGCCGAGCTGGTGGGGAACGCCAAGCTGGTCGTCTCCCTCGACCACGCCGCGGCGATGCGCTTCCCGTCGCAGCTCGTCATCAACCCGCTGCTCGGACCGGACAAGGAAACCTACGAGTGCGTGCCGGGGACGCAGTTGCTGCTCGGCCAGCGCTACGCTCTGGTCCGTCCGGAGGTTCGGCGGCTGCGTCAGGGCCGGGCCCAGGAGCCGCCGCCCGTGCCCTCGCAGAACGGCAAGGCCGCCAGCGGCCAGTACCGGGCGATGGTGGCGCTTGGCGAGGACGACCCGAACCACCAGACGCTGGAGCTGACGAAACTGCTGCTGAACGTCCCGCGCGTGGCCCGCGTGGACGTGGTGGCCCGGGTGTGGCACCCCGACCTGGTCAGCCTGCAGAACCTGGCGGCGGCGAACCCGGAGCGGCTGGAGGTCGCGGTGGAGCCGGCCGAGGTGGCGGCCCGTGTGGTGCGCGCGCACTTCGCGATCACGAGCGGCAGCGGCTGGTCGCTGGAGTTGGCGTGCGTCGGCATGCCGCAGCTGCTGATCGTGCAGTCGGAGGCGCACTGGCCCACCGCCCAGCGGTTGGAAGAGGAGGGGTGTGCGACGTGCCTGGGCTGGCACGCGAACGTCTCGGCGGCGACGATTCGGCAGGGGGTGCAGAACCTGCTGAACGACCCGATGGAGCGGCAGGCGATGGCGCGTTGTGCCCGCAAGCTGATCGACGGCCGCGGCCCCGACCGGCTCGTCACCGCCCTGGAAGTGCTGCTGCACCCGTCGCGCCTGATGGACTTCAGCGAGGCGGCGTGAGAGGAAACCACGAAACACACGAAAGACACGAAAAAAAGAGGAAGAGACAACAGGAAGCGCCTTCGACCATTGCGATTGCCATTTCCAGGCGGTATTCTTGCTCTTGCGTTTCTTCCTCTTTTTTTCGTGTTTTTCGTGTGTTTCGTGGTTTCTCTCATGGACAAGAACGAAGTCGCCGCCGCCCTGTCCGAGATCGGCACCCTCCTGGAGTTGCAGGGCGAGAACGCCTTCCGCTGCAACGCCTACCACAACGCCGCCCGCGCCATCCAGCAGCTCGAAACGCCCCTCGCCGACCTCGTCGCCAAGGACCAGCTCCGTACCATCCCCGGCATCGGCGACACACTCCGCGTCAAGATCACCGCCCTCGCCACCACCGGCCGGCTACAGTTCCTCGACGACCTGCGCAAGAAGACGCCGATCGGGCTGCTGCAGATGCTGCGCATCCAGGGCATGGGTCCGAAGAAGGTCAAGGCCCTCTACGAGCAGCTCGGCATCGACGACCTCGACAAGCTCAAGGCGGCGTGCGAGGCGGGCCAGGTCGCCGAGCTGAAAGGCTTCGGCGTCAAGACGCAGCAGAAAATCCTGGAGGGGATCGCCTTCCTCGGCCAGGGGGCGGACCGCGTCCGCATCGACCAGGCGCTGCCGCTGGCGCTGGACCTGCTGGAGCGGCTGCGCGGCTTGCCGGGCGTGATTCGCATCGAGCTGTGTGGGAGCCTGCGGCGGCGCAAGGAGACGATCAAGGACATCGACATCCTCATCAGCTCCGACGCACCGGGTCCGATCATGGACGCCTTCGTGAAGCTGCCGCACGTGATGCAGGTGACGGGACACGGCGAGACCAAGTCGAGCGTGGTGGTCGCCGGCGTCGATGACGGCGGTCGCGTGGTGATGAACGCCGACCTGCGCGTGGTGAGCGACGCGCAGTTCCCGTTCGCGCTGCACTACTTCACCGGCTCGAAGGAGCACAACATCGCCCTGCGCCAGCGGGCCATTCAGCGCGGCCTGAAGCTCAACGAATACGAGCTTGCCGGCCCGGAGCGCAGCGTCGCGTGCAAGGACGAGGCGGACCTCTTCAAGGCGTTCGGCCTGGATTACATCCCGCCCGAGCTGCGCGAGATGACCGGCGAGATGGAGGCAGCCGAGACCCACGCGCTTCCGGAGCTGATCGAGATGGACGACATTCGCGGCACCTTCCACTGCCACACCACCGCGAGCGACGGCAAGGCGACGCTGGAAGAGATGGCCCTGGCGGCGAAGAAGCTCGGTTACACGTACCTCGGCATCGGCGATCACTCGCAGTCGCTGATGGTGGCGAACGGCCTGTCGCCGGATCGCGTCCGCCAGCAGCACAAGGAGATCGACGCGCTCAACAAGATGCTCAAGGGCATCCGCCTGTTCAAGGGGACCGAGTGCGACATCCTCGCCGACGGCAGTCTCGACTTCGCCGACGACCTGCTGGCGGCGTTCGATTACGTGGTGGCGAGCGTTCACACCCATTTCGGGCAGAGCGAGGAGGAGATGACGGCGCGGATCATCAAGGCGATCCGCCATCCGCGCGTGACGATGCTGGGGCACATGACGGGGCGGCTGGTGCTGCGGCGCGAGGGGTACAAGGTTGATGTCGAGGCAGTGCTGAAGGCGGCGGCGGAGCACGGCGTGATGGTGGAGATCAACGCGCACCCGCAGCGGTTGGACGTGGACTGGCTCGGCTGCAAGCGGGCGAAGGCGTTGGGCGTGCAACTCGTCATCAACCCGGACGCGCACAGCACGGGCGACATTGCCTTAACGGAATACGGGGTGCAGGTGGCGCGGCGCGGGTGGCTGGAGAAGAAGGACGTGTTCAACACGCAGACGGCGGCGCAGGTCGCGAAGGCGCTGGAAGCGCGGCAGAAGAAGGCGGGAGTCTAAACCCCACGAGTTGCGGGTGTGGGTTTCGACTGCCGTCGCGCCCGCGGTAGAATCCGAGTAGGAGGTGCTGAGATGACCACGCTACTGCAACAAGCTTTCGCCGAAGCTTCCAAGTTATCCGCGGCGGAGCAGGACTTGCTGGCGTCCCGACTGCTCACCGAGTTGGCCGCAGAGGACGAGTTCGATCTCGCCATCGCACGCTCGTCCGACAAACTTGCAGCCTTGGCCCGCCAGGCGCTTGCTAAACTCGAAGCTGGGGAAACCGAGGAACTGGACCCGGAGCGGCTATGAAACCGTGGATGCTTGGGCACGCGAGTCCACACCCTGGCATGCATATGCAGTGCCCGGCATGCCAGGGACCGGTTCCGGACCTTCTCGGAGAACTTACGGACGAGCCTGCGGCGATCAATGGGGGTAAGCGGGCAGTGGACTGTTACTATTGCGGTGTCCCGCTGCTTTCGACCGGGCCGGGTGACCTGCGAATCGGTCCAGCAGACCCACCACCCGCCAGAAGAACAGCCAACAAGCGCGACTTGAAATTTGGCAGCCCAGGCGGAGTGAACGCCTGGGTGGCAGGTGTAGAGAAAGCCCTGGAGGACGAGGCCAAAGACCCGAACCGGGACCCGCGACTGCCGCCGATCGCGAAGACGAAAATGGTCAACAAGGACGGCAGAAGAGCATTTGAAGGATACAACTGGTATGAGCCACCTCAAACACCGCAAGCTAACCCGTGAAGAGGAAAGCTTCCTCCAGGCCGTGCTCTGGGAGGAAGGCCATTTGGTGAAAGGCCCGGCCACTCGTGCTGCGGAGGAACACGGGCTCGCCCCGCTTCGGGCTTTGGAGCCGGCTAACCGGCTCTCCCCGTGCTTGCATGGCGAAGCCCTCAACAGAATAAATGAGGGACCGTGTCCGCCAGTGAAATGGCCCTGGCCAGGCAAAACAGGGGACGAGGTGCTCGAATGCCTGTGGAAACGGCTGAAGGAGAGTGAATAGGTCGAGGGTCACGCAGCGGTGAGCCGCGAACTGGCCATCGCTACCCTCGAACTTGTCGAGGAGATGGTAGGCCATGATCGAACCTGATCCATTACCGACTGAACAGCAGCGGCGACGGCTGTGCGAGATGATGGCATGGGCCTTCCTCGAAATTCGCATGCTCGGTTGGGCAGGGCACGCCCAGCAGGCCGCGGACCTCGCAGACGCCTTCCATAACCTCCCTCAGGAGATGTACGGGGTGGGGTTGTGGCAGTGGGCGAGGGTACGGGAGGAGCTTCAACACTACCAGCAGAAGTACGGGGGCTCCCGGGATTACGTCGGCCAACTCGAAGAGATCAAAGCGCTGATCGACTGAGGCTCGGCCACCCGTGTTCCGGGAATGGAAATCCACGCCTGACCGGCATCATCCATCATCCCCGATACTTCGGGTTCGCCTCCAGGAACCGCTCCACCCGCTCCGTCCGCGTCACCGCCTCAGCCAGAAAGCGCACCGCTTGCACCAGTCGCTCATCCGGCTCCGCGCAGCTGAACCGCAGGAACCCCTGTCCCGCCGGCCCGAAGCACTCGCCGCCCAGGCACGCCACGCCGAAGCCCTCATCCGCCCCTTCCAGCAAGTACATCGCCAGCCCGTGCGATGTCATTCCCAGCTCGCGGCAGATCGCCGATACGTTCGGGAACGCATAGAACGTCCCGGCCGGCATCAGCACCTCGACGCCGGGCACGCGCCGCAGCTCCTGCACCAGCAGTTCGACCTTCGCGCGGAAGCGCTGCATCACCTCGTCGCGCTCCGCGGCGTCGTGCTCCAGCGCCGCCTGCCCCGCCCACTGCGCCAGCGGCGGCACGCAGGAGATCGACGTATTGATCATCTTGCCGATCGTCTCGATCAGCCGCGCACTGCCGACCGCGTAGCCGATCCGCCAGCCGCTCATGCTGTACGACTTGCTGAAGGTGTACGCCGCTACGGTCTGCTCCAGCATCCCCGACTGCTCCAGCAGCGTGTGGTGCCGGCCGCCCCAGACCATGTGGCAATACGGCTCGTCGCTGAAGACGGCGAGGTCGCGGCCGCGCACCAGGTCGGCGATGCCGCGCAGGTCCTCCTCGGTCGTGACGCCGCCCGTCGGGTTGTGCGGCGAGTTGAGGAAGATCGCCCTGGCCCGCGGCGTGCGCTTCACGAAGTCCTCGACCGCGTTCAGGTCCGGCCGAAAGGCGTGCTCCTGCCGCAGCGGCACGTAGACTGCCTCGGCGCCGCGCCGCTCGATGTTCGGGCCGTAGGTCGGGAAGTGAGGACTGAAGACCAGGACCGCGTCGCCCGGGTCGAGGATCGCCTCGCAAAAGAACTGCTCGAAGACCTTGGCGCCGGGGCCGGCGACGATGTTCTCGGCGCTCACCTCGACGCCGAACTCCTCGCGGTAGTTGCGGGCCGCCGCCTCGCGGAAGTTCAGCACGCCGAGCGAGGGGCAGTAGTGCGTCGCGTCCTCCTCGATGGCCCGGATGCCGGCCCGGCGGGCGTGCGCGGTGGAGGAGAAGGGGCTGTCGCCGATCTGCAGCTCGACCACGTCCTTGCCCTGGACCTTGAGGCGCCTGGCGACGGCGAGGACGTCGAACGCGGTTTCGGCCTTCAGGCCCTCGGCGAAGCGGCTGAGGCGGAGCGGGGGGTGGCTCATGGCAGTAGTTGTCCGTTGTCAGTTGCCAGTTGTCAGTAAAAGGAAAAAGCCCACGGGTAGCAACCCGTGGGCTTCTTTTCTGACTCCTGAACCGCCGTGATGGGCCTGTAGGGTGGGCACCGCCCACCGTGACGCGAACGGTGGGCGGTGCCCACCCTACTGCTTCGCCGCGATCGCCTGCGCCAGCGGCCGGATCACCGCGGGGACGATATGGTTGTCCACCAGCTCCTGGCAGAGCTTGCGCTGGTTGCGGTACGACTCGACGAAGGTCTTGTAGGGCTGGCGGCCCCAATACTGGCGGATCGTGAAGTAGACGCTGATCGGCGCCTCGGCGTAGTTGCCCGTGCGGATCTGGTAGGCGTTCGTCCGCGTCTCGATGCTCAGACGGCACTGCAGGCGGCAGGTGTCGTCCAGGGCCAGCATCAGCGACGGCTCGTAGTTCAGCACGCGCGTCCCCTGCATGCCCAGGACGTTTTCGAGGGTGGTGTTCAGGCCGAGCGCCTCGGCGACGACCTCGTCGTGGTTGCCGGTGAACATGAAGTCGAAGGCGAACAGCACGTCGATCGCCTCGCAGTCCAGCGGGCTGAAATCGAGGTGATACGGCGCCAGCTCCAGGACGCGCTCGTGCTGCACGTCCGCGGACTCCACGGTCGGCGGGTTGACGTAGCCAGTACACAGGCGCTGCGCCTCCAGCGTCACCCAGCGGTAGCTCCCTTGCTCGCGGTCTTCCTCCAGGACGTATTCGCCGCTCTCGCGCTTGTCGAAGTCGGTCATCTCGGGGAAGGTTTTCTGGAGGCTGTCGAAGAAGTGCAGGACCGTCTCACGCCGGTTCGGTAACTCCATCTTGGTGTTGGTGTAGACGTAAATCCCGAAGTCGTCGGACAGGGAGCTGTAGGGATTCATTTATGGGATCCTCAGCGTCTGGATGGGAAGGAGACCGACGCCAGTGTGCCTCGCCAAACTTTCCTCATTGTTCGGGTTTTGCACGCTAAATACAAGCCCCGTCGTCTGTTTTCGCCCTGCCGGCGCCGGCCCACGGCTCCGCACAGAAAGCCCACCCATTGCAATGGGTGGGCTTGCGGGGAGTATCTCTCGGGGAGTCGGGCAGGGAGAGTGGCGGTTGCGGAGGCCCTGCCGCCGTCTGTATCCCTTGCGAGACAGGAGAGGCAAGCGGGGACAGGGCCGAAACGGTCGGGACAGAAGGGGGCGAGGCTCAAGCGCTCTGCACGACCTTGGCCGACGAGGGGATGGTGAGCGTGGTCTGCTGCAGCCAGCGACCCGCGTCGGGGGCTCCGTGCCAGCGTTCGAGGCGGATGGAGCGGACGGCCTCGCGCTCCTCCTCATCGAGGATCTCGAAAAAGGCAGTGGGGAAGCCGGCGCGGACCTGCGTGGAGGAACGGCCGAGGTAGATCAGGGCTTCGGGACGGTCCTCAAAGACGGCCACGGCACGCCAACCCTGGGGCTTCGCTTCGGTCTGGTAGAACACGATACGACCCTCCTTGGTCTGGGGATGCAGGTAATCCAGGGTATAGGGTGTCGAGGAACGGCAGGCGTGTCAAGGTCAAGTCCTAAACACTGCCGGTCGGGAGGGATGGGGAGATGCTCAGCGGTCGTAGCCGACTCGCTCCGCGAGTCGGGAAAGCCACCGACTCGCGGAGCGAGTCGGCCACGATACGAAAAGCGAGCGACCTGCCCGGGAGGGAGCAGGTCGCGTGATGAATTCATCGCTGGGCGGAAAATGCGCGGGTTAGTACCGCCGGCCGCGGTCGGTACCGCCGCCGTAGCTGCTGCGGCCGCCTGGAGACCGGCCGGCGCCGAAGCCGCCGCGACTGCCGCCGGCCCCGCCGGCCCCGCTAGCGCTGCCGCCAGCGCCGCCGCGGTCCTCGCGAGGCTTGGCCTCGTTGACGGTCAGAGGCCGGCCGTTGAAATCGGCGCCGTTGAGGGCGTCGATGGCCTTCTGGGCCTCGCCGTCGTTCTCCATCTCCACGAACCCGAAGCCACGCGACCGGCCGGTCTCCCGGTCGGTAATCACCTGGGCGCGGGTCACCTGGCCATGCTCCTGGAACAGGGCCAGGAGGTCGTCGGCGGTCGCGGACCAGGCCAGGTTGCCGACGTAGATGTTCTTCGCCATCAGAGAACCTTTCATCCTGGAGCTGTCGCGCAGCTCCCCTTGCCGACAGGGGCCGGTTGGGTTGGGCCGGCGGCGGCGCTCGGGAAACGGTCCCGTTCCGGGCGCGTTCGCTGGGTTGGCCCCTGGCGTAGCGAACAGAAGACTCAGGGAAATACGGGATCCGCCCTCATTTTGAAGGGCCGCGGATCTTCACGACGTTGCGAAGACCGCCGGCAGTGCTGGACCGACGCGAAGCCCTCCCGCCTGCCGTGG
>JBBRPS010000413.1:0-9063 GCA_038227745.1 Gemmatales bacterium | reverse complement strand
CTCAAGCCCGCCAACATCCTTCTGGCGGCCGCGGAGGGCGAGCCGGCGGCGGACGGCGGCGACGACGTGACGGCGGCGCGGCTCTACGGCGTGCCCAAGATCACCGACTTCGGCCTGGCCAAGCGCCTGGACAGCGACGACGGCCAGACGCGCACGGGCGACATCCTGGGCACGCCGTCGTACATGGCGCCGGAGCAGGCGGCCGGCAAGGCCAAGGAGGTGGGGCCGACGGCGGACGTGTACGCCCTGGGCGCCATCCTCTACGAGTTGCTCACGGGGCGCCCGCCGTTCAAGGCCGCTACCCCCCTCGACACTCTCTGGCAGGTGATGAACGAGGAGCCGCTGCCGCCGAGCACACTGCGGGCGAAATTGCCGCACGATTTGGAGACGGTGTGTCTGAAATGCCTGGCGAAGGACCCACGCCAGCGCTACGCGACGGGGGGGGAGCTGGCCGAGGATCTGCGCCGCCACCTCAGCGGCGAGGCGGTGCTGGCGCGGTCCGCGGGGCGGCCGGAGCGGCTGTGGCGCTGGTGCCGGCGCAACCCGCTGCCGGCGAGCCTGCTGGTCGCGATCACGCTCGGCTCGGCGCTGGGCCTGTGGCACCTGTCGCGGCTCTCGGAGTCGCTGGTGCGCTCGACGGCCCTGGAGAGCGCCGCCCAGCAGGCCCACACCCTCGACGAGATGAACCAGTACTACACGCGCGTTGCCAACCATCTGAAGAAGGACGGGATCCGCGTGTACCACGACTGGGAGGGCCGGCGCAAGTCGGTGCCGGTGCCGGCGACGTTCACGATCGAGCTGGGCCAGCAGATCGGCGACAAGAACGTCAACGGCGTGCAGATCCGGCTGTACAGCGACTATCCGTTCCGCGCCCGCAAGGACGGCGGGGCGCGCGACGAGTTCGAGAAGACGGCGCTGGCGGAGCTGCGCCGCGACCCGGAGCAGCCGTACTACCGCTTCGAGGAGTACCAGGGCCGCCTGTCGCTGCGCTACGCGACGGCGCGGCGGATGGCGGAATCGTGTCTCGATTGCCACAACAACCACCCGGATAGTGTTAAAAAGGACTGGCAGGTGGGCGACGTGCGCGGCGTGCTGGAGATCATCCGGCCGCTGGACCGCGACGCGGCGCGGGTCCAGGAGGGGCTGCGCGGGACGTTCCTGCTGGTGGCCGGGGTGGGCGGCGGCCTGCTGGTGCTGTCGGGGCTGGTGGTGGTGGTCGGCAGACGGCGGCGGGCTCGAGCGGGTGCGGCCGGCGCCTCGGGCTGACAACCGCCGGTTCAAGGGACGGGTTTCTCCGTCTGTACCAGAGCGGATCAGGATGAGCGGGCATCGCGGCCCCGGTCGGCTGCAGCGGCTTGTTCGGCCTCAGACTTCCTCCCGTCGCGGGTCCGTAGCCGAATTTCCAGGCGACACCCGACGGCCTGCGCGTACTTGCGCAGCGTCGCGACCGACGGCGAGTGCCGACGACTGCCGCCGCCTGCCTCCAGCCGTGCCACGGCCGGCGTCTTGGTGCCCATCCGCGCCGCGACCTCCGCCTGCGTCAGCCCGGCCTGGTGCCGCGCCTTCCGCAACTCGTCCAGCAAGGCGAACTCCTCCGCCTGTACATCGTACTCCGCCTGGACGGCCGGCTGTTTGAGCATCTTCTTGACAAATGCCTTATGCGTCATCATCGGCTTGTACCTCTCTCCTCCGCTCGCGGGCGACTTTCAACTCCCTGGCAGGCGTCTTGGCCGCCTTCTTCACGAAGGCGTGGAGCATTATGATCCGCCGGGTGGCCCGGGTGCAGAAGAAAATCCGGCCGATCCCCTCCCTGGACTTCAAGCGCAACTCGAACAGACCCTTGCCCATGGCCCGCGTGTGGGGCATGCCCAGGTCCGGGCCGAAGGCGAGCATGCGCTCGGTGAGGTGAATGTATCGGGCCTGGAGGCCGGCGGGGAATTCCAGAAGCGCCTGCTGGACGTCGTCGCTGTAGTAGACGATCTCCCACTCCATGTGGGTGATATTAACAAATCCGTTAACCGCTGTCCAGGCAGAGCTCGCCCGCGTCGCCGACGATCCGAGTGGATGCCGGCGCGTTCAGCCGCCGTAAAACCTCGCGGATGACCCGCAGCCCGGCCACGGGGTCGGAGACCTCGACATGCAGTTCGCAGCCACTCCCGTCCAGCCAGTTCCCCCACCGACGATCTCGCCTGCAACGTGAGGTCATAGACATCGCAGCTTCCGGCCTCGTCAATTCGCCTGCTGTCCGTCAAGGGCAGCTTTCCACCTTTTTCCCCTTGGCTCCCCCGGGCTGCCATGTGTACTTCCGTCAAGATCACTTTCTGTACTCATGGAGCGGGTTTCGTGTCAACGCCTCTGCCCGCAACGAGGCGCCGGAGCGCGACGAGCGCCTCGCGCGTCAGCCGGGCACCGGGCGCCCCGCGGCTGAGTTCCGCCAGGAACGCGCGGGCCTCGGCGGTGCCGACGTGCTCCAGGACCTCGACGACGCGCAAGGCGCGGCGCACTTCCGGGTACTGGACGGGACCATCGAGTCTCGCCAACAACAGTTCCACCCGGCGCCGGAACTCTATGGAGCGCGGCGACGCCAGCGCCGCTCGTAAGACTTTTCCCGCGAGGCCCGTCAACCCCTCCAACTCACGGCCGGCCTTCTCCCGGACGGCGAAGCGGCCGCTGTCGAGGTCGGCAAGCAACTGGGCCAGGCGCCGCGGCTCGGGCACGGGGAACGGCCGCACGCGCTCCTTCAGGAAGGGGAGGCTTTGCGCGGGCACAGCGGCGAGCGCCCAGACGGCCCCGTGGGCCTTGGCCCCGTCGGCGCCGGCAAGGTCACCCCACAAGGTCTGGAGCAGCCGCCCGTCAAGCCGCACCGGCGGGGATGCGGCGCCGCGGAGGACACCGCCCACGTCCCAGACGATTGTCGTCGTGTCCCAACTTCCTACCGCCAGCAGCTTGCCGTCCGGGGAGAAGGCGACCGAGGCAACGCCGCCCGGGTGGCTGCCGACGCAATGCACGACCTTGCCCGTCGCCACGTCCAGCAGACAGACCTTGTCGGCGCCTTCGTTACCGTCCGTCTTGCCGTCCGGTGACGCTCGGCGGAACGTCCCGTCATTGACGGCCGCGAGGTGGCGGCCGTCCGGGGAGAAGGCGACCGAGGAGACGTTGCCACCCGTGTCGAGGACGGCCCGCGGCAGGCCGGTTGCCGTTTCGTAGAGGTGAATTTTTTCGTGCCACTCCACCCCGACCAGCAGCCTGCCGTCGGGGGAGAAGTTGACGCCCGTGACCCACCGGGCGTGCTTCCCGACCGGCGACAACTCCCGCCCTCGGGTCACGTCGTAGAGGAGGATGGATTTGGCGCCGCCGCTGAGGGCCAGGAGCTTGCCATCGGGGGAAAACCCGCGGGCCGACACCCACTCCTGGTTCGGCTGCCAGACGTTGAGCCGCTTCCAGGAGGGGAGATCCCAAAGCGCGATACTCTGCTTCTCGTTGATCAGTTCCCCCGCGGCGGCCATCCTCTTGCCGTCCGGGGAAATGGTTAGGTGGCGGACCTGGCTGCGTCCCGGCACCCCGGGAACCTCTCCGCCGCCAGCGACCTCCCACGCGCACACCTTGTGGTTGACCAGTTCCGCCAGAAGGGTCTTGTCGTCGTGGGAGAAGGCCAAAAGCGCGACAAAGCTCCCGCGCCCTCCGTCGAACTTCCGGACCTGCCTCCAGGCCGCCACCTCCCACAGCCGCACGTCCTGCCCACCCCCCGTAGCGAGCAACTTACCGTCACGAGAGAAGGCGACCGCGCTTACCGTGTGACTGTGGCCCCCGAAGCGCCGGACCTGCTCACCCGTCGTGGCGTCGCAGAACAAGGGCGCGTTCCGGTAACCCCAGCAAACGAAGGTCTTGCCGTCCGGGCAGAAGGCGAAGTGTTCAAAGCCCTGCGGGAATGGATTCTTGACGGTGCGCATCACCTTGCCCGTCGCCACCTCCCACACCCGAAAGCGGTCGTCCCGTGCGGAAACCAGGGCCTTGCCGTCGGCGGAGAAGGTGAGCGCCCGAGGGTACTCGGACAACGACCGGACGTGTTTGCCCGTCGCCACGTCCCAGAGTTTCAGTTCCCGGGGACCCCCGAACCGCAGACACGTCACGAGGGTCTTGAGGTCCGGCGAGAGGGCGACGAGGCAAACATCGCTGTCGGGAAGGCGCCAGCGCCGCACATCTTTTCCCGTCGCCACGTCCCAAACCCAGATCCAGCCGGGCTTCATCTCCTCTGTGCCGTAGGGCGTGCTGGCGAACGCGGCCAAGTTACGGCCGTCGGCGGAAAACGCGATACTCCAAACATGCTCCGGATGGCCCTCGAAACGCCACACTTCCTTGCCCGTGGCCACGTCCCACAGGCGGATGGTTTCGTCCCCGCCGCGCGTCGCCAGCGCCTTGCCGTCGGGCGAGAACGTCACGAGCATCCTTCTGCCGAAACCGGCGGACTCCTTCTCCTTCTGGCCCGTGAGGCGCTGCACCTTCTTGCCCGTGGCTGCGTCCCACACGAGGATACTTTCATCCGCGGCGCCAGCGGCGATCACCTTGCCGTTCGGTGAGTAGGCGAGACAGCGGATCCAATCAGCGTGGCCGCGGTACTGGCGGACTTCTTTCCCTGTCGCCATGTCCCAGAGGCGAACGACCTTGCCGTTCACGGTGGCCACCCATTTGCCGTCCGGAGAACAGGCGAGGTGCGCGACGCGGCCAGCCTGGCGGAAGCGGATGGTCCCCAGGCGGGCGACGGCGCCGGGCGGCAAGACGTCGCCGTACCGATCGACGCGAGGCTGCACGCCCTTACCCGAGGCCGGTGGGCCCCCGGCGGCAGGCAGGTCGAGGAAGACGAGGACGACCCAGGCCAGCATCAAGCACGCAACGACATGGAGGGGTAGGCGAAAGTGCGACGGCGTCATGGGTTTCCCTTCCCAGGTTGGGGGTGCGATGCGGACGGCTGTCGATTGGCTCGAAGCAGTGCGGCGAGCGCCTCCCGCGTCAGCCGGGCACCGGGTGCCCCGCGGCCGAGCTCCGCCAGGAACGCGCGGGCTTCGGCGGTGGCGGCGTGCTCCAGAACTTCAACGACGCGCACCTCCCTGCGGACCGCCGGAAGATGCACCGGCCCTTCGAGCTTCGCCAGCATCTGCTCCACGCGCCGCCGGAACTCCACCGAACGCGGCGCCGCCAGGGCGGCGCGCAGGGCCCGTTCCTCGGCCCCCCTCAGGCTCTCGAGTCCTTGGCCGGCCTTCTGCCTGATTGGGAAGCGATCGCTGTCCAGGTCGGCGAGCAGCCGGGCCAGGCGGCCGGGGTCGGGCACCGGGACCGGCCGTAACCGCTCCTTCAAGAAGGGTAGGCTCCGCTCGGCTGCGGCCGCCAGCACCCAGACGGCCCGGTGGGCTTTCGCTCCGTCCGCTCCCGCGAGATCTCCCCAGAGGGCGTCGAGTTCTCGGGCGTCGGGCCGCCCCGCCAGCGGTTCAGCACGGCGTCGAACTGCGGCGACGTCCCAGAGCAGCGTCGTCGTGTCCCAGCTGCCCGAAGCGAGCAGCTTGCCGTCGGGGGAGAAGGCGACGGCGCCGACGGGCCCCCGGTGACTGCCGAAGCGGTGGACGACCTTGCCCGTGGCCACGTCCAGCAGACAAACCTTGTCGGCGTCCGCATTGCCATCGCCCTCCCCCGGCTGCGGCGTCCTGCGGTACACCCCACTATTCGTGGTGGCAAGGAGCCTACCGTCCGGGGAGAAGACGACCGACCAGACGTTGCCCCCGGTGTCCAGGACCGTGCGGAGCAGGCCAGTGGCCGTTTCCCAGAGGTAAATCTTGTCGTACCAGTCCACCCCGGCCAGCAGCCTGCCGTCGGGGGAGAAGACGACCCTCGTGACCCAGCGGGGGAAGGGGCCTACGGGAGGCAACTGGCGGCCCGTGGCGACGTCCCAGAGGGAGATGGCCTTGCCCCCGCCGCCCGCCAGGGTTGTCCCGCCGGGGGAAAAGGCCAGGGTGGATCCCAGGTTTGTGGCCGGCTCCCAGACGTGCCGCGGCTTCCACGAGGCCGTGTCCCACAGGGTGAGCCGCCGGGTGAGGGGATCCCGCGCGGCCAGCAGCTTGCCGTCGCCGGTTAGCGCCGTGGTCCAGCTGACGCCCTCGCCGAGCACGTGGCGCAATTCCCGCCCGCCGTCCAGGTCCCACCGGCGGACACTGCCCTTGAAAACGCTCCCGAAGAGGGCCTTGCCGTCCGGGTAGAAGCTCAGGCCGATGACAGGGTTCGAGGGCTCCCCCGGGAACCGGCGCACCTGCCTTTGCGTCGTCACTTCCCACAGGCGGACGTCGCTACCGCCTCCTGAAGCGACGAACTGGCCATCGGGGGAAAAGGCGACCGTCTGCACGCCCCGGTCGGGGCCGTCGAAGCGCCGCAACTCTTTCCCCGTGGTGGCGTCGCAGAAATAGACCGTGTTCCTGCCATCCCAGCAGACGAACGTTTTGCCGTCCGGGCAGAAGGCGAAGCGCTCGAAGGCGCGCGGGTGGGGGTTCGCGAAGGTCGCAAGTTCCTTCCCCGTGGCCACGTCCCAGCGGCGGAAGCGCTCGCCCTTTACCGAAACCAGGATTTTGCCGTCGGCCGAGAAGGCGACGGCAGCCGGATCCTCGGGCAACGACCGGAGGTGCTTGCCGGTCGCCACGTCCCAGAGCTTCAGAACGAACGGACCGGGGCCCAACCGGAGAGATGTGACCAGGGTCTTCAGGTCGGGCGCGAAGGCCACGACGGCCACGTCGTCGGCGAGGCGCCAGTGCGCGACCGGTTCGCCCGTGGCCACGTCCCAGACGCGGATCTCGCCGGGCCGGTTCGCCTCCGCGGCGCGCTTTGCCTTCGTGGCGAACGCGGCCAGGGTGCGGCCGTCCGCCGAGAACGCCACCGCCCACACGTGGGCCTCATGGCCCTGGAACCGCCGCAGTTCCTTCCCCGTGGTGAGATCCCACAGGCGGATGGTCTCGTCCGCGCCGCACGAAACCAGCGCCTTGCCGCCGGGGGCAAAGGCGACCTGAATAGTCCGCTCGAAGCTGAAGAGCTTCACGCGCTGACCCTTGAAGCGGTGCAGTTCTCTGGCCGTGGCGGCGTCCCACACGAAGACGGTCTCGTCGATGGCCCCCGCGGCAATGGTCTTGCCGTCCGGCGAGTAGGCGACGGACCGAACCGCGTCCGTGGGGCCGCGGTACTCGCGGACGTCCTTTCCGGTGGCCGCGTCCCAGAGGCGGACGACCCTCTCATCCGCGGTGGCCAGCCACTTGCCGTCGGGAGAACAGGCGACGGAAGAGGTCCAGCTCGCCTGGCGGAAGCGGATGGTCCCCAGGCGGGCGACGGCGCCGGGCGGCAAGACGTCGCCGTACCGATCAACGCGAGGCTGCACGCCCTTACCCGAGGCCGGTGGGCCCCCGGCGGCGGGTAAGTCCAGGAACGCGATGACGGCCCAGGCCAGCGTCAAGCACGCGGCGGGGAACTCGAGCCGGAAGCGCGGCGACAACATGCGTGGCTCCTCGGGCGGTCTGTCCGAAAGGGGAAACGCTACAGGGAAGGTATCCCAGGGCGCTCCCGCCGTCCAAGAGCCCCAGGCCGCAGTCCGCCGAGGCGGCACACCTTATCAGCCCCGCCCGGGAAGGCGGCGGCGCGCGGCAAGAAAAAGTTGCGGCCGCCCGCCCGCTTCCCTAGACTATAACCACCCCAGCGAAACAAACGCAGTCGTCAACCGGCGCGCCGCGGAGGCCGGCCCCTGCCAGCGCGAGAGCTCACGACCTCCGGCGCGCCTATCGTCTCCCCATTCGTGAAGGAGTCTTCCATGAGCCGACGCACGAACCGGCGCGATTTCCTCAAGTCCACGGCCCTCGCGGGGGCCGGCTTCTACGCCCTCAGCGGCTTCGAGGTCGAAGGCGCCCAGCAGCGCCGCCCCGGCCCCAACGACCGCCTCAACATCGGCATCATCGGCGCCGGCGGCCAGGGCGGCGGCAACCTCCGCAACGTCGCCCGCACTGAAAACATCGTCGCCCTGTGCGACGTGGACGACCGCCGCGCCGCCGCCGCCTACAAGGACTTCCCCAAGGCGGCGCGCTTCAGCGACTTCCGCGTCATGCTCGAGAAGCAGCGCGACCTCGACGCCGTCGTCGTCAGCACCCCCGACCACCAGCACGCCATCGCCAGCGTCATGGCGATGCGCCTGGGCAAGCACTGCTACTGCGAGAAGCCGCTGACGCACGACGTCGCCGAGGCCCGCCTGATGCGCGAGACGGCCACCAAGCACCGCGTCGCCACCCAGATGGGCAACCACGGCACGAGCAACAACAACCTGCGCACGGCGGTCGAGATCATCCGCGCCGGCGCCCTCGGCGATATTCGCCATGTCCACGTCTGGACGAACCGCCCGATCTGGCCGCAGGGGATGGCGAACCGTCCCGCCGCCGAGGAGGTCCCCCAGGGCGTCAGCTGGGACCTGTGGCTCGGCACGGCCCCGTCCCGGCCCTACAACCGGGCGTACCTGCCGTTCGCCTGGCGCGGCTGGTGGGACTTCGGCACCGGCGCCCTGGGCGACATGGCCTGCCACACGATGAACCTGCCGTACATGGCCCTGCAGCTGGGCGCCCCGACGTCGGTCGTCGGGGAGGTCAACGGCCAGCTCAGTTCGGAGAGCCCCCCCAGCCGCGACCGCGGCTGCACGGTGACCTACGAGTTCCCGGCCCGCGGCAAGTTGCCCGCCGTCACCCTCAAGTGGTACGAGGGGCGCAACAACCTGCCGCAGATGGAGCTGTTCCACGGCCAGAAGCCGGTGGACAGCGGCTGCCTGATCGTCGGCGCGCGCGGCACGATCTACTCACCGTCGGACTACGGCGGCGAGTACCGGTTGCTGCCGCTGGCGCAGTTCAAGGGCTACCAAGTGCCCAAGCCGACGCTGCCGCGCTCGCCGGGCCACCACGCCGAGTGGCTCCGTGCCTGCAAGGGCGGGCCGGTCGCGATGTCGAACTTCGACTACGCCGGGCCGTTCACCGAGACGGTGCTGCTGGGGAACGTCGCCATGCG
>JBBRPS010000412.1:0-9064 GCA_038227745.1 Gemmatales bacterium | reverse complement strand
GGGGAACGGCACGGAGGGCAGGCAAGAGGGCCTAGCGAACTCTGCCGTAGCCCCCTCCTTTTCGGCGTAAGCTGCCTCGCCGTAACCCCTTAGCCTATAACCCCTGAAAGCTGGACGATCTCTTACGCCGGCCGTTCGCCTGGACCACCTCACTTTGCGCGGGAATCTGCTTGCCCTCGCACGCCCGGCTGTTACGATGCCGCTAACGAGGATCCCGCTTCCCCAAGGAGTGCCTGCCATGACCGTTCCTCTGCGCCCGC
This sequence comes from Gemmatales bacterium, assembly GCA_038227745.1. Taxonomy (GTDB): domain Bacteria; phylum Planctomycetota; class Planctomycetia; order Gemmatales; family Gemmataceae; genus DASPXY01. The sequence goes on along the minus strand of JBBRPS010000412.1, from coordinate 8,804 downwards.
GCGGCGCCCTGCTGCTGGCCGCGCTGGCGGCGCTGCCGGCGGCCGCGGCCCTGTTCCGCCCCGCCGCCGCCGACGAGCCGAAGTATCCGCACGTCAACACCACCCGGACCTGGGCCGTGGACCCGAAGTGGCCGGCGAAGCCCGCCGAGTTCCGCTGGGGCCACGTGCCGGGCATCGCCGTGGACGCGAAGGACAACGTCTACGTCTTCACCCGCGCCGACCCGCCCGTGCAGGTCTACGACGCGCGCGGCCAGCTGCTGCGCTCCTGGGGGCAGAAAAGCCTCAAGACGGCGCACCACATCCAGGTCGATCGCGAGGGGAACGTCTGGGTCGCCGACATCGGCAACCACGTGGTCGAGAAGTACACGCCCGAGGGGAAATTGCTGCTGACGATCGGGACGAAGGGCAAGGCGGGCCGCGACAAGGCCCACTTGAACATGCCGACCGACATGACGGTCACGCCCGATGGCGACGTCTTCGTCAGCGACGGCTACGGCAACGCCCGCGTCGTCCACTTCACGCGCGACGGCCAGTACGTCAACGAGTGGGGCGAGCTGGGCAGCCGGCCGGGGCAGTTCAGCATCCCGCACGCGATCGCCTCCGACTCCAAAGGCCGCATCTACGTGGCGGACCGCAACAACGTGCGCGTCCAGGTCTTCGACCGCGCTGGCAAGGTCATCGCGGTCTGGCGCGACCTGATCGTGCCGTGGGGCTTCTGCATGACGAAGGACGATCAACTCTGGGTGTGCGGCTCGTCGCCGATGCAGTGGCGCAAGGAGGATGGGGCGTTGGGCTGTCCGCCGAAAGATCAGCTCTTCATGCGCTTCAGCCCGGACGGGCGGGTGCAGCAGGTGCTCACGCTGCCCAAGGGCATCGACGGCCTGGAGCGCCCCGGAGAGGTGAACTGGGTGCATGCGATCGCCGTGGACTCGCGCGGCAACCTGTACCTGGGCGACATCATCGGGCGGCGGGCGCAGAAGTTCGTGCCGCGCGAACCGTGAAGTCAGGAGTCCGGAGGCTGGGAGAAGGCAAAAGGAAAAAGGAAAAAGGAAAAAGGAAAAAGGGAAGACGAAGAACGCAGGGGCGGGTTTTCCCTTTTGCCTTCTTCCTTTTTCCTTTTGCCTTCTGCCGGTCGCAGGACGCGGCTTGCGGGGCGGAGGGTTGATCGGCCCTCTTCTCCGTTGCACCGTGGCGCGAAGGAGTTATACTTACAGTTGTTGAGCCGTCTTGTCCGGCGGCGCCGCACTCCGCGACGCCGTCGCCGGCAACGGCGGCAGGTGCGTCAGGGGCCGCGCAGGCCTCCCCGCACCTTCGGGCGCTTCCCTTTGTTCGCTTGACCAGGTTTTCCGCGATACCCTTAGGGAACCGCTCGGGTTTAATCCAGAGCGGGAGCCTCCCGGCCCGACGAATGAACCCGCTTCCCCTGTCGTACTCCCTGTGAGGGCTTGATTCCGATGTCGTCGCGCTACCCTCCTTCCCGCTGGAAGCTCGGCGCCCTCCTGCTGGCGCTCTGCCTGGCGAGCCGTCTCGCCCCGGTCAGCTTCGCCGACACCGCGCCGAAGTCCGCGAAGGTTTCCCTTCCCGAGGTCTTCGACAAGGCGGTGCCCGAGTCCATCGAGGACCTCAAGGCCATCCAGCAGCAGGTCAAAACCGTCCTCGCCAGGGTGCTCTCCTGCACCGTGAACATCCGCATCGGCGGCGGCCAGGGCAGCGGCGTCCTCGTGAGCGCGGACGGCCTTATCCTCACCGCCGGCCACGTTTCCGGGGAGCCGGGCCGCGCCGCCGTCATCACGCTCCCCAACGGGCGCGTCGTCAAGGGCAAGACGCTCGGCCTGAACCGCGGCATGGACAGCGGCATGGCGCAGATCACCACCGAGGGGAAGTGGCCGTTCGTCCCCCTGGGCAAATCGGCGGACCTGAAGCGCGGTCAGTGGTGCATCGCTCTCGGCCACCCCGGCGGCTACCAGGACGGCCGCAGTCCCGTCGTCCGCGTCGGCCGGATCATCGACGCCGGGGCGGCCCTTATCCGCACCGACTGCGCCATCGTCGGCGGCGACTCGGGCGGCCCGCTGTACGACATGCAGGGTCGGGTGATCGGCATCCACTCGCGCATCGGCGACCCGCTCACGGCGAACATCCACGTCCCGGTGGACACCTACCACGACACCTGGGAACAGCTCGTCAAGGCCGAGAACATCCGTCCCAAATACGTCCGCAACGACCCGTACGTGGGCGTCAAGGGCGACAACGAGTCGCCGCAGTGCAAGATCACCTACGTCGCCCCCGGCTCGCCCGCCGCGAAGGCCGGCCTGAAGGTGGACGACGTCGTGACACGCTTCGGCCGCCACAAGGTCGGCGACTATGAGGATCTGCGCACGCAGATCTGGCGGCACCGGCCCGGCGACGCGGTCGTGATGGAGGTGCAGCGCGGCGAGGAGCAGGTAACCCTCAAGCTCCTGGTCGGCAAACGGCCGCCCGACTGACCGTTCCCCCGCGCCCCTCGCCGGAGGGGCCACCGCGCCAACCCGGAGACCCAACCATCCCTGACGACCTCCCAGCGCCCCGACCGGGGCGCGCGGCTGGACCCCAAGGAGTTTGAACCCCCATGTTCGCGGCTCACCCCAACGCCCGACCTTGCCGATTGTCGGCGCGGGCGGCAACCCTGCTGGCCCTCGGCCTGGCCCTGCTCCTCCCCGCCGGCGTCCGCGCCCAGGACTTCTTCGGCGGCACGAAGGGCGTGGAGGTCCGCAGCAGTCCGAAGTTCCTCGCCGCCTTCCGCCAGGCGGTCGCCCGGCCCGCCGAGAGCACGGTCCGCGTGCAGTGCAATGGCAAGGACACCGCGCTGGGCGTCGTCGTGAAGGAGGACGGCTTCATCCTGACTGCGGCCGACGACCTGGAAGGCAAGATCACCGTCAAGCTGCGCGACGGCAAGGTGTACGCGACCCGGCTGATCGGCATTCACGAGGGGCACGGCCTCGCCCTGCTGAAGATCGACGGCAAGGGACTCGTCCCCGTCACGTGGACGCCGAGCAAGGGCGCCGCGGTGGGCGACTGGGTCGCCAGCCCGGGGCCGGGTGCCGCGCCGGTCGCCGTCGGCGTGGTGAGCGTGGCGACGCGGAACATGCCTCGGGTGAAGATCGTGGCGAAGGAACCGCCGAGCAACGGCGGGTATCTTGGCATCGGCCTGGCGGACGGCGAGGGTCCCGGCGCGGTCGTCGGGGACGTCGAGCCGCGGACGCCCGCTGCCCGGGCCGGTTTGAAGGCGAACGACGTGATCCTTGAGGTCGGCGGCAAGAAGATCCCCGACGCCGAGACGCTGGTGCGGATCATCAAGAAGCACCGGCCCGGCGAGACCGTGACGATCCTGCTGCGCCGCGGCGAGGAGGAGAAAGAGATCCGGGCGACGCTGGCCAAGCGGCCGCTCGTGTCGCGCAGCGACTTCCAGAACCGGATGGGCAGCAAGTTGAGCAAGCGCCGCGGCGGCTTCCCGATCGTCCTGCAGCACGACAGCGTCCTCTTGCCGGAGGACTGCGGCGGCCCCCTCGTGGACCTGGACGGCAAGGTCGTCGGCGTGAACGTCTCGCGCGCCGGCCGGGTGGAGAGCTACGCCATCCCGTCGGAGGTGGTGCGGGCCGTCCTGCCCGACCTGATGTCCGGGCGGCTGGCGCCGAGGACCGTGCCGGCAAAGAAGTAACTCTACCGCCTTCCTGGCGAGCGGCGGCGGTTACGCCCAGGCGACCGACGTAGTCCAGCACGGCGTCCGGCCGTTGGGTAGCGACCGGCGTGACCACGGCCGGGACGAGGGCGGCGTGCAGCGGTTCGTGGCCGACTCGCTCCGCGAGTCGGGGGGATTGTTCGTGGCCGACTCGCGGAGCGAGTCGGGGGATTGGCGCCCCACCGACTCGCTCCGCGAGTCGGCCACGAACCGCTGCGAACCGCGCAACCCCACGCCCCCTGTCTTCGAGGCCCTCATGGCAGTTACGGAGGCCCCTTCCGTCGAACCGCTCGAAACCTTTCCGAATCCGCGGCCCGGGCGCGATTACACCATCGAGATCGTCTGCCCGGAATTTACCAGCGTTTGCCCCAAGACCGGGCAGCCCGACTTCGGCACGATCACCTTCATCTACACGCCGGCGGCGCAGTGCGTGGAGCTGAAGTCGCTGAAGCTGTACCTGCAGGGCTACCGCAACCAGGGGATCTTCTACGAGGCGGCGGTCAACCGGCTGCTGGACGATTTCGTGGCCGCGTGCCGGCCGCAGCGGTGCAAGGTGGTCGGCGCGTTCACCCCGCGCGGGGGCCTAACGACAACCGTGACCTGTGTTTATGAGGCGGGAGTGGGGTGAGCGGTAGGCCCGCGAGGCGCGGGCCTCGTGCCTCACCGGCCGACGACGATGGCGTTCTCAAGGCGGACGTCGGGGAGGAGCTCCTGGACGCCGTGCTGGGCGAGCTGCTTGACGTAGTAGCTGACGGCCTGCCCCTGGAGGACGACGCGCTCCGGGCTGACGTGGACTGCCAGGTTGCGAACGCGCCGCCCGGTCCGGAGGTGGACCCGGGTTTCCAGCTCGTTCTTCAGGTCCATCAGATTCGCCGGCATAAAGCTGTCACTCCCTTGTCGCGCCCGCCTGTCGGCTGCTTACCTTGCAGGCATTGAGGCAGGCTTTTTGCCTGGTTCCTGGTACAATTACCGGGAGATCCGGTCGGTTGTGGGTTTGAGCAATTCTCGGGCCAAGCCGACCGTGGCGTGAAGTTGCCCGCGCGGGAGCGTCCCCGCAAGGAGTGAGGAGACCGCCATGCGAGGAGTGCCGATCCTGGCCGCGCTCGGACTGTGCCTTGGCGCAGGCGTCGTGCGGGCGGGGGTTTACAACACGGCGGAGGCGGAGTCGCCGCTGTCCGACCGCTTTGACGTGTTCCGCAGCACGCTGATCGCGCTCAAGCAAATCGGGATCGCCCCCGAGGACGCCGGCCCTGCGGCCCCGGAGCAGCCTTTCCACAAGCGGTATACTCTGGTCGGGGAACTGTGCTCCCGGGGCACGCCTCCGAACCTGACGGTTGAGCAGCGACTCCAGGTCAGTGCCTACCTGATCCGGCTGCGGAAGTATCGGGAGGCCGTGGCCGTGCTCGCACTCGCCGAGCGCCCCGGGTTCCCGGAGCGCGACAATTTTCTGGTGTTCTCCAACCTGGCCACGGCACAATTCCTGGCCGGTCAGGCGGGTGACCGCGACCTGAGCCGACGTGCCGGGGAAAACCTCTCCGAGGCGCTCTACCAGTGGAAGCCGGCCTGGAAGGACCTGAGCAAAGACCAGCGCAAGTGGATCGAGGCCATCGGGTGGAATGAGTCGCAGTTCGTCCGCTACCGCAAAGCGGAGGAGTCCCTGCGTAAGTTGTTCCGGCTGCGCGCCCGCGAAAGCCGTCCCCCGGCGAACCCGACCGAGTTGCTCGGCAAGGAGATCGAGGCGCTCTTTGACGACGGCGGCAAGCCCCCACGGCCCGTCCGGTTTGTGGGAGAGAGCGGCAAGTACGAGGCGGGGAAACTCGCCCGGGCGGAACAGGCGAAGCTCCCGCCCGATGCGCTGCCCATCGTCCAGCAGTTGCTCGTCTGGCTGCCCGATGACCTGCGCCTATACTGGCTGTACGGCGAACTGCTGAATGCCCGCGGCGAGTTTGCCTCGGCCCTGGAGGTCTTCACGGAAGTCAACCAGAAGTTGAATTCCTTCGACAAGCCGGGGCTGGATCCCTTTACGAAGAAGTCCCCGAAGAGAGATCCTCGGTTCCTCAAGGGACCGTTCCCACCCCCAGTCAACCGCGATGAGGATTTCTCGCGACTCCCGCTGTTGCACAAGGAACATCTGTTGGCCTTGCGTGCCGCAAAGAAGGCCGCGAAAGATGCCTTCGAGCGCGAGGTGCAGACCCAGCCGGCGAATCCGCAGTCCCCGGCGGTCACCAAACCACCACCGCCGCCCCCCTCGGCCGTCAAAGGTGCGCTGCCGATCGACTTCCGCTCGCTGGCCGTGGGCTTCGCGTTCGGGCTGCTGATGGCGTTCTTCGGCTACTGGCAGCTCCGCGAGATCCGCCGACGGCTGCAGGGGCGCGTGGCCCCGTCGCAGGGCTGAATCGGTTACAGGAGGGACCGCCCGGATGAAGCACGGCCACAAAGGCCATACCGGCCCGGGTCGCAGCCCGGGGACGTTGACAATCGGCTGGAAGGAGTACGTCGCCCTGCCCGACCTGGGCGTGCGCCGCCTCAAGGCCAAGATCGACACGGGGGCGCGCACCTCCGCGCTCGACGTGGCCTGCTGTGAGCTGCGGTCCGCGCCGGGCGCCGGCCTGGAGGCCGAGCTGAGCCTCGCCCTGGACCACCGGCACCCGGAGCAGCTGGTGACGATCAGCGTGCCGGTGGTGCGCGTTGTCATGGTCCGCAACTCGGGCGGAGTCTGCGAGGAGCGGCCGGTGGTCGAGACGACGCTGCGGCTGGGGCCGGTCACCAAGCGCATCCTCGTCACGGTCACCAGCAGGCCGTCGATGCGCTTCCGGATGCTCCTGGGCCGCAAGGCCCTGGAAGGCGACTTTGTCGTGGACGTGAGTCGGAAATATCTGTTGAAGTCGGCCAGGTAGAGAGAGTTCCCAAGTCCACGGGCCGTGCCCCGTGGGTCTGCGGAGGGAGGGAGGAGTCGTGCGCATTGCCATCCTGTCACGCCAGCCGTCGCTGTACAGCACTCGCGTCCTGGTGGAGGCGGCGCAGAAGCGCGGCCACGAGGTGCGCGTGCTGGACACGCTGCAGTTCGACATCCGCGTCAGCAAGCAGAACCCCGAGCTGTTCTACCAGGGCGAGCCGGTCGGACCGGTGGACGCGGTCATCCCGCGCATCGGCGCCTCGATCACGTTCTTCGGCCTGGCGGTGGTGCGGCAGTTCGAGATGATGGGCGTCTACTGCGTCAACGAGTCGCAGGCCATCGCCCGCTCGCGCGACAAGCTGCGCTGCCTGCAGATCCTCAGCCGCCACGACATCGGCCTGCCGCCGACGGTTTACACGCGCCAGGCGGAGCACGTGCCGGCGTGCATCGACCGCGTCGAGGGGCCGCCGGTCGTGGTCAAGCTGCTGGAGGGGACGCAGGGCATCGGCGTGGTGCTGGCCGAGACGGCGCCGGCGGCGTCGTCGGTGATCGAAGCGTTCCAAGGCCTGGACCAGAACATCCTGATCCAGAAGTTCATCAAGGAGGCGAAGGGGGCGGACATCCGGGCGCTGGTGGTGGGGCGCAAGGTGGTGGCGGCGATGAAGCGCAAGGCGGTGGCGGGCGAGTTCCGCTCGAACATCCACCGCGGCGGCAAGGCGACGGCGGTGCGTCTGACGGCCGACTACCGTCGGACGGCGCTGGCGGCGGCGCGGGTGCTGGGGCTGCGCGTGGCCGGCGTGGACATGATCGAATCGGACGAGGGGGCGATGGTGATGGAGGTCAACTCGTCGCCGGGCCTGGAGGGCATTCAGAAGGCGACCGGGATGGACGTGGCGGCGGCGGTGATCGAGCACATCGAGCACGAGGTGACGCCGGTCAAGCAGTCGTCGCTGTCGTGAACCTCCGGACGAGCGGCGGGGCAAGCCCCGCCGCTCGCCAGCCTTAAACTAACCCATGCAGATACACGTTATCCTCGATCGTCTCGACGCGCCACTCCCGCAGCGCTAGCCCGCCCGCCACGGTCGCCGCCCCGGTCCCGCCGACGGGCGTCTTCGCCGCGGAGCCGCCGAGCAGCCGCGGCGCCAGGAAGACGTGGACCTCATCGACGGCGCCGGCGTCGATGAAACTGCCGAGCACCTCCGACCCACCTTCCACGAGCAGGTTCGTCAGGCGTCTGTCCCCCAGGGCGTCGAGAAGGGCGGCCACCGCCTGCCGCGGGCCGCCCCCCGGCACGCGCAGCACCTCGCAGCCCAGCCCGCACAGCGCCTCGATGTGGCCCTCGTCCGCCTTCGGGCCCACCACCACCAGGACGGGGATTTCGCGCGCCGTCACGGCGAGGTGCGACGTGAGGGGCAGGCGCGCGGCCCCGTCGAGGACGATGCGCAGGGGCGTGCGCGGCCCGGGCGGCCGGACGGTCAGCCGCGGGTCGTCGGCCAGCGCGGTGCCGATGCCGACGAGGACGCCGTCCACGCGGCCGCGCAGGTCGTGGACGCGGCGGCGGGCGGCGTCGTTGCTGATCCACTTCGAGTCGCCGGTGCGCGACGCGATCTTGCCGTCGAGAGTCATGGCCCACTTGGCGTGGACGTACGGCCGGCCCGTGCGCAGCAGCTTCAGGTACGGCGCGTTGAGCCGCACCGCCTCTGCCTCGCACAGCCCGAGCTCGACCGCCACGCCCCCCGCGCGCAGCACCTCCGCACCTTTGCCCGCGACCGGAGGGAAGGGGTCGGTCATGGCGGCCACGACGCGGCCGACGCCGGCGCGCAGGACGGCGTCGGTGCAGGGCGGCGTCTTGCCGTGGTGACAGCACGGCTCCAGGGTGACGTACAGGGTGGCCCCGCGCGCCGCCGCGCCGGCCTCGGCCAGGGCGTTGACCTCCGCGTGGGCCTCGCCGAAGCGGCGGTGCCAACCCTCGCCGACGGCGTGGCCGTCGCGCACCACCACGGCGCCGACGAGCGGGTTGGGCTCGACGTACCCGCGGCCGCGCTCCGCCAGCTCCAGGGCGTGGCGCATCCACTGCTCTGCGGAATCGCTCATCCCCTTAATGTATCCTCGACGAGGGAGCTTTGATACAAGCCCGAAGCGCAAGAGAGGGATCCCTCGCGTGCGCTTCGGGCTTGTATCAAAGCTCCCCGC
>JBBRPS010000411.1:0-9095 GCA_038227745.1 Gemmatales bacterium | reverse complement strand
GTAGACCTGGTTGTCCAGGCCGACGGCGAAGCCCTCCTCGCCGAACGGCGTGGTGCGCACCGTGAACGACTTGACCTGGCCGGCGGCGACCAGGCCGAAGCCCACCGTGGCGTTGCCGTTGGCGTCGAACTGCTCCTCGTAGACCTGGCTGTCCAGGCCGAGGACGTACAGGTGCGGCAGCGGCCCGTCGCTCAGCGTGAAGCTCCTGACCTGCCCCGGTCTGCCCAGGAAGTAGCCGCCCACCGCCCGGCCCGAACCGTCCAGCTTCAAGGCGTAGATCTGGGCGTCCAGGCCCAGGACGAACAACTCGCTGCCGGTCGTGCCCAGCTTGCCGGTCAGGACCTGCCGCACCTGGCCGGGCGCGACCAGCTGGGGCGAGCCGCTCGGGTTGCCGTTGGCGTCGAACGCCTGGCCGTAGACCTGGTTGTCCGGGCCGAGGGCGTACACGGGGGCCGATACGGGTGGGTTCACGGTGAGATAGACGGTGGCACTGTTGCCGTTGGCAGCCATGTCATAGGGATGGTAGGAGAAGGAGTCGCTGCCGCTGAAGCCGGGGTTCGGCGTGTAGGTGAACGAACCGTCGCTGTTGAACGCCAGATTACCGTGCGCCGGGGAACTCTCCAGGGTGGCATACAGGACGTAGCCGTTGGGGTCCACGTCGTTGTTCAGCACGCCGGGGGCGGGCTGGGTCAGGGGGGTGCCGGCATTGACCGTGTAGCTGTCCGTGAAAGCGATCGGCGGCCGCGCCGGCACGGTCACATTCAGCGCGATGCCCGGGATTACGCCGGTGTTGTTGCCCTCGTTCGCCTCGCTGACCGCGTTGCCCGAGTCGATGATCCAGCCGACGTAATACTGACCGACAGGGAGGTTGGGGAGGTAGCCAGACCAGTCGGCGCTGGCGCTCGCCGAGGGGTTCAGCCCATCGACGACGGTGCTGCCAAGGTAATGGTCAAAGGAGGTGATGTAGGTGTCGGTGGAGGCGTAGAAGGAGACGGTGAAGCTGCCGGTCCCGGCGGTGCCCACGTTGGCGACCTGGGCGTGGGCCGTGACGTAATCGCTTGGCCCGACGGCATACGGCGTGACGTACGCGGTGCGGGTCCCGTAGTAGGCATCGTAATCGACCAGATCGGGCTGGCTGATCGCTCCGCGGGTCGCGGAGGGCGGCTGGGACCAGGAGGCAGGAGGGCACAGGGCGTCCAAAGCCACGGGTGAACATGCGTGAGCTTCACCTCTGCCGACTACCGATGGGCGCCGCCGCCGGGCCGGTGGTCAGGGGGTCCAGCGCACCACCACGCCGAGGTACTCGTCCGTGTTCTTCAGCAGGCCCTCGCAGGCGGTGCCGAGCTGTTTTCGACAGCAGCATCTCGAGAGGGGTGACACGACCGCCATTCCCGCCACCGTCGTCGATGTGCTTATCGTATCACGGCCGCCGGTCACCGCGCAGGCCGAACTTCCGGGCCGGCGACACGGTCGTGATCGGGGCTGAATGCCACGGGCCAGACTGGCCTGTGTGCTGGGGTAAAGAGAGGCGATATTTCAGGCAGATGTGGACACTCCGCGCTAATCCCCACCGAGGCAATAGCGTAAGTTGAACATTCACAACAACTTGACGACGTTCTTCGACCTTGATTTGCCATCTCCCGCCTCGCTGAAGCCACCGTCGCCGCCACTTCAACCAGTTCCTCACGTTCCACGCTACGCAAGGGCGTCAGCGGTGGGGATTAGCGCGGAGTGTCCAGATGTGTGTCAGCTTGATCGGGAGCGGCAGGCGGGTGGCCGGCCGGGTTGGGACAGCCCCGGGCGAGGAGGTCGGTCGGCCTCGCCCGGGGCTTGCGCTCGTCACCGGGTGGTGCCGAGCGCCACGAACATCCCCCTGGTGAACAGGGTGTAGTTGCCGCCGCGCGGCGGGTTCCCGTCGGGGCCGAACATATCCACGTATACCTGGCCATCCTGCCCCAGGACAAACAACCCGGAAGTGCCGTCGTCGCCGCGACCGGCGCTGATCGCCTTGACCGTACCCGGAGCCACCAACGTATACCCCGCGTCCGTCAGCCCGGCCGCGTAGTAGTGCTGGACGTAAACCTGGTTGTCCAGGCCCACGACGAATACCTCGGGGATGCCCAGCGCATTCCGGGTGGCGCTCACGGAGAGCACCGCTCCCACCGCCATGCGGACGTACCCGCCGGCCGAGATGCCTCCGGCGTTGAAGGGCTGAACGTACACCTGGCTGTCCAACCCGACGACGAAGAGTTCCGGCTGGCCGAGGACGTTCGACGTGACGCTGAGCGCCTTGACGGCACCGGCCGTGGTGAGGAAATAGCCGCCGAGCGGGTCCCCCCCGACAGTGTACTGCTGGGCGTAAACCTGGTTGTCCAGGCCGATCACGAACAACTCGGGTTTGCCCAGCGCGTCCTGGCCGACCGCCAGCGCTTTCACCGCCCCCGGCGCGACGAGGAAGTAGCTGCCCAGGGCAGTCCCGGCCGAGGTAAACTTGTGGGCATAGACCTGGTTGTCCAGCCCGATCACCCATACCTCGGGATCGCCGTAAGCGTTGGACCCGGCCGCGAGCGACAGAACCCTACCCACGGCTGCCAACGTCACGGGGCCGGCCGGCAAGCCGATGACATTGAGGTTCTGCTGATAGACCTGGCCATCCGTGCCGACAGCGAAGAGCGGCCGCATCGGAGGCTCGGCCTGGGAGCCGGACACGGTCTCCACTGGCTTGGCCATGGCCAGCGCGTAGGGACTGGTGGGATTGCCGCCGGCGTCGCAGGTGACCGCGTAGACCTGGTTGTCCAGGCCGATGACGAAGACCTCCTCGCCGAACGGCGTGGTATGCACCGTGATCGACTTGACCTGGCCGGCGGCGACCAGGCCGAAGCCCACCGTGGCGTTGCCGTTGGCGTCGAACTGCTCCTCGTACACCTGGCGGTCCAGACCGATGGCGTACAGGTGCGGCAGCGGCCCGTCGCTCAGCGTGAAGCTCTTGACCTGCCCCGGTCTGCCCAGGAAGTAGCCGCCCACCCCACGGCCCGAGCCGTTCAGCTTCAGGGCGTAGATCTGGACGTCCAGGCCCAGGACGAACAACTCGTTGCCGGTCGTGCCGAGGTGGGCCACGGCGACCGCGTTGACCTGACCGGGGCTGACGAGGAAGTAGGGACTGGTGGGATTGCCGCCGACGTCGCAGGTGACTCCGTAGATCTGGTTGTCCAGGCCGACGGCGAAAACCTCCTCGCCGAACGGCGTGGTGCGTACCGTGAACGACTTGACCTGGCCGGCAGCGACCAGACCGAAGCCGACCGTGGCGTTGCCGTTGGCGTCGAACTGCTCCTCGTAAATCTGACTGTCCAGGCCGAGGGCGTAGAGGTGCGGCAGCGGGCCGTCGCTCAGCGAAAAGCTCCGGACCTGCCCCGGTCTGCCCAGGAAGTAGCCGCCCACCGCCTTGCCCGAGCCGTCCAGCTTCAGGGCATAGATCTGATCGTCCAGGCCCAGGACGAAAAGCTCATTGCCGGTCGTGCCCAGCTTGCCGGTCTGGACCTGCCGAACCTGGCCGGGCGCCACCAGCCAGGGCGCGCCGGTCGGCTTGCCATTGGCGTCGAACGACTGGCCGTAGACCTGGTTGTCCGCGCCGAGGGCATACACGATCATCGCCGATGGTCCGGCGGTGACCGTCAGGGTGGGGGCGGCCGAGGTGAGGGCCTGGCCGCCGATGGTCGCGGTGATGGTGTCGCTCCCGACGGCGGTGTTGCCGGCAGTGAAGGTGACGGTGTACGTTCCGTTGCCGTGGTCGGTCACGGCGCCAAACGCGCCGCCGGCGCTGCCGCTGCCCAGGCCGAAGACGACCGCCAGTCCGCCGCTGCTCTCCTGGTTGCCTCTGGCGTCCCGGGCCGTCAGCGTGATCGTGGTAAGGTCGCCGACGGTCAGGCTGGTCGTCCCCGCGTTAAGCGTCGACCGAGACTCGTCGGCCCCGGCGGTGAACTGGAAGATGCTGCTCCAGGCGCTGGTGTTGCCCGCGCCGTCCACGGCGCGAACCTTCCACTGATAAAGGCCGCCGTCGACCAGGGACGTGCTTGGCGTGTAGGAGGTACTGCTGACCGGCGTCGCCACATAGGCCGGCTGCGCCCCCGTGACGTCGAGGATCTCGACGACGTAGCCGGCGGCACCGACGGGGGCCGTCCACTGGAGTGTGGGAATACCCGGCACCACTCCGCTGGGCGCCAGGGGTGTCGGGGCCGGAAGTAGGTAGACGGTGAAGGTGAGCGCCGCGGGAACGGAACCGAGATTGCCCGCGCTGTCATAGGCCACCACCCACCACCGGTAGCTGTGCCCATCTATCAGTGAGGCCGCCGTATAAACGGTGGCCGGTGCCACCAGCCCGATGACGGTCTCGGTGTTGGTCGTCGTATCGACGAGGTGGAGGTTGTAACCGGCGGCGTTGGTCACGGCCGCCCACTGGAGCGTCGGCGTCGATGTGGGGACGGGATTTCCCAGGGGAACGAGAGCGGGCGGGCCGAGGTTGGTGGCGACCGTGAACGAGATCTGGGCCGTGGCTGGGCTGACGTTCCCCACGCCGTCGTAGGCCCTGACCTGCCACTGGTAGGTATCGCTGGTGCTGAGCGAGATGGGCAACGTGTACGACGTCGCGGTCAGCGACAGAGAATCGAGGAGTGTCCGGCCGGTCGTCTGATCGGTCAGGGTGAGGTAGTAGCCGGTGGCCCCGGTGCTCACCGACCATTGCAGGGTCGGCGTCGGGGTGGCCTGGAGGCCGCCCGCCGACAGAGGCGTCGGGGTGCTCGGGAAGGCGGTCGTGAACGTTTGCATGCTCGCCGGGCAGAGGCCATCGATCGTGAGAGCGGCGATGTACCAGCGGTAGGTGTGGCCGTTCAAAAGGGCCGTGCTTCCCTGCGACCCGAGCGTGTAAGACGTGGCGCCTGAGACGTACTTGCTGAAGGCCACGGTGTGCAGGGTCTCGTCGATAATGCTGAGGTAATAACCCTGGGCGCCGGAGACGGCCGACCACTGGAAGGTCGGGTGGAGCGTATTGACGGTGCCACTCGGCCCTGCCGGGGTCGCCGTCCCCCTGAACTGCGAGGGGACGGCCATGCCAAAATCGAGAGCCTGGGATACAGGGCTGACGTTTCCGGCGTTGTCGTACGCCGTCACCCACCACATATAGGCATAGTTAAAGCCATTGTTGAGAGTCGAGCTCGGGATGTACGAGGTTCCCGAGACCGCGATGGGATTCTTCCAGGAGTAGGCGGAGCTGCTCGCGCTAACGATGTACAGGCCGTAGCCGGTCGCCCCTGGTACGGAGGACCACTGGAATGTGGGAGTGCCGGTCGTCAGCAAGCCGGACGGGCCACTGAGGGTAGGCGCGGCCAGGCTGCCGGTGGCGCCGGGCACCGCGATGGTGAACTGGGCGGACGCGGTGGTGTTCGCCGAATCGTTCCCCGTCACGGTCCACTGGTATTTGTGCCCGCTCGGCAGGGGAACGGTCAAGGCCAAGGAATTGGTCTGGATCGTCCAACCGGGGTGTTGAGCACGGGGATTCCCGTGGTTACGTCATACAGGCTGAGCTTGAACGTGAAGGCGCCGGGGATCGGCGTCCATTGCAGGGTCGGGGTGCTGGTGGTCACCGTCGAGTCCGGAGCGGGGGACGTCAGGGTCAGGGCGCCGCTCACATTCACAAAGAAATAAACTGAGTTGGACGGCTTGCTGGCGATAAGCGAACCATTGAGCGGCGTGTAAGCCGTCACTTGCCACTGGTAGCCTCGGCCGTCCGTCAGAGGCGTCGAGGGAGTCCAGGACGTGCCGGTCAGCGACGAGGCGCTGGCGACGACCAGGTGCGTCTGGGCGTCGATGACGGAGACGCTATACGATGTCGCCCCCGAGATCGCGGACCAGGTGAAAGTCGGCGTGGTCGTGGTCACCGCCTGGTCGAGGTACGGCGTCTGCGGGGTCGGCGGGTCGTTGATGTAGTTGATAATCGGGGTGTCGAAGAACAAGGTGAACGACCGCACCTTGGTGGCCACCTGCTGCCATTCAAACCCGAAGTTGCTCCAGAGGTTGGCCTGGTTGTCCAGGGCGTAAACGCCCGTCTGATCCCTGGTGTACTGAAACGAGGTCAAGGTGCGTTCAAACGCAGACATGGACCCAGAGCCCGCGATCGGACCGACGATAAAGCGACCGGTCCCGTCCGGCACGATGTAGGCTCCGGCGCGCGCGGACCAGTACGACTGCACCGCCGTCCCGTTCTCGTGGGCGCCGTAGAACTGGGCCTCGTAGTCGCCGATCTCGCCGAGCCGTTCATTCGCGCCGCCGTAGTTCTGGACGAAGGAGTTGGTCGCTGTCGCGAGCACGCCGCCGCCGTCCGGGTCCGTGATCATTTCCGCCAGCTCATGCGAGAAAATGCAGGTCATGCTGTCGAGGGCGGACAGCCGGATTCGAGTCACCTGGTTCGCCGGCTGGTTCGCGGTCGGGATCGGGCTGGGCACCCAGACGGGCGACGACGTGATCGCGGCGTCGTCCGCGTTGTCCGGGTCGAGCCAGCTGCCGGTATGTCCGTCACTGTGCTCGCCGATCGCACGTCCGCCGCTGATCGCGTATCCCGTCGGCGTGAAGACGATGTAGACCCCGTCCCTGTCGGTGTCGTCCGGCTCCGGAAACACGCCCCCGTTGTCCGCGATGGAAAAGTAAACGAGGTTGTTGATGTCACTGTCGGTCCCCTCGACCGTGAACGTCGTGGGCAAGCCGACGTTGCTGACATGGGTCCCTGCCAGGTGGGCCTGCGTCGCGGCCCCATACTCCGACAGGCCGCTGAAGTAGGTACTGTTGAAGATATTGTTCACGCCGTTGATAATGTCCTGGCGCGTGACGCTGCCGTCGAATCCGTATCGTGCTCCCTGGCCTCCCGCGAAAATAAGATAGACGGGGATGTTGCCAGTGAGCACGTCGCCACCGTTGCTCGTTGGTTGCCTGCCGTACTGGGCAGTGAAGACGGCATTCGTTGGAACACACCGATCTTCCAGGGCCTCCAGTTCCAGGGGGCGCGAGCGGGGCTTCCGGCGGAACGTCTGTACACGAATCCTGGACCCGAACAGTCGCTTGCCAACTTGAATCAGCCAGGCGCGAAACATGACGGAACTCCTGAAAACGTGCAGATGATCCTGCTGGCGGGTGCCGCGGGAGGGGCCGCCGAACAGCCCTATCAGGTAAATGAGGATTCTACCGCCGTTCTGCCAAAAAAGTCAAAAAAACAGAGAATTGTTTCGCCGGATCGCCGAGTGCGGTCGGGACCAGGGGGCAGGAGTGCGTATGGCGTCCGAAGCCGACGGGTGACCAGGCGTGGACTCGAGAGGCCTTCTCTTTATGTCCACCGCACCACGACGCCGAGGTACTCGTCCTTGTTCTTCAGCAGCCCCTCGTAGGCGGTGCCGAGCTGCTCCGGGGCGATGCGGTGGGTCACCAGCCCTTCCAGGCTCAACCGCCCCGACGCCAGCGCCGCCAGCAGCCAGTTCTGCGCCTTGTCGATGTCCCACGTCCCCGCCAGCCGGGTGTGCGCCGGCTCGAACAGCATGTTGCCGTGGGCGCCCGTCACTTCAAGGTAACGGCGGTGCAGGTCGTCGTAAAAGTTCACTTCCTTCGCCCGCCCGCGCGGACTGCCGACCACCACCACCTGGCCGCCGTCGCACGCCAGCGACATCGCCGCCGGCACTGCGTCGGGAATGCCGGTCGCGTCGGCGACGACCTCCGCGCCGCGCGCGCCCAGGAAGCGCGCCAGCTCCGCCCGGCCGTTGTCGGAGCCCGGGTCGATGACGTGCGCTGCCCCCGCCGCCAGCGCCGCCTCGCGCCGCCTCTTCACCGAGTCGATGCCGACGACCGGGTTGGCGCCGGCGGCCAGCAGGCAGCGCAGTGTGAACTGCCCGATCACGCCCAGACCGAGCACGGCGGCGGAGCGGCCGAGCGTGATGCCGACACGAATCGACGCCCCCATGCCGTAGCGGGCGATGCACGCCGTCGCCGCCTTCTCGGCGTCGAGCCCCTGCGGCAGCCGCCACAGCCGGCCGCGCTCGTGGCCCAGCGTCAGGAGTTCCGCCGAGGCGTGGTTGCCGGGGTAGCTGACGCGGTCGCCCGGCTGCCAGCCGCGCACGTCCGAGCCGACCGCGGCCACGCGGCCCGCGGCGCTGTAGCCGGAGCGGAAGGGGAACTTCCAGTCCGGCAGGTTCGGGTCGCGCAGCCACTGGTGCGTGCCGGTGTAGACGGCCAGCTCGGTCCCGGGGCTGACGGCGCTGGCCTCGGTCTCGACGAGGATCTGGTTCGGTGCCGGCGGCGGCAACTCGACCTCGCGGACCTCGACCTGGTATGGCTCACGGATGACGGCCTGACGCGCGCGCATGCTGTACCTTTCCGTTCTTCGTAGGAGGGGGCTCCGTCCCCCGACTGCGGTCGGGGGACGGAGCCCCCTCCTACAATGCCGGATCACCCCTCGACCTGCACGCCCTTCCAGAAGGCGACGTAACCCTTGACGTTGGCGGCGGCCGGTGACGGCGACGGATAGTACCACGCCGCGTCCTTGTTGACCTGGCCTCCGACTTCGACGTCGTAATAACTCGCCGTCCCCTTCCAGCCGCAGACCGTGTGCGTGCTGCTGTCGCGGAAGTACTCGCGCCGCACGGCCTCGGACGGGAAATAGTGGTTGCCCTCGACGACCACCGTACGGTCGCTCTCGGCCAGGACGGCCCCGTTCCAGGTCGCTCGCGCCATGATCGCACCTCAACGCAGAGAAGAAAGACGCCTCGGACTCTTTTATACATATAGGCGGCGGACCGCGGTCACGTCCAGCGAACGGCGGACGCGGACGCCGCTCGGCGGCAGCCGTATCCTGCCCTTGTGGCGCGGCAAGCCCAAGGGTCGCAACTCGTCCAGGCGAACGGCCGGCGTAAGCCGGCTGGTACGTCGTTGCCACCAGCCGGCTTACGAGATCGTCCAGCTTCCGGGTCTTACGCAATAACGCTTTACGGCGGGGGGTGGACAAAGGTGGGGAGAACAGCTGCAATGACAGGGTTGTCACACCGCTGTCACCGGCAGGAGTCTCC
>JBBRPS010000410.1:0-9096 GCA_038227745.1 Gemmatales bacterium | reverse complement strand
TGCAGGTCGTGCCAGGGGGCGGGGGCGAAGCGCGCGCGGGGGGTGGTCGGGGTCGGGGCGGGGGGTAGGATAGGCATGGGGAGACTCCTGCCGGTGACAGCGGTGTGACAACCCTGTCATTGCAGCTGTTCTCCCCACCTTAGTCCACCCCCCGCCGTAAAGCGTTATTGCGTAAGACCCGGAAGCTGGACGATCTCTTACGCCGGCCGTTCGCCAACAGCTCGTTTGACGACGCCTTATGAAGGGTGCTCGCCCGTGGGGGACTCGAGCAAATCGAGGAACAGGCGGGCCGGCGTGGGCAGGGCGCGCCGCCGGTCCCAGACGGCGAACACCTCGCGCTCCAGGGGCAGGCCGGAGACCTCCAGGGCGTGCAGCTTGCCGGACGCGACGTCCTGCCGCACCGCGTGGGTGGACAGGAACGCCGCCCCCAGGCCGCGCTGCACCGCCTCCTTGATCGCCTCGTTGCTGCCCAGCTCCAGGGCGACCTGCAAATCGCTCAGCGACTTGCCGGCCTGCGCCAGGGCGCGCTCCAGGCACCAGCGCGACCCGGAGCCGGCCTCGCGCAGGATCAGCGGCTGGCCGCCGAGCTGCGCCAGCAGCAGGCGTTTGCGCCGCGCCCACGGGTGCCCGGCCGGCACCACCAGCGCCAGCCGGTCGGTGGCGATGCAGCGGTATTCCAGGTGGGGATTGTCCACCTTGCCGCCCACCAGGCCGACCTCGGCCTGGCCCTGCTCGACCTGGCGCAGCACCTGGCGGGTGTCGCTGACGGTCGCCCGCACCTGGATGTGGGGGTGCCGCTCGCGGAAGACGGACAGCAGGCCCGGCAGGAGGTGCTCGCCGGGCACGGAGCTGGTGGCCAGCGACAGCTCGCCGGCGGCCGGGGGCAGCTTGCGGCCGGTCAGCTCGTGGATCGCCTCACGGTGCAGGGCGAGGATGCGGCGGGCGTAGTCGTGCAGGCGGTGGCCGGTCTCGGTCAGCAGGACACGGCCGCCCTGGCGCTCGAACAGCGGCCGGCCCAGGAGCTGCTCCAGGGCGTGGATGCGCTGGCTGACGGCGGCCTGCGTCAGGCCGAGCGCCTTGCCGGCGGCGGTGAAGCTGCCCAGCTCGGCGGCCTCGGCAAAAGTCTCCAGGTGCGGGAGTTGGTCGGCGGTCATGGGGGGGAAAGGAACGACGCCGCCGGGCTCGGAGGCCCGGCGGCGTCGAAGAGGTCCCGAGGTCGATACGGTTTCACGCGGACGGACTACTTCTTGACGATCTTGCTGACGGCGTCGACCACCTTCTCGACGGCCGCATCGTTCAGCTCGCCCTTCTTGAACGCGAAGTTGGCCTTCACGTTTCGCTTGTTGTACAGCACGACGGTGATGTCGGCGTCCTTGGCGACATTGTACCCCTTGGGACCGGCGGGGTTATCGACGGTGAGGACGAGTTCCTTGAGGCCTTCCTTCTCGGCGAGGGCCTTGGCCCGATCGGGGAGTTTCTCGTCGTCGGTGAGGAAGACGACGAAGCTGCCCATGCGCTTGGACTTGTTCTCGGCCGTGGCGGCGTCAATCTTCTTGACCAGACTGGTCAAGGACCCGGTGATCTCGCGAGCGAAGATCATCGCGACCGGGTTACCACCGTTGCTTCAGACCAGGCAGTGCTTTTTGCCGGCCTGCGACCCCGTAAGGTTCAGCGGGTGGAAGGGCCCGGGGATGTTCTTCCCCTCCTGGGGCCCGGACTTAAGAGCGTCGTCAGCAACCACGCCGGTCACGGCCAGCGCGGCCACCGCGAACGCTCCCATGAGCATGCGACTTCTCATCGGAAAACTTTCCTCCTGGCAAACACACCTCGGGACCACCGAGATCGAGTCAAACGGACCTCGATAGGTCTGTTAGAGAATCTACAAAAGGGACCGCCCGGGCGCCACCCCCGCCGTCGTGATAGCCCCGAGAGAAGCCATAAGCTGTTCTTATGGGACTCCCCGGCACCCATGCGGCCGGAGCAGGGCGACTGCGACTCTCCCTCTCTCTTTGACGGGGGAGCGGGGAGAAAAATTCGAGAGCGGCCCCGACCGTGGGTCAGGACTCCGATCCTGACATCGCCCTGTCAGGATTGGAATCCTGACCCACGGCCACGACGCGCGACTCCCTCTTCGCCGGCCCGTCCTCCCCTCCGCCGAACCGGCCGCGGCTCACCCGGGCCAGGAACCGGCGCAGCGTCTGCGGCGGCACGAACGCCAGGTTCATCGTCAGCATCAGCAGCGAGAACGTCTTCAGGCCCATGAACAGGCCGATGAAGCCGTGCAGCGTCACCGCCATGCCCAGGATCAGCCACCGCGTCGAGCGCCGCCACACCAGGTACGTATAGCCCAGCTCGAAGAACAGCGTGAAGTACGCCGCCGCCGTCATCGTCACCTCGAACAGCCAGCGGTGCCCGGCGAGGAAGCGCAGCACCCCGCTGTACCACCCGTCCTGCATCGGCGCGAACTCGAAATTCGCCAGCGTCCCCCAGACCGCCGTGCCCGACCACCACGTCACGCCCTGCAGCTTCGCCAACCCCGCCGACAGGTAGATGATGCACAGGTGAATCTGGAGCAGGCGGATCGCGAGGTTCGCCGACACCGATGGCTCAACCGGGGGCAGGGCCGCCGTGACGCCGTCCGCCCGCCCCTGCCCGCGCGACGCCCACCAGCGCGACAGTAGCCGGTCCACCGACAGCACCGCCCCGCACGGGCCGATCATCAGGTACAGCAGCAGGATCGCCATCATCGTGTCGGCGCCGAACAGCGACGCCGACGCCCGGTGCATGTAGCTCAGCGCCGCCAGCCACGTCAGCACCGCCGTCACGCGCGTGCAGAAGCCGATCAGGAACAGGAAGCTGACGACCACGATGGCCAGCTGCACGGCCATCATGGCGCCGGGGTCGGTGACGTGGAACCAGATCGACCAGTGCGGCCGGCCCCTGTTGTCGAGGGTGCGCGGGTCCACGCCCCAGCGCAGGTGATACCTCTCGATCCAGTCGTCCTCCGCGTCGGTCCGCGGGTACGGCCCGGGCGGCTCCGCGGCCCACCGCTTCACGTACTTCTCCCAGTAGTCCAGCTGCTCCGGCGTCGCGGGCAGCGGCGCCAGGGTGTAGCCGAGCACGCTCTGCAACCCCTTCCCCCGGGCGGTGTCCCAGTCGGCCGCGGGCGCCCGCGTCGGCGCCTCGCGGTACATGAGCTGCCGCGTCTCCAGGTCGAGCCAGGCGTGCTCGCCCAGCAGGGCCTGCAGGTCGAGGGTGTACGCCAGGAAGGTGTAGCACACGACCAGGCCGCAGCAGATGCGGATCACGCCCAGGACGGTCGGGTCGGCCGGCGTGAACCAGAACCGATTCCAGGCGGCGGCCATCGCCGAGCGCGAGGGCGGGGCGAGTCCGGGGCCCGTCGTGGGCGCTGTCGCTTCGGTCGTCATGTGCGTTGGCCTTTCGTGGCTTCTCCGAGCCGCGACCGTCGGGGACGTGAGCTCCCGGCTCGCCTTTTCAGCGGCCCAGCAGCGCGCGGTAGTGCTCCTCGTCGCCGGAGTGGAGGTAGAGCCACGCCTGGATCGGCAAGTTGGGGTTGTTTCCGTGTACGCGGACGATCGGCAACATCCAGTACAGGAACGGGTCGTCCGGGTCCTGCAAGTTGCCCTGCGGATCGTACTGCCCCTCGTAGTACGGCAGGAAGTTCGTCAAATCCTGCGGGTCGGCGCCGGCTGCGGTCTCCTGCGGAGTCAGCGTCCGGTGCAGCACCTTGTAAAGCTTCACGCTCTTCACGGTGGCGTTCGGGTATTTCGGATGGGGCAGCCGGGCGGCGTAACGGGCGTAAGAGCGCAGCAGCAGTCGGCTGTTGATGTCCGGGGCGGCGAATTCCGTGTAGCCCAGGCGCGGGTCCCCTGCCGGCACCACCTGCCAGAGGTAGGGGACGAAAACCTTGCTCGTCGCCTTCTCCTGCCCGAGCAAGTCCTTCTGGTTCTCCTTGGCGGTCGGCTCGGGGCACTGGCGGTCGCGCTTGCGGAAATACTCCGCGGTGCGGATCAGGCCGGCCCGGTCGCGGTACTCGCGCGGCGGCATCGGCAGGCTCGGCGTGATATTCTCCGTTAAAGACAGGCGGCGCTGGTAGCGCACCCGCAGCGCATCGCGCGGCTGGCCCTCCTCGTCCACGTCGGGGATCTTGAACCAGTTCCAGACGACCCGGTCATGGTCGGCGTCGTGGTACTCGACCCGGAACCACAGCTGTGTGGCGGGCCACGGCTCGGGCGAGTAGAAGCGGTAAGCGTTGCTCAGCTGCATGAACTCCAGGTACGGTCCGTACACGCGACTGCGGAGGACCTGCATCAGCCAGGGACTTGGCGGGTAAGCCAGCACGGCCGTCACGATGCCGCCGAGGTGGAAGACGATCAGGGCGCTGAGGAGGACGCGCCGCAGCCGCGGTCCCGAGGCGACCACGATGGAGGCCGCGAACGCGACGAGCGTCGCGACCGCCAGCAGCAAGCGCAGCGAATCCCATTCTTCGGCCCGCTCCGCCCCCAGGTACAGCGCCCAGCACGTCAGGAAGGCCGTCAGGCCGGCCAGGACCAGCAACCCGGCGCCGGCCGTGCGCTCGCCGGCCGCGCCTTCCTTCAAATGCCGCAGAAGCGGCCGCCCCGCCCAGAAGCGCAGGCAAACGGCGGTCGTCGCCCCGGCCAGGCCGGCGGCGATCAGGAGGAAGCGGACCGCCGTCGCGCCGTCGCCGAACAGGCGGGCCCAACAGAAGGCGGCGGCACTCGCCCCGACGCCGGTCCACATCCAGCGCCACGGGTCCGCCAGCGCCCGCTCGTCGCCGGCGCCCCGCGTCACTACGGCACTCGCCATGTTCCCTCTCCTCCCCGGCGAAACCGGCCCGCGCTCGTGCGGGGGCGTTTGCGAAACCTTCACGGAAAGGATACCCGATCCCACCGCGGACGCCCTGCGGCATCCCGGGAATTGTCCGCCTGCGGAGCGATTTCGACAACGCACCGTAAGGAGAACGCCTCCGGCAGGAGAACTTGCGATCGTGTCGGGGACGTTCTCCTCCTGCACGAACCCGGTGGGCGTGTCCGGTTGGTGTGCCACGGCTGTGCCAGCCGTGCCGGCAGCCCCACAGCTGTGTCCGCCGTGTCGGCAGCCCCACGGCCGACTCATCCCTGGACGTCGCCACCGGCCCCCAGAGGGCCGGATTCCGGTGGGTAAAAACGCCTCATTTCCCCCATCCTGCTCGGTCTGCCTGGCAAAATCGTACCTGGAGCAGGCCCTTGCTCGCGATAATTCGTCCATACCGCCCAGATTACTGTTGACTCTTTTTTTCACTATCTTTACCATCCAACTCAGTCAGCTCGCTTTGACACCGAGCAGAACTGCTAAAGAGGCGGGAGATGGAAGCCCAGAAGAGACGGAACCCTCTCATTGCGAGGCAGCTCGCCGCCTCGCCCGTACTTACTCCAAAACTGGCTCCAGGCCTTGAGGTTCCCTGATACGCGTGGGTTGGCTCCTTGTGTTGTTTGCAGGAGGTGTACTCAAATGTACAGTGTTGTGTTGATGATGGCACTCAGCGGTGGCGCTGAAACTCCCGACTTCGGCAATCGTTGCAGCTGTTCCTGCTCGTGCAGCCGCTCGAGCTGCCACAGCCGCTGCCACGGCTGCCACAGCAGCTGCTCGAGCTGCCACAGTCGCGGGCACCGGCATCACCGCTGCCACGGCTGCAGCAGCTGCCACAGCTGCAGCAGCTGCTCCGGCGGGCACGTCTGCAGCGGTTGCTCCGGCTCCGGCTGCACGGGCAGCTACGGCTGTGCGGGCAGCTACGGCTGTGCGGGCAGCTACGGCTGTGCGGGCAGCTACGGCTGTGCGGGCAGCTACGGCTGCGCCGGCGCTTGCTACGGCGGCGCCGCCCCGGTGATGGCTGCTCCGCCGATCATGGACGGCGGCAAGAAGGACGGCCCGCCGATGAAGGGGTCGCTCGAGGCCCCGGCCACGATCATCGTCAGCCTGCCCGCCGAGGCCAAGCTGCTGGTCGATGGCACGCCGACGGCTTCGCAGAGCAGCGAGCGTCGGCTGGTTTCCCCGGTTCTGCAGCCCGGCCGTGATTTCCACTACACCCTGACCGCCGAGATCGTCCGTGACGGCCAGACCGTGCGTCAGTCGCAGACGATCGCCGTCCGCGCCGGCCAGGAGACCCGCGTTCCGTTCACCTTCACTCAGCCCGCCGTGACGGCGAGCCGCTAACACCGCGAGGCCGGGTCGGTTGACGTCTGGAGCCGGCGACCGACCCGGAGGAACGGCGGAGGCATGACACTCGCCTGTCCCGACTAGCCGGGCGAAGGTCAACGAAACTGAGGGGGAGGGCTCATGAGGGCCCTCTCCCTTTTTTTGTTCTGCGCGGGCGCGGCGCCGCCCGCCGCGCTCCCAGGCCCGACCGGACTAAACGAGCGCGCTTTGACCGTGCGCGAGGGCAAGCACTTTCCGGGGCCGGCGAGAGAGGTTAAAAATTTGGCATAATCGGCTTGACGCCGGCGCCTGCAGCGGTTAAAAAATTGGTACATCCGGGCGCAACGTTCCGTACCAATCCCGAGGGGAGGAGACGCGATGGCGGACAGGCCGGCCGAACAGCTCAGCCGCCGCGAGCGGCAGATCATGGACATTGTCTACCGCCGCGGCAAGGCCACTGCGCTCGAGGTCGTTGCCGAACTGCCTGACCCGCCCGGCAAGACCGCCGTCCGCACCCTCCTGCGCATCCTCGAAGAGAAGGGCCACCTCAAACATCGGCAAGAGGGACTGGCCTACGTCTACGTCCCCAGCCGGCCGCGCGCCCAGGCCGGCCGCTCCGCCCTGCGCAACGTCCTGCAGACCTTCTTCGACGGCTCGCTCGAAAAGGCCGTCGCCGCCCACCTCGGCGACGCGGCGACCGACCTCTCCCCCGAGGAGCTGGAGGGCCTCGCCGAACTCATCCGCCAGGCCCGCACGAAAGGACCGTGACCCATGACCCTCGACCTCACGCCGGCCCTGCTCGACGCCGCCCTCAAGGGCACCGCTGTCCTCGTCCTCGCCTGTGCCCTGGCCCCCTTGCTGCGCCGCGCCGCCGCCGCCGCGCGGCACCTCCTCTGGACCGCCGCCCTGGTCGGCATCCTCGCCCTGCCCGCCCTCGGCCTGCTGCTGCCGCGCTGGCACGTCCATCTCCCGGCGTTCGACACTACCGCCGGCCACGCCGAGGAGGCGGCGCCAGCCGCGGGCGCCGAAGGAGGCGGCGTCCTGCTCCACGCCCGCCACGTCCTCGACGCACCACTGCCGCGGCCGAAGGCTGTCCTCATCGCCAGCCGCGTCCCGCCTCCGCCCGCGGCGTTCCGCCCCGGCGAACCGCCGCCCCCGCCTCACACCCCGGAGGAGGCCGCGCCCGAGCACCACGCCGCCGTACCGTGGCCGGCCATCGCCTGGGCGACGGGCGCCGGACTGTCGCTCGCCTGGCTCGGCCTGAGCTTCGTCAGCCTGTGGGTACTGCGCCGCTCCTGCCGCCCCGTTGGCGACGGACCGACCGTCGCGCTGCTTGGCGAACTGGCGGCGCTGCTCGGCGTCCGCCGCCGCGTCTGTCTTCTCACGAGCGACCGCCGCGCCGTCCCCATGACCTGGGGCGTTTTCCGGCCCGTGGTGCTGCTGCCCGCCAACGCGGACGGCTGGAGCGCGGAGCGCCTGCGGTTGGTGCTGCTCCACGAACTGGGCCACGTCCAGCGCGGCGACTGCCTGACGCAACTCCTCGGCCACCTCGCGCGCGCGCTCTACTGGTTCCACCCGCTCGCCTGGCTGGCGGTCGCCCGCCTTCACGCCGAACAGGAGGCCGCCTGTGACGACGTGGTCCTCCGCCACGGCGCCGCCGCCGCCGACTACGCCGAGCACCTCCTCGCTGTCACGGCCCAACTGCCGCCGGGTTTCTTCGCTTCGCCCGTGGCGCTCGGCATGGCCCGCGCCGACGACCTGCGCCGCCGCCTCGTCGCCCTGCTCGACGCCGGCCGCGACCGCCGGCCCGTGCGCCGCCGCGGCGCCCTCCTCGCCGCCATCGCCGCGCTGGGCCTGCTGCCGCTGGCCGCGGTCGGCTTCGGCGCTGCCGCCGTCGCGCCGCCCCCCGAAGAGAAAGCCGCCCAGGCGAAAGACAACGACAAGGGCGCGCCGAAACCGCTCAAGAGGCTCGACGAGGTCCGCAAGAAGCTGCGGGAGTTCTACGTCAAGCCGCCCGACGAGAAGCAGCTGACGCGCGACGCGATCCGCGGCATGGTCAAGGGCCTGAACGACCGCTTCAGCGAGTACCTCACGCCGGACGAGCTGACGCAGGTGGAGCAACAGTTCCGCGGCTCGCTGACCGGCATCGGCGTGCAGCTGCGAGTCGCGGACGCCGGCATCACGGTCATGACTGCCCTGGAGGGTTCGCCCGCCCTCGAGGCGGGGCTGCGCCCCGGCGACCTGGTCGAGAGCATCGACGGCAAGGCAACGGCCGGCCTGACGATGCAGGAGGTGGTCAAGCGCATCCTCGGGCCGGCCGGCGAGGTGGTCAAGCTCAGGGTCGTCCACGCCGACGGCGTGGTGGAGGAAATGCCCATCAAGCGGGCGCGGATCACGATCCGCACCGCCGAGGGCTTCCGCCGCGGCGACGACGATCGTTGGCGCTTCCTGCTCGACGACCGGCACAAGGTCGGCTACCTGCGCATCACGCAGTTCACCGGCCAGACGGCCGGCGAGGTGCGCGAAGCCCTCCTGGCCCTGAAGAAGGATGGCCTGAAGGGGCTGCTCCTCGACCTCCGTTCGTGCCCGGGCGGCCTGCTGCAGCAGGCGATCAAGGTGTGTGCCCTGTTCTTGAAGGACGGGACGATCTTGACGACGCGCGGCCCGCGCAAGGAGGAGCAATCCTGGAAGGCGGACGGCAAGGACTACCTGGGCGACTTCCCGCTGGTGGTGCTGCTGAACGGCGAGACGGCGTCGGCGGCGGAGATCGTGGCGGGAGCGCTGCGCGACCGCGATCGGGCGGTACTGCTCGGCACGCGCTCGTACGGCAAGGGCTCGGTGCAGGCGGTCCTGAAGCTGGACGAGGGCGGGGCGCTGAAG
>JBBRPS010000409.1:0-9140 GCA_038227745.1 Gemmatales bacterium | reverse complement strand
GTTTCGGCGTCCTGGCCGGAATACAACCAGCGGTATGCCCACCCCTTCGAGTGGACTTGGACCAACCACAAGATGCGTCAATGGTTCGCCAAACACGCCTCTTGAATTCAGTGCAGGTTTTCGTGCCGACGACACTAGCGGCACAGCACTCGGGGTAGTCTTGGGGATGAAGTCGGTTGCTCGGGAGCCACAGCAACAGTATACTAAACCGCGACAAGGGTTTCATTCTTCTGAAGGACTTGCCGGTGATGGCTCGTGAGCCCGAGGACCTCAGCGCCTTGCTCGAACGGATACGTTGCGGAGACGAGGTGGCCTTGGCGGAACTGCTGCAACGCTATGAGGCGCAGTTGCGCCTGGCCGCCAGCGTTCTGCTCGGGTCGAGGTTGCGCGCGCAAATGGACTCCCTCGACCTGGTGCAGTCGGTCCACCGGGTGCTGTTGCCGGGCCTGCGCGCGGGGAAGTACGACGTCTCCTCGCTGGACAAACTGCTGGCTCTGGCGCGCACCGTCGTCCGCCACAAGGTCATCCGCAACTGGCGGCGGATGCAGCGCGAGCAGGCAACCGCGACCTCGAAAGTCGCCGACGAAGGGGGAGACAAGGCTGGCCGCTTCCCCGCCGAGGATCCGACGCAGATCGTCACCATGGACGATCTCAAGCAACACATCCTGGCCAGCCTGAGCGGTCTGGACCGGCAGTTGATTGAGTTACGTGTGCAGGGATACAGTACCGCGGAGATCGCGCAGCGGCTCAACTGCGATGCCCATGCCCTGCGCGCCCGACTGAGCCGGCTGCGGCAACGGCTTCGGAGAGATGGCTTCTCTGAATGGCTTTGATTCATCCTTCAGAAGCATGCCTCTTCTCCGACTCAAGAATCCTTTCCATCCGTCATTGGCATCTTTTTTTGTCGGAACGACATTTTGCGCGTGCGCCGGGGCCGTGAGCGGGCTTTAGGTAGATGGGAGATCGGGCATGAAATGAACCGCTGTGCCTTCCGACAACGCTCTTTTCTTCGGTCGGCTTCCAGGAGGTCCAAATGGCTCACCGATTTTCCCTCGCGGCAGCTTTTGCTCTCATCGTTTCTCTTCCCACCATGGGCTTGGCCCAAAACCCTAAAGACGCTGCCACGCGCGAAGGCGTCGAGTTCTTCGAAGCGAAGATTCGGCCGGTCCTGGTCGAGCATTGTTACCAGTGCCACTCGACCGCGGCCAAGAAAGTCAAGGGCGGACTGCGGCTCGATACCCGGGAGGGGCTGCGGCAAGGCGGTGACAGCGGTCCGGCTGTCGTCCCCGGGCGACCGACGGAGAGCCTGCTCCTGAAAGCGGTCCGCCACGAGGGCACGCTGAAGATGCCGCCGCAGGGGAAACTGCCCGAGGCGGTCCTCGCTGACTTCGCCCACTGGATCGACACGGGCGCCGCTGATCCGCGCGGCGGGGCGGATACCGTGAAGCCCCGCGGCGTTGACATCGAGGCGGGCCGCCGCTTCTGGTCGTTCCAGCCTGTGCGCGAAGCCAAGCTGCCCAGCGTCTCCGATCCGCGCTGGCCACGCCGCCGGCTCGATTCCTTTATCCTGCACCGGCTCGATCAACAGCGCCTGCGCCCCGCTGGGGAGGCGGATCGCCGCACGCTCCTGCGCCGGCTGGCGCTCGACCTGGTTGGCCTGCCGCCGACGCCGGAGGAGGTCGAGGCCTTTGTCCGCGACAGGGCGCCGGACGCCTACGAACGGCAGGTCGAGCGGCTGTTGGCCTCGCCGCACCATGGCGAGCGCTGGGCCCGGTACTGGCTCGACGTCGCCCGCTACGCCGAGGATCACCCCACGTCCGAAGAGACGAACCAACCGCCGCGCCACGCCTGGCGCTACCGCGATTGGGTCATCCGGTCCCTCAACGACGACCTGCCCTACAACGAGTTCGTGCGCCGGCAGCTGGCAGCCGACCTGATGCCGGGCCTGCCGCGGGCCGAGATCGCCGCCCTTGGCTTCCTGGGGCTGTCGCCGGTCTACCACAAGGAACCGCGGCTGTCGCCCGCGGTCATCACGGCGATCGCGGCGGATGAGTGGGACGAGCGCGTGGACGCCGTGACGCGCGGCTTTTTGGGCCTGACGGTGGCCTGCGCCCGCTGCCACGACCACAAGTTCGACCCGATCACCACCGAGGACTACTACGCCCTGGCCGGCGTCATGGCGAGCACCCAGCCCGTGGAGTGGCCGCTCGTTCCCACCGGCGCCGCGGAGGCGGCGCGCGTCACGTCCGTGCGGCTCGCGCTGATGGAGGCCAAGCTCCGCGTCGGCTTCCACAAGGAGACGCGCACGGGCGTTCCGGAGACGGGGCCGCAGCGCGAAGCGTATGAGCGACGGCTGGTCGAGTTGAAGGCGCAGCTCGAGCGGCGCAAGACGGAGGAGCAGACGCTCTTCAAGGGTCCGCTGGCCAATGCGGTGCGCGACGCCGGCTTGTGGATCGATGGCGCCGACCCGGCGTTCACGCACCTCGACTACCGCGCCGGCGTGCCGCGCGACCTGCCGGTCTTCCTACGCGGCGACGTGGAGAAGCACGGGCCGATCGTGCCGCGGCGTTTCCTGCGCGTGCTGTCCAAGGGCGAGCCGCGGCCGTTCCGCCAGGGCAGCGGCCGACTTGAGCTGGCCGACGCCATCGTCGGCGACGCCAAGATGCTGGCGGGCCGCGTCCTGGTCAATCGCGTCTGGGGCTGGCACTTCGGCCGGCCGCTCGTCACCACGCCAAGTGACTTCGGCCACAACGGCGCGGCGCCGTCGCACCCCGAGTTGCTCGACGACCTCACGGCCCGTTTCCTCCGCCAAGGCTGGTCGCTCACGGCGCTGCACCGCGAGATTGTCCTGTCGGCAACGTATCGGCAGTCTTCGCGTGCCAACGCGCAAGCGGCGGCCCTCGATTCGGACAATCGCCTGCTCGGACGGATGCACCTTCGCCGGCTCGACGTCGAGGGCCTGCGCGACGCGGTCCTCGCCGTCTGCGGCACGCTCGCCCGCGCGGCCGGCGGCCCCGCGGGCGACCTCGGCGACGCCAAGTTCCGTGGCCGCACCGTCTACGGCAAGGTGAGCCGCAAGGCGCCGGCGGAACTGCATCGGCTGTTCGACTTCCCCGACGCCAAGCGGCACGGCGACGCCCGCGACGTGACCACCACGCCGCTGCAGCAACTGTACCTGCTCAACGCCCCGCTGCTTATGGACCAGTCCGCTGCGCTGGTGCAGGCCCTCACGCGCGCGGGACACAAGGGCGACGAGGCCATGATCCGGGAGTTGTTCCGCCACGTCCTGCTCCGCGCGCCGAGCGCCCGCGAAACCGAGCTGGCCCGGCGCCTCGTCGGCGAGGAGCGGCAATGGCCGCTCTTGGCGCACGCGCTGCTGGCCAGCAACGAGTTCCTGTTCGTTGATTAATCAGAAATGGCTCAACCGGCGCGGCGTTATCCAACCGACGAACCGCGCATCGCCTGAGGCAGCGAGGCAGGAGGAACGCTTGATGCAAGTTCGTCCTATCGCTTTCTGGCTGCGAACAGGGGTTGTGGTTCTGGTCCTGGCCGCCGTTTACGTTGGTGCCGCCCGACTCGGCTTGGCCCTGGCTTTACCGCCCGAGAAGAAGGCGACGGCCGTGTGGCCTCCCTCGGGGATCGCCCTGGCGGCCATCCTTCTGTGTGGCAGCCGTGTCTGGCCGGGCATCTGGCTTGGCGCCTTTCTGGCAAACCTTTGGGATTACTTCAACCCCGCCGATCCGTTTTCCCTGGCCGCGCACCTTGGCGTGTCGTCCGGTATCGCCGTAGGCTCCACCTTGCAAGCGCTCCTGGGGGCCGCCCTGCTGCGCCGCTGGGTCGGCGATCTCAGCCCCCTGGACCGCGCTCAAGATGTTTTCCGGTTCGTCGGGATTGTGTTGCTCATGTGTCCGGTCGCTGCCACCGTCGGCGTTACCAGCCTGTGCCTGGCCGGCTTCGCCCCGTGGGCCGCTTCACCGTTCATATGGTTGACGTGGTGGCTGGGGGACGCAACGGGGGTTCTGGTCATGACTCCGCTGTTCCTGGCCTGGTGCAAGCCTCCTCCTGATGGAGGGCCCTGGCGCCTTGCCGAAGCTGGACTCGTGCTTGGGTTGCTCCTGGGCACGAATATGTTCATCTTCGCGGGGTGGAGTTCATGGACGGCCGAATCAAGCCCGCTGGCCTATCTGACGGTTCCTCTCCTGGTGTGGGCCGCGTTTCGGTTCGGCCAACATGGCGCGGTGACTGCCTTGCTGGCGGCGGCGGTGGTCGCGGTCTGGGGTACGTCCATTGGGCGCGGGCCTTTTGTCCGGACCTCGCTCAACGAGTCCCTTTTGTTGTTACAGGTCTTCGTGGATGTCCTTGCGTTGACGGTCCTGGCCATCGCCGCAGTCCTCACGGAACGAAAGCGGTCCGATGAGGCTCTGCAAAAGCTCAACGCCACCCTGGAACAGGAGGTTGCCGAGCGAACCCAAAAGTCGCGGGCGCTGCTCAGCGTTTTGGAAGACATGCAGGTCGAGAAACGCCGGCTTGCCGAAGAAGTCCATGAGCGACGCCGGGCTGAAGAGATCCTGAAGCTAAGCGAAGAGCGATTTCATTTGCTGGTGGAAGGGGTGATGGACTATGCCATTATCACACTGGATGCCCACGGCCATGTGGTTACTTGGAACTTGGGGGCGCAACGAATCAAGGGGTATCGGAGCGAGGACATCATCGGCCAGGATTATTCCTGTTTCTTTCCGGTCGAGGATCAGCGCCTGGGAAAGCCCAGGGAAAACCTGACCAGAACGGCTGCCGAAGGACGCTTCGAAGAGGAAGGGTGGCGCATTCGCCAAAACGGCACACGTTTCATGGCACACGTGGTGATCACTGCCTTGCGCGATGCGCAAGGCGTGTTGCGGGGCTTCGCCAAGGTCGTGCGCGACATCACTGAACGGAAACGCGGTGCCGAGGAACTGAAGCGTTACGCCGCCGAGCTGGAACGCAGCAACCGCGAATTGGACCAGTTCGCCTACTCGGCCTCGCACGATCTGAAGGCGCCGCTGCGTGCCGTACACAACCTGGCCCGCTGGATCGCCGAAGATTGCCTGTTGCTGCCCGAAACCGCGCGGCGCGACCTGCAGTTGATGGAGCAACGCATCGTCCGCATGGAGCGGCTACTGGACGATTTGCTGGCCTACTCGCGCATCGGCCGGGTCCAGCACCGCGTCCAGCGGGTTGATAGCCGAGAGCTGGTCCGCGACGTGATCAAACTACTCGCGCTGCCGGAGGGGTTCACCATCGTCATCGGCAAGCTGCCCGTGCTGTCCACGGAGCACACGCCGCTCGAACAGGTCTTCCTCAACCTCATTGGCAACGCGCTCAAGCACCACGATCGCGCCGACGGCCGCATCGAGATTGCCGCCCGCGACCTGGGGGACAAGGTGGAGTTTGTCGTGCGTGACGATGGTCCCGGCATCCCCGCCGAATATCACGAGCAGGTGTTTCAAATGTTTCAGACCCTCAAACCGCGCGATGAGGTCGAAGGCAGCGGAATGGGACTTGCCTTGGTGAAGAAAATTGTCGAGAATCAAGGGGGTGTGGTAACGTTGGCGTCGAAACCTGGTCAGGGCGCCGCCTTTCATTTTACGTGGTCCAAGGCCCGGGGGTAAGGAATCCGTGTCCAATACCTACAGTGTCTACAAGGACGTGAGCATTCTGATCGTCGATGACGATCAAGTGGACGTGAGGGCCATCAAACGGGGCCTGGAAAAACAGAAGATTGCCAACCCGGTGTTCACGGCCTGCGATGGCGTGGAGGCGCTGCAAATGCTGCGCGGCGAGAATGGCCATGAGAAGCTGCCGCGCCCGTACCTCATCATGCTGGACCTCAACATGCCGCGCATGAACGGCATCGAGTTCTTGCAGGCGCTTCGCGTCGATCCGGAGCTGACCGACAGCATCGTGTTTGTCCTGACCACGTCCAGCAGTGAAGAAGATCAGACCGCCGCCTACAAGGAGCATGTGGCCGGCTACCTTCTGAAATCCGAGGCCGGGGAGAACTTCCTCAAGGTTGTCAAGATGATCGAAACCTTTGTGGTGGTGGTTCGGTTCCCGGCGGAGCACGGTTGACCATGTCGCACGCGCACGTTTACCAACCGATTCGGGTATTAGTCGTGGACGACGATTCCATCGACCGCCGCACCGTCGTGCGAACGTTGAGGGAGGGCTTTGCAGTCGTGGAGGCAGCCAGCGGCGCCGAAGCGCTCGCTTTTCTCCAGAAGGATGCGTTTGATTGTGTCCTCTTGGATTACACCATTCCCGGCACGGATACGCACCAACTGCTCACGCAGATCGGCAAAGAATGGGCGGTCGTCATGCTCACCGGACACGATGACGTCATGGTCGCGGTTCAGGCCATGAAGGAAGGGGCGCAGGATTTCCTGGTCAAGGCGAACCTCACCAAAGAAGCGCTGCACCGGGCCATTGCCAATGCCATCGACAAAGTGGCGCTACGCCGCAAGATCGAGGAACAGCGGTGCGAACTGGAGCTTCTGGCGGCCACCGATGGACTGACCGACCTGTACAATCGCCGCTACTTCATGACCCGCCTCGAACAGGAGATCACGCGGGTGCAACGCTTTGAAGCTCCGCTCTCCTTTCTCATGCTCGATCTGGACCACTTCAAAGTCATTAATGATCAACACGGCCATCTGATGGGCGATCAGGTGCTTGTTCACGTTGCCGGCTTTTTGAAAACCTGTCTGCGCGGAACCGACTTTGCCGCGCGCTATGGCGGCGAAGAGTTTTGCATCCTTGCCCTGGGAACCTCTGGCGCCGGCGCGGAGGTTTTTGCCAATCGTTTGCGCGAGTTGATTGCCCTCACCCCTTGCCCCGTCAAGGAACAAGAATCGCTGGCCATCACCTGCAGCATCGGCGTGGCGGAATTGAACAGTCAGCGCCCGGGCGCGCAACAACTGCTGGCTGCCGCCGACCAAGCTCTGTACGAAGCGAAACGCACCGGGCGGAACCGTGTGGTTCGCGCTCCCTGACGGCGAGACCGGAAGCCGAACAATTGGGAGGCCTTCTTTGGGACACTCTCCAGGTGGGCGAAACAAAGGGGACATCGTAACCTGTCGGTCGCCTAAGAGGAAGGGAAAACATGATGGCTAACTTGCAAACGGCAACGCGTCGCCAGTGGCTGCAGAGCGCGGCGGGAGGCTTCTTTGGCCTGGTCCTGGCGGATCTGCTGCGCGGCGATTCGGCCCGGGAGCGGCGCCCGCACTTCGCGCCGCGGGCCAAGCAAGTCATCTTCTTGTTCATGGCCGGCGGACCTTCGCACATCGATCTGTTCGATCCCAAGCCGGCCCTGCGGCGCTACGAGGGCCAGCGCCCGGCCGGCACCGAACTGCGCACCGAGCGCCTGACCGGCGGGTTGTTGCCGTCGCGGTGGCGCTTCGCACGTTGCGGGCAGAGCGGCCTGGAGATCAGCGAACTCTTGCCGCACCTGCAGACCTGCGCCGACGAGCTGTGCCTGATCCGTTCGGTCTACGGCGCGAACCCGAACCATTCACCGGCGAGCGACTTTCTCATGACGGGCCGCACCGACGCGATCCACCCGAGCCTCGGCGCCTGGGTGTCGTACGGGCTGGGGACCGCGAACGAGAACCTGCCCGCGTTCGTCGCGCTGCGGCAGCAGGACAACGGCGGTCGGCTCACGCGCAACGGCTACCTGCCGGGCGAGCACCAGGGCACGCCGATCAACCTGGCGGAGTCGAATCCCGAGCGGATGATCCGCCATCTGCAGAACCCCCGCCTCGGCTCCGCCGAGCAAGGGCGGCAGATGGATTTCCTGCGCCAGCTCAATGCCGCGCACCGTGAGGAGCGCGGCGCCGACGTCCAGCTCGAGGCGCGCGTGCGCGCCCTGGAGA
This sequence comes from Gemmatales bacterium, assembly GCA_038227745.1. Taxonomy (GTDB): domain Bacteria; phylum Planctomycetota; class Planctomycetia; order Gemmatales; family Gemmataceae; genus DASPXY01. The sequence continues at coordinate 1,233 of JBBRPS010000409.1, read as the reverse complement.
CGGCGTACCGGATGCAAAGCACGGCCGGTACGGCGTTCGACACCCGCGCGGAGCACGCCGCCGTCCGCGCGGCCTACGGCGCGGATCCCTTCGGCACCGGCTGCCTGCTGGCCCGCCGGCTGGTGGAGCGGGGCGTGCGCTACGTCCACCTTGAGCTGCAGCGCTGGGACCACCATCAGAATATCGACCGGGAACTGCCGCAGATGTGCCGGCGGATGGACCAGCCGATCGCCGCGCTGCTCAAAGACCTGCGGCGCCGCGGCCTGCTCGACGAGACGCTGGTGATCTGGGGCGGCGAGTTCGGACGGACGCCGGTGTCCGAGAACGGCAACGGCCGCGACCACAACCACTACGGCTTCACGATGTGGCTGGCCGGCGGCGGCGTCCGAGGCGGCCTGGCACACGGGGCCACCGACTCATTCGGCTTCCGCGCCGTCCACGACCGCGTCAGCGTCCAGGATCTGCACGCGACGATCCTCCACCTGCTGGGCCTGGACCACGAGCGCCTGACCTACCGCTACAGCGGGCGCGACTTCCGCCTCACCGACGTCTCCGGCGCGGTCATCCGCCCGATCCTCGCCTGACGGGAGTGGCAAGGATCGCCTCGCCGACTGCTGTGCTGCAAATGCGGCACTTTCGTTTAGCCGCGAGGCTCTGCCGAGCGTTCGGCAGAGCCTCGCGGCTAAACGAGGTTTCATTGGCAGCACCGGCCCGGAACGCTACATCGCCGTCACGATTTGGGATCCCAACTCAGGCGCATCGTTTGACTTCACCTACACAGTGACCACGAGGCACGCAGGGATCCGGTGTCAACAAGGGAGACAACCATGCTGAACGGCCATTGTTCATCAGCCAACGCGACCCTTGCCAGGGCAGGAGTTTTCGTAACCGCTCACCGAGGACGTCTTCGACGTGCCGGTCTCTGTGGGCACGGTCGCGAACCTGCAAGCGCAGTTGAGCGCGGCGTTGGCCCCGGCCCACGCCGAAGCCCTGCAAGTCGTCCGCGCCGCCGCCGTCAAGAACGTCGATGAGACGAGTTGGAAGCTGGCCGGGAAGTTGTGCTGGCTGTGGGTGGCGGCGACGGGCACCGTGGCCAGGGTAATCGCATCTAAACGCCAGTACATTGTTGGCAGAGGGGTTGATTTTGACAAGGGCCACGCGAATGATTCTCCTCGGACTGACCTGGTTCACAGAGGAGAAATGCCATGGCCGAGCAAGCATCGCTGCCCTTCT
>JBBRPS010000408.1:0-9171 GCA_038227745.1 Gemmatales bacterium | reverse complement strand
GCTGGAGCGGATCCGCGAGGAAGCCCACAAGGAGGGACAGGAACTTGTCGAGCAGCGGGCGCGGCAGGGGGCCATTGAGGCCGAGCTGCAGCAGCGCCTCCAGGAGGCGCAGCAGTTGCGCGTCGAAGTGGATGCGGAGAAGACCCTCCTCGAACAGGAGCGCCGCCAATTCACCGAGCGCAGCGCCGTGCTGGAGGGCGCCGTCGCCCAGCTCCGCCAGGCCCAGGAGCGGCTGACCAAACAGGAGGAGGAACTGCGCGAGCGGTCCGTGGTCCTCGACGCCGACGGCGCCCGTCAGGCCGAGCAGACCAGCCTGACCCAGGCGCGGATGCAGCAGCTCGACGATCTCCAGAAGCGCCTCGACGCCGAGCGCGACGCCCTCCGCGAGCGCACCCTGCTGCTCGCCCAGGCGGAACAGGCGCGCGAGTCGCTGCAGGAGCAGTTGCGCCGCCGTTCCGAGGAGCTGTCGGTGCGGCAGAAATCCATGGCGGAACAGGTCACGCAGTACGAGACGGCGGCCCGCGAGGTGGCGGCCCGCCGCGCCGCGCTGGAGCAGGAACGGCAGCGCGGTGAGGAGGGGTTGGCGGGGCTGCGTGCCGACCTCGAACGCCGGGCCGCCGAGGCGGAGCGCCTGCAGGCGGAGTTGACGCGGCGCGAGGACAACCTGCGCCGCCAGCAGGAGATCCTGAAGATCGCGGGCCGCACGGTCGCCGAGGAGCGCAAGGTGCTCGCGGAGGAGCGGGTCGGCGCCGAGGAGGCACGGCGGGCCGGAGAAGAGGCGGCCGCGCAGCACGCGGCCGAGTTCGAGACCGTCCGGCGCGAGGCACAGACGCTGCAGCAGCAACTGCCGGAGCTTGAGCTGCGGGCCGGCACCGCGCTGGAGCGGTTGACGCACGCGCGCGAACTGCTGCGCGAGCACCTCGGCGAGGTCCACACCTTCGCCCGCCAATGCGAGGAAGACCTGGACGGCCTGAAGGGCCAGCTCCAGGCGGCGGCGGAGCGGCTGCAGCAGCAGGAGGCGCAGCTGCGCCGCGGCCAGGACGAGCAGCGCCTGGCGATGGCCGCCTTCCGCCAGCAGTTGCTCGACTGGCAGGGGCAGGTCGCGGAGCTGAAGCGCCTGCTCGCCCAGGGCGAAACACGTTTGCAGCGGCAGCGCGCGCAGGTGGACGAGCAGGCGCGCCAGGTCGAGGCCGACTCGCAGCGGCTGGCACGCCAGGCGGAGCAACTCCAGGTGGAAGAGCGGGCCGTCGCCGAGCGCCGCGGCGAGGTGGACCGCCACCTCGACGACATGCGCGAGTGGTACTGCCGCAAGCTTCGCGAGCTGGCCGGCGTCCGCGAACCGGCTGGCGAGGAAGACGTCCCGCCCCCCGCGACCGGCCCGGGCCGCGACATCCTCTCCTTGACGGGCGACGTCGATCCCGCCGACCGCAAGCTCGGCGACCTGCTGCGCTCGCTGGGCCTGGTCGAGCCGGACACGCTGACGGCCCTGCTGGTCGAGGCGCGGCGGCAGCGACGGTCGTTGCGTCAGGTGCTGCTCGCCGGCGGTGTGGTGACGCTCTATCAGATGGCGCTGATCGAGGCGGGCAACCTCGACGCCCTGGTGCTGGGGCGGCTGCGCGTGATCGACCGGCTGCGCGCGACGGTCCACGAAACGGTCTACCGTATCTTCGATCCCGGCCGCGGTCACGAGGCGGTCCTGCGTCACCTCAGCGAGGCGGAGGCGGGGGACGCGGTGCGCCCCGACGAGTTCCGCCAGCGCTTCGGCCAGGCAGTCCTCGACCACCCGAACGTCGCGGGGACGCTGGAGCTGCTGGAAATTGCAGGCCGCCCCGCCGCACTGCAGGAGTGGCTGACCGGCCTGGCCAGTTCGGAGTGGCCCGCGCTGGTGGCGGTGCCGGGCGTGTGGTTCCGCTTGCTGCTCCAGGCGGCGCAGGGGCTGGAGGCGGCGCACCAGGTGGGGCTGGTTCACGGCCACCTGCGGCCCGAGCTGCTGCTGCTGACGGGTGACGGCATCGTGAAACTGTGCGGCTTCGGCGAGCCGCACTGGTTGGCGGTGCCGCCCTTCGCCGAGTCCGACGACTCGGCCGCGGACCTGTGTACTCTGGGGCAGATCGCGGCCGGCTGGGGGTCGGCGGGCGGGCGGCGCAAGCCGGGCAAGGGCAAGGGGCTCCCCGACGGCCTGCAGGCGGTCCTCGACCGGCTCGGCGCGGAGACGGCGGAGGCGCGCTTCCGCAGTGCGAGTGAGCTGCTCGACGAGCTGGACCGGGTGCGCGGCGAGGTGCCGGCGAACCCGGAGGCATGGGACCGGCTGCTGCGTCAGGCGCGCGAGGAGGCGACGCCGCAGGCGCTATTCCGGCAGACGGCGTAATGTCCCCGTTTATCGGCAGTCAACGAGCTGTTGTCCTGACCTTGGCCGCGGCGGCCGGCGTGGGTGGGGCGAGCACGGGTTGGCCGCCCTTGGCGTGTACGGGAAGAGCCGCACGATCTCGCGGCAGTATCAGGCGCTGGGGCGGATCGGCCAGTTACTCGAGCTGAAGTTCAAGGTGGCGTCGGTGCTGCCGCTGCAGGACCCGCTGTAGATGGTGACCGAGGAGCTGGGCAAGGCGCGCGACCGAGGGTCGCGCGTCCGGGGGGCCTCGACCAGCTCCCAGGTCTACCGCCTGATGGGCCTGCAGACGCGCCTGCGCGTGCTGATCCGCCAGCAGGGGCCGTGAGAACGGGAGCCGATTCCCCGAATGACAGGGAGGCGGGGGCGGGACCGGATTGGTCCCGCCCCCGCCTCCTTTTCCCCTGCCGCGGAGGGCTTGCCGGTGCGGCGTCCGGCGGCGCCGGCGTCTCGATGAGTTTGGGCGACTGTGAAGGAGGAGATGTCCCTGGAGGCGGCGCGGAGTCGGGGACGAAGCGCGGGCGGCCTGGCGGTGTCCTCTGGCCTGGATAGGTCCCCCTCCGTAAGAAGAAACTGGTCCGCCTCGCGCGCGTGAAAAACAAGAAACACAGGTGGCACGGGACGCTGCCCCTGACCTGCCGACCGAGGGGGGCTCAACGAAGCGCGAACTTGCTGGCGGACGGCCGAGAATTCCGCGGCGGCGCGGTGTCAGGGCACCGCAGGCGGCTGAGGGCTCGCCACGGTAGCGGAGGGGTGGGCACTGGAGGTCACGCCAGGGACTGGGATGAGCGCGGGTGCGTGTGGAAGGGTCGCGCTCTACTTCCGTCTGCCGTTATCGCCAATCGCGCGGAAGTAGAGTGTCCGTTGTGCGTTATCCGGCGGAGGTGCTGCCGGCGCTCTACTTCCGCCTGCTGTTAGGGTGTTATCCGTGACTCCGTGGGGCGACAGTCGGCGGGCGAGTCCCGCATAATCCATCGTTCGGCTTTTTCGGAGTCGGTACATGGACGAAGGCCGGCGCACTTACCGCGAGAAGCTGCTCGACCCGCGATGGCAGCGGGTCCGGCTACGGGTGTTCGCGCGGGACGGCTGGTCGTGCGTCGCCTGCGGCGAAACCTCCCGGACGCTGCACGTCCACCACCTGTGGTACGAGGCAGGCAAAGAACCGTGGGAGTCACACCCGGACGCGCTGGCGACGCTGTGCGAGCTGTGTCATCGGCTCGTCAGCCCGGCGGCCATCGAAGCGCTCATGGCTGAGTTGGAGCTGACCGTAGAGGAGTTGTGGGAAGCCGCAGGTCAAGTCGAGGAAAGGCTGGCTGGGTGGGCGGATCAGCGGCGTGAGATGGCTGAGGCGACGCGCGTTGCCCCTGGCACCGCGGGGTTCGTGTCGGGTTGCTCGAACTGGCGGGTACTAAGGCCGCGGGCAGGTCGGGTATGGACACCAGATGAGGATGAAGCACTGCTCCTGGAATTCGAAGCGGGCCTCCCGTTGGAGCAGATCGCGCTCTTGCGTGGGCGGGGTGTCTTCGGCGTTGCGGTGCGCCTCTGCAAGCTGGGGCGCACGCCGTCCGATCCGAGTCGCGCCGCGGGAAAATAGGCCATTGAAGATAGCCGAGCCGAACAAGGCGCTGCAGCAGACCGGCTACGCGAACAAGGTATTTCGAGTCCCAATGTCAAGCTCGCGTGAGCCGGCTGCTGAGCTTTGTCGTTAGACCTGAAGAAGCACATGAAGCCGCGAGCACCACGAAACAGAACGCTGACCTGCACAGACGCCGAGATTGCCGGCCTCTCTGCGGGCCTTCTTCGTTTGTCCGCTGCCGCATGCGCCGAATCAATCACCGACCGCATCATCAATCAGGACTTTCACGAAGCCTGCCCCTTTCTCCCAAAGGGTTTCGTGGACCTCCTGATTCTCGATCCGCCCTACAACCTGACAAAAAACTACAACGGCCACGTTTTCCACTCCAAGGAAGCCGACGGGTACATCACCTGGTTTGACGATATCGTATCATCCCTGATGCCGCTCCTCCGGCCAACAGCGACCGTTTACGCTTGTAGCGATTGGCAAACCTCCACTCTGAGCTTTCCGGTTCTGGATAAATACTTTTATGTCCGAAATCGGATCACTTGGGAGAGAGAAAAAGGGCGCGGAGCCAAAGCGAACTGGAAGAATAATACTGAGGATATTTGGTTTTGTACGGTCGGTGACGGCTACCATTTTGACGTCGATTCCGTGAAACTGAAAAGGCGTGTCATCGCGCCTTACCGCTCCGACGATGGAGAACCCAAGGACTGGGAAGAGTCCCAGAACGGCAACTACCGACTTACCCATCCTTCAAACATTTGGTCCGACATTACCGTACCCTTCTGGTCGATGCCAGAGAATACGGACCATCCCACCCAAAAGCCCGAAAAACTGATTGCGAAACTCATTCTGGCAAGCTCCCGACCCGGTGACTTCGTGTTTGATCCATTTCTCGGCAGTGGCACGACTGCCGTTGTTGCAAGAAAACTCGGTCGCAGGTTCTGCGGTGTTGAACTCAACCAAGAGTATTGCTGCTGGGCGTCGAAGCGCGTGAAGCTGGCCGAGGCCGATCCGGTTATCCAGGGATACTCAGAGGGAGTCTTCTGGGAAAGAAATAGTTTGAGTGATCAGAAGCCGCACAAGGCCCGCAATACCTCCTCTGACGGCACGCTGGGACTTTTCAATGAATGATGCCCTTCGGAAGCTGTTGGAACTGATCAAAGCCAACGATGGGATCAACGACAAAGCTCGCTTGGCCCACATCGTCTCGGAGGCATTTGGATTGACGAAAGATCGGTCAGTCTACTATTGCGCCGATTTCGCCTTGCGATTCAGTTCCTCGGCCGGTCGCAGTTTTGGGAACACGGTGTTGTCGTTGTCCAATCTTCGCAAGTATGACGATCGCCCGTTCATCGTCTGTTTGATCACGCCAGCGGCGAACTATTGCCTGCTTGCTAACACGACAATGCTGAAGAAGATCAGCCATAGCTCGCAACAACTTCGAGAAAACAACATCCGAGGCAGTTTTAACGGCTCCGACATCGCCAGTGACTTTGAGGGAATCAGCAACTCGCCCGAACACATTGGCCGGCTATTCGATATTCACACCGGAATCGGCTTTGACGGCAACCTTGCTCGGTTGGTGGAAGCAACAAACAACATTTCTTCAACGGGAAGCAAGTTTCTCGTTAGCGAAGGCGCGGCGTTGAACATTCTGACTGCACCCAAGCGAGCCGAGCGATTCATCCAATCCGAGGACTCTGCAACTCTCAAGGCGGAACTGGACGCCCAAGTGAACAAATTCAGGTCCGAAATACTCCTGGCAGCGCTTATCGAAAATGTCAACGTCCGAGGTCGGATCATCGAGTACCTGATCGCTGGGGAAGATGAGGCAATGCGGCAAGAACTCATCGGCGCTTTGATAGCCGGCAACAAAGGCATTCCTAGATTCAAAACCGATAATACGCTGGGTGATTATCGGCGCTGCTTCCCCGCGTTTGATACCGAGACGGATGTAAAGACGAAGATCATGATCCTCAGTTCAAATCCAAAGGCGTACAATCTCGACAAGATGCTGGAGTTCCTGGCAAGTTCTCGCTCAGTCTTCATGTTCTATTTTGTCGGTGTCGATCCGGGAAAAATCGTAAGCACCGTACTGGTTTCGATGTTCCAGAGGAAACTCTTGGGAGCCACGATTGTGCTCCGGCATTGGTCGGGGCGGAATTCACGGGGCGTCACGCAGTTTGAGGGCAGGGCGATCAATGACCTTATCGTCAGCCCGGATTTTGCGATTGATGAAGGTGGAGCTTCGGAGTTTCTGAAGCGGGTGATTGCTCTCTAGAATACAAGAATGGTCTAACCAACGGCTGAAGCTGACCGGGGCCGCCATCTTGGTTTTTCAGGCGTCAACGTCCTTGCAGGCGGCCCCGGCAGCTTAGCCTTATCGTTCGGGTGAAGAGCCCAGCAAGAATTGGGCCACAGCCCCTCCGTCTCGTTTGCCGTGTGCGTCCCTCCGTCCAGAATGCGGAGCGAGCGGCCCGGCGTCAACCGCGCCGCGCCGCACGCGCCCGTCGCTGGAAAATTCGGGAAACGCTCGTTCAAGAACGCCCGTCGCCGCACTATAGTCGGTAAGGGACCATGCGGGAGGGCTCCGACCATGGCGAGAAAAGGGGACGCATCTATTTTTCACGGACCACGCGGAAGCAAATAATAGATGCGTCCCCATTTCGGTCCTTTTCGGTCCCTTTTCGGTCTGCGGGAATTGCGGTCCCTTGTGGCTTGTCCACCGGCGCGGTATCGTGGGGGTGGATGAGCGGCCCCGAACGAGCTGGGGCGCAACGCCGGGGAGGCAAGGTGACTTTCAACGAACTGATTCGCTTGCTGGAGGCGAACGGCTTCGCGCTGGTGAGGCAGAAAGGTTCCGTCCGCTACTATGGCAAGGCAGGCTGGCCGAGGTTGGTCCGGGTCGATTATCACGGCGCCAAGCAAGTTCGGACCGGCACTTGCCATGCCATCCTGACAGCAGCGGGCATCCCCAAGCCTTGAGAGGACACGATGATCGATTTGCCATATTCGCTGATGATCGAAGCGACGGAGGAGCCGGACTACTTCAGCTTCTACTCCCCGGATCTGGAGGGCTTCACGGGGAGTGGACACTCGATCGAGGATTGTCTGTACCAGGCCCGCTGGGGCATGAAGGAGCATGTCGAGTTACTAGTCGAGCAGGGCCTGCCGGTCCCGCCCCAGAACCCTGACCCGGTGGTGACCATCCGGAACGAACAGAAAGAAGCAGCGGCATAAGTGGTCCCTGCGAGCGAGTGCAGGCCCGGCCGGTTGGTCGTCCGGCAAGCATCCTTGCGAGCCGAACCAGTCGTTGCAGCAGACCGGGCCGGCATGACGGCTTTTCGTGCTTCAACGTCTCTCTCGCCGGCCCGGCTGCTGAACTTTGTCGTTCGGCGTTGTTGCGCTCGTTCAAAAAGGAGACTTCCGATGCGTCTGAAACTGCTCGTGGCCGTCATCCTCTGCTGCCCGGCCGCACCGGCCGCGGCGCAGCCCGCCAAAGTTCAGTTTGTAGGCAACACACTCTCTGCGGATCTGCCGTTGGCGGAAAGCAGGGGGGCCGTCCACTATATCATCCTGGAGTGCCGGCTCACCGACGGCGGTACGGGCACTCTCACCCTGGACCCGAACGTCCCCAAGTTCAACGAGTTCGGCGACCCCGTGGCGGGCGGCCAAGGGTTGCCCCTGGTGAGGCTGGACTGCACCCTGAAGCTCCTCAAGAAGGAGAAGGGGCGGCAACTCTATGACGTCCGCGGTCCGAAGATCGTCAGCCGCCTCTCCTTGGCGGCCTTTGAGTTCGACTCGCCGTGGGGGGACGGCCGACTGTTGGTTCACGGCAAAGGCGGCGAGGTCCGGTACGCGATCGGCCTCACCGAGCGCACGCACCGCGTCAAGCCGTGCCACCCAGGCTGCTTCCCGGCCGGCACCCCGGTCCGCGTCCCGGACGGCACGAAGGCGATCGAGCGCCTCCGCGAGGGCGACCTCGTCACCACGTTCGACGCCGCCGGCAAGCCGTCCTCCGCCAAGGTGACGGGCGTGTTCGTGACGCGCAACCGGCTCGTGGAGGTGCGGACGGAGGGTGGCACCCTGGTGACGACCGAGACCCAACCCGTCGCCCTCGAAGGCGGCGGCTTCCGACCGGCCGGCGAGCTGAAGGCGGGCGACCGGGTCTGGCGATGGGTGGGTGCCGGGCGGCGGGCGGTGACCGTGCTGGGGGTGTCCCCCACCGACCGGGACGCGGAGGTGTTCAACCTCGTCCTGGGCGAGCCGAAGGTCTTCATCGCCGGGGACTTCCTCGTCCGCAGCAAACCGCCGGCGGCCCAGGCTCGCCCCGGTGTCGGTGCCGCCGGGGCCGTCGCTCCAGCAAACCACGGGCGCCACTAGAGATCGACAACTCCTGAAACCAACCGGCCGCGGTTACTTGACTACGGGTTGTGTGCCAAGTACCCTGGCGGTATTGTCCCTTATCGGGAGGTCGCTATGAGTCAGCAGATCGCATTTGCCGATGTCCTCGACGCCGCCGAACAGCTCGATGCCGACGCCCAAGCGGAATTAGTAGCAGTCTTGAGCCGCCGCCTCGCCGAGCGCGGGCGGGAGCGTGTGGCAGCCGTGGTGGCGCAGGCCCGGCTCGAGTTCGCCGCCGGGCAGTGCCAACCCATGACCGCGGCGGAGTTGGTGCGCGAGGCACAATCGTGAGACGCACGCTGTTACGCTCGCCAGCGTTCGGGCGCGACCTGCGGAGGTGGCTGAAGTCGCACCCCGATACGACTGCATCCATCGAGGCAACGCTGGAACAGTTGTCGGCCGACGCGGCGCATCCGTCCCTGCGGACGCACAAGTTGCGTGGGCCGCTCGCGGGTTGCTGGGCTTGCAGCGTGGGTTACGATCTGCGCGTGGTGTTCGAGTACACGCAACATGAGGGAGCGGAGGCAATCCTGTTGCTGGCCTTGGGCACGCACGATCAAGTCTATTGATGCCGACGCCGAACCAACCGCTGCAGCGGACGGGCCTTCTGAGTCCACTCGGGCACGCCCAGGTCACTCGGCCCGCCGCTGAGCTTTGGCGTTCGGGTGCGACACGAAGTCGCCGGTGTTACTGTCATGCACTTTTCGGAGTGACATGACCTGCTGTGCTGTCAGCAGTATCCTACCGGGACGTGCGTCACGGACGAGGTGCGAAGCTCCCGGAACAACGTAACCTCTTC
>JBBRPS010000407.1:0-9171 GCA_038227745.1 Gemmatales bacterium | reverse complement strand
GTCCCGTCTCCGGCGTCGTCGTCTTCGCCCGCAACACCAAGGCGGCGCGGCGGCTGGCCGAGCAGTTCCAGCAGCGCCAGGTGACCAAGCTCTACTGGGCCGCGGTCGAGGGCGACGTTCAGCCCGAAGAGGGCGTCTGGGAGAATTGGCTGCGCAAGCTGGCCGAGGAGGCTCGTTCCGAACGAGCCGAGCCGGGCGAGGCGGGGGCGAAGCACTCTTTGTTGCGCTACCGGCGGCTGCGGCCGTGCGCGGGCGGAACGCTGCTGGAACTGCACCCGCAGACGGGGCGTATGCACCAGATCCGCCTGCAAGCGGCGCTGCGCGGCTGGCCGGTGCGTGGCGACCAGCTCTACGGCGCCAGGCTGCCGTTCGGGCCGCCCGTCGAGCTGCCGCGCGACCGCATCATCGCCCTGCACGCCCGGAGCCTGACGTTCCTTCACCCCATCCGCTACGAACCGCTCACGGTCGTCGCGCCGCCGCCGGAGGCGTGGCGCGAGCTGGGCGTCGGGGACGGCGGGAGCGGCTGAACCGGCCCGCCCGTCCGTGGACGTTTGCAATCCGCGCCGGCGCGCGGTATCGTGACGGGACCGCATGAACGTTCCCCGCTCGAGGAGATCCCGATGTCCGCCGTGCCGCTGTCGCAAGTCGCCGTCCACCTGCGCCCCGAAGACAACATCGCCGTCGCATCCCGCCGCCTGGAGCCTGGCCTGGAACTGCAGCACGACGGCGCCCGCTTCGCCCTCAGCGGCCGCATCGGTCTCGGCCATAAATTCGCCCTGCGCCCCGTCAAGAAGGGCCAGCCCGTCTACAAGTATGGCCAGATCATCGGCTTCGCCAGCGAGGACATCGACCCGGGCGACCACGTCCACGTTCACAACCTCGCCGCCGACAGCTTCGAGCGCGACTACGCCTTCTGCCGTGACTGCCCGCCGGCGCCGCCCAAACCCGCCGAGCAGCGCTCCTTCCTGGGCTACGACCGCGGCGACGGCCGTTACGGCACGCGCAACTACATCGCCATCATCAGCACCGTCAACTGCTCCGCGAGTACCAGCAAGTACATCTCGGAGCGCTTTCGGGCCACCGACCTGCTGCGCCAGTACCCCAACGTGGACGGCGTCGTCGCCATCACGCACAAGGCCGGCTGCGCCATGCAGTACGATGGCCCCGACCACAACCAGCTCGACCGCACCCTCGCCGGCTTCGCGAAGCACCCCAACGTCGCCGCCTACATCCTCGTCGGCCTCGGCTGCGAGACGGGCCAGGCAATCCACCTCGTCGAGCACCAGAACCTGATCCAGCTCAACGGCTCGAAGAAGAAGCCGCTGGTCATCAGCGTCCAGGAGTGCGGCGGCATCGCGAAGACCGTCGAGGCCGGCGTCCAGGCCATCGCCGAACTGCTGCCGCGCGTCAACGACGTCCGCCGCACCAAATTGTCCGCCGACAAGATCATCCTGGGGACGAACTGCGGCGGCTCGGACGGCAATAGCGGCGTGACGGCCAACCCGGCCCTCGGCGTCGCCTCGGACCTCCTCGTCGCGCAGGGCGGCACGAGCATCATCGGCGAGACGCCGGAGATCTACGGGGCCGAGCACCTCCTGACCCGCCGCGCCATCAGCCGCGCCGTCGGCGAGAAGCTGGTGGAGCGCATCAAGTGGTGGGAGTGGTACACGGGCCTCTTCGGCGCCGAGATCAATAACAACCCATCGCCGGGCAACAAGGAGGGCGGCCTGACGACGATCTACGAGAAGTCGCTGGGCGCGATCGCCAAGGGCGGCAGCACGGCGCTGGTGGACGTGGTCGGTTACGCCGAGCCGGTGCGGGCCAAGGGCTTCGTGGTGATGGACACACCCGGCTACGACCCGGTGAGCATGACGGGGATCGTCGCGGGCGGGGCGAACGTACTGGTGTTCACGACGGGGCGCGGCTCGGTGTTCGGCTGCAAGCCGGCGCCGTCAATCAAGGTGGCGACGAACACGCCGATGTACCAACACATGATCGACGACATGGACATCAACGCCGGCGTCATCCTGGAGGGGACGCCGGTCGAGGAGATCGGCCGGCAGATCTTCGAGGAGATCCTGGCGGTGGCGAGCGGCAAGAAGACGAAGAGTGAGCTGAACGGTGTCGGCGAGGAGGAGTTCGCGCCGTGGAGCATCGGGCCGACGCTCTGAATCGACCGGGGTTTTGCTAACGAGGCGACTCTGCTCGACGCGGGCCAAGTTGATCCAGGCCCGAAGCGCAAGCGAGGGATCGCCCGCGTCCAGTATCGCTGAGCCTGCGCGGTGAGTTTGGAGGTCGTCATGAAAGAAGTTGTGATCCCGGATGCGATCCGGAGTGACCAGGCAATCCTTGCCTTGGTCGAGCAGGCGACCCGACTGCTGGAAACTGAGCTGGGGCCTTCCGCGGATCTCGTCAAGGTCGAGTGGTCCGCGGAGCTTGAGGGGGGTCGGCGCGTTCTTGACCTGACCCTCTCCGATTGGACGGGGGCAGTGCAAGCTCAGTTTGCTCCGGATGAGCTGAAAAACCAAGCCCACGCGCAGGTTCGTCTCCACATGCTTTGGGGCGATCTGCTCCAGGTGCGTTCGCACGAGCAATTAAGAAAATTGAGCGAGCTCATCAGACAGCTGTAAGGAGGCTGAGCGTGGCCGGGCCGACGACGCAACAGCTCAGCGACCGACTGGAGAAACACGAAAAGGCCTTGCGCGACCTTGAGCAGACGGTCCAGACCCTTGTGGAGCGTGTCGATAATGCCCGTGGGGACGTCAAGCGCATTGACGACTCCCTCAACCGGGCAATGGAGGCGCTCTCGAAAACGGCGGCTCAACAGGCGGCGCTCGAAGCGAAGCACTCGTCCCTCGAAAAAACGATTGACGAAGTAAAGAAATCTCTCGAAGAGCGCGATCGGAAACAGTGGATACTATGGGTGGCCATTATCGGCATTCTCTTGACTTTCGTGGCGAATCTCGCGGTAGCGCTGTTGCGGAAGTAATTCGGCGAGGAGGAGTTCGCGCCGTGGAGCATCGGGCCGACGCTGTGAAATAGGAGTTTCCTTGTGGAGTATCAGCAATATAGAGACGTCCCTTGGTACCGGCGCAGTGGCACGAATAGCGTCTTCCTGCTAGTGGGTCTTTTCTTTGCCCCGCTTTTGTGGACGACCTGCTATATATTGCTGACGGGCGACGTCTATTACGACCAAGTGCGCAAGGACGGGAATCTGAAGAAATGGTCTTTGGCCAACAGAATCGTGGCGACCATTCTCGTAATATGCCAACTCGCCCTGATCATTTTCGCTGTTTTGAGCGCATTACAACAGCAAGCGACGTGATAACAGTGTTCGTTCGAGGAAGCGAACCATCTTCCTTTAGAGATGATTCTTTTCAAGGGGGGAAAGACATGAAGTTGCATCGCACTCTCTGGGCGGCGGCTGCCGCGCTGGCGCTGCTCGGCGCCGGGCAGCTCGTCACGAGCGCCGACCCGCCCGCCGGGGCTGTCCAGGGGCTCAGTCTCGCCGCGGGGCAGAAGGACTACCTGACCCAGGAACCGATCCTGGTGACGGCGCGACTCAGGGCACCGGGGGGCGCCGCGCTGCCGGCCGCACCGGGCAAGGGGGCGAAGGGCACGCTGCGCTTCGAGGTCACGCCCGCGCTGAAGGCCCGCCCGAACGCGAAGCCGCTGCCGCTGGAGGCCCAGGGCGCCGACCTGCCGGCGACGATCCGCACTTATGATCTCGTGGAGTGGTTCCAGTTCCCCGCCGAGGGTAGCTGGACGATGCAGGCCGTCTTCGAGCACGACGGTGCCACGCTCAAGTCCGCGCCGGTGGCGCTCGCGATCGCCCGCCCCGCCAAGGGCAGCAAGGAGCAGAACCCGGTGGGCCGGCTGCACCATCTGCCCTGGAGCAACTACACGGCGAACGCCTTCTGCGGCGACTGCTTCGACCTGGTCAAGCAGTGGCCCGACAGCCGCCTCGCCCGCTACGCCCACTACTGGAACGGCGTCTATCAGCAGAACAAGAAGGAGTACGACAAGGCCATCGTCAGCTACCGCACCGCGGCGAAGTACAGCGGTTTCGTGCTCGCCGACCACGCGGAGTTCGGCGTCATCGAGTGCCTGCTCGCGCAGAAGAACACCGCGGAGGCGGCACGGCAGAACGAGGCCCTGGCTCGCAAGCTGGAGCAGCGCGACGGCCGGGGGGCCGCGTCCACGGTGCAACTCCTGTCGCGGCGGCTGGCTGCCCAGGCGCTGAGCGCCCGCAGGGACTGATCCGCAGGCAGCGATCCGAGCACCCGTGGCGGGCCGTCTTCAATGGCCCGCCACGGACCCCCGGCAATAATGGCCGGCCCCGAGCGAACAAGTCTACAGATGCCCGTCGCGGCAATCTCCTTTCCGGAGAAGTGTCCATGTCTCAGGTCAAGAAGGTCGTCGAACCGTTCGGCGAGGTGAACGTCCATCCCGCGGCGGGCGGCAAGGTCCGCGTGACCGCCACCATCCTCATGGAGCCGCGCCGCGAGGGCACGCAGACCGGCATCGCCCTGGACGGCTCCGGGTCGATGGAGCCGCTGTACGGCGGCGAGCAGGGCGGCGGCGGCTTCCTCGCCAGCCTGTTCGGGCGCAAGAAACAGACGGTCAACGAAGTCACGCCAGTGGCGCAGAAGATCTGCGCTTACCTGGCCCGCAAGCTCGACGCGGACGGCGGCACCACCTGTGTCTACTGGGCGACTGGCCCCGGGGGCAGCCGCATCGAGGTGGTCGGCGACCTGCGCGCCGAGGAGGCGGAGCAGCACGTCTTCGGCCCGCCGCGCGAGTTCGGCACCGGCACGCAGCTCCTGCCCGCGGTGAAATACTTCGTCGAGCGCTTCGCCGATGCGCCGTGGGGTTTTTACGTCTTCATCACCGACGGCGAGCTGCACGACCTCGACGCGGTCAAGCAGTACAGCACCTGGCTGGCGCGCGAGGTCGCCGCGGGGCGACACAAGCCGCTCAAGTTCGTCCTGATCGGCGTCGGCAACAACATCAACGAAGAGCAGATGGAGGAGCTGGACGACCTCGACACCGGGACGGAAGTGGATCTGTGGGACCACAAGATCGCGGCGCACATGCGCGTCCTGCAGGAGATGTTCGCCGAGGTGGTGGAGAAGAACGCGCGGGTCAGCGACCGCGGCAAGGTCCTCGACGCGAATGACCGCGTGGTGAAGAACTACTCGGACACCGGCGTGCCCGCGTTCCTCGAGTTCGAGCTGCCCGCCGGCTCGTCGCACTTCACCCTGGAGGTGGAGGGACAGCGCATCCGCCAGGACCTGACGTTGTAACAGCTTCTCTCCTCGCCTCCGAAGCGGGGCGGAGGGGCGGAGGCGTCAAGCAGGGTGGAGCGAGCGCGAAACGGCAAGCCAGGCCCGCCCCGCCGGCACAGCGCGCCTGGCTTGCCGTTACCCGCTCCCGTCAACCCGCCTCGCCGCGCCAGCGGCCGCGAGGGGCTAGCGCTGGTTCCGCGAATAGAGCCGCGTGTGTTCCGCCAGACGGTCCACCGTCGCGGGCGTCAGCTGCTCGGCCGTGAAGCGCCAGCTCCAGTTCCCGGCCGGCTTGCCGGGGAAATTCATCCGCGCCTCCGTCCCCAGGTCCAGCACGTCCTGCAGCGGCGCCAGCGCCAAGTCCGCCACCGAGGCCCACGCCAGCCGGATCAGGTCCCAGGTGACGTCGGCGCCGTCCCGCGCCAGGTAGCGGCGCACGAAATGCCGCTCCGACTCGCTGATACTCTCGTACCAGCCGCGCGTCGTGTCGTTGTCGTGCGTGCCGGTGTAGACGAGCGTGTTGTGCTCGTAGTTGTGCGGCAGGAACCGGTCCTCCGGCGCCCCGCCGAACGCGAACTGCAGGATGCGCATGCCCGGCAGCCGCAGGTCGTCGCGCAGCGCCTCCACCTCGGGAGTGATCAGGCCGAGGTCTTCCGCGATGAGCGGCAGTCCGCCCAACGCCTCGCGCATCGTCTGGAACAGGTCCAGCCCCGGCCCCTTGACCCAGCGGCCCTCGACCGCGTCGAGCTGCCCGGCGGGCACCTCCCAGTACGCCTCGAAGCCGCGGAAGTGGTCCAGCCGCACCAGGTCCACCTGCCGCAGCGTCGCCCGCAGCCGCGCCATCCACCAGGCGTACCCCGTCCGCCGGTTCGCCTCCCAGTCGTACAGCGGGTTGCCCCAGAGTTGCCCCGTCGCCGAGAAGTAGTCCGGCGGCACTCCGGCGACCACGCGCGGCAGGCGGTCCTCGTCGAGCTGGAACAGCTGCGGGTTAGCCCAGACGTCGGCCGAGTCGCTGGCGACGAAGATGGGCACGTCGCCGATCAGCCGCACGCCGCGGTCGTTGGCGTACTGCTTCAGCGCGGACCACTGGCGGAAGAACAGGAACTGCCCGAACTGCTGCATGCCGAAGTCGCCCGCCAACTGCTGGCGGGCCTTGCGCAGCGTCTCGGGCCGGCGCAGCACGAGGCCAGGCTCCCAGTTCTGCCAGCTGGCCCCCTCGTGCGCCGCCTTGAGGGCCATGAACAGCGCGAAGTCGTCCAGCCACGGGGCCTCGCGGACGCGGAACTCCTCGAACGGCTCCCTCAGCCCCGGCGCCGCACCGCCGCGGAAGTTTTCCCACGCCCGACTGAGGAGGTCCAACTTGAACTCGATGACGGGGCCGTAATCGACGCGGTCGGCGGGGAATTCGGGGGGGACCAGGTCGGCGTCTTCGAGAAGGCCGTCCTGCGCCAGCGCGTCGGGGCTGATGAGGTAGACGTTGCCGGCGGAGGCGGAGAAGCACTGGTAGGGCGAGTCGCCGTAGCCGGTCGGCCCGAGCGGCAGCACCTGCCACCAGCGCTGGGCGGCGCGGACCAGCGTGTCCACCCAGTGGTACGCCGCGCGCCCCAGGTCGCCGATGCCGTACGGCCCGGGCAGCGAGGTCGGGTGTAGCAAAAGCCCCGCCGAGCGCCCCCGCGACTTGCCGTCTTGATTCTCCACCTGGCTTACTCCTTTTGCCTCTGTAGACTTCTCTGCAAGGTACGCGAGAAACGGCGGGGAGACAAGACGAAGGATGAAGGATGAAGGATGAAGGATGAAGGGAAGACAAGCTGCTCTTCCCTTCATCCTTCATCCTTCATCATTTCGGGGAGGGACACGGAAGATGCCAGTCAGCCGCGGAGGAAAGACGGCGGTCACGGCCGGGAAGGCCGACACGACTCTGCTCACCGAGGACGACCTCTACCTGTTCAACGAAGGCAGCCATTTCCGCCTCCAAGACAAGCTCGGCGCCCACCTCCTGACACTCGACGGCGTGGCGGGCACGTACTTCGCCGTCTGGGCGCCGGGGGCCGAGCAGGTGTACGTCGTCGGCGACTTCAACGGCTGGGCCAAGGGCACCAACCCGTTGCGGCCGCGCGGCCAGTCGGGCATCTGGGAGGGCTTCCTGCCCGGCGTCGGCAAGGGCGCCCGCTACAAGTATCACGTCGTCTCGCGCTACGGCGGCTACCGCGTGGACAAGGCCGACCCGTTCGCCCTGTACGCCGAGCTGCCGCCACAGACCGGCTCGGTCGTCTGGGACCTCGACCACGCCTGGCAGGACGAGGCGTGGATGGCCGAGCGCCGCCGCCGCAACGCCCTCGACGCCCCGATCAGCGTCTACGAGATGCACGTCGGCTCCTGGCGGCGCATCCCCGAGGAGGACGACCGCCCGCTCAGCTACCGCGAGCTGGCCGAGCCGCTGGCGAACCACCTCAAGGCGCTGAACTTCACGCACGTCGAGTTCCTGCCGGTGACGGAGCACCCCTTCTACGGCTCGTGGGGCTACCAGGTCACCGGCTACTTCGCCCCGACCAGCCGCTACGGCACGCCACAGGACTTCATGTACCTCGTCGATGCCCTGCACCGCGCGGGGATCGGCGTGATCCTCGACTGGGTGCCGTCGCACTTCCCGACCGACGAGCACGGCCTGATCTTCTTCGACGGCACGCACCTGTACGAGCACGCCGACCCGCAAATGGGGATCCACCGCGACTGGAACACGGCCATCTTCAACTATGGCCGGCACGAGGTGCGCTCGTTTCTCATCAGCAACGCGCTGTTCTGGCTGGAGAAGTACCACATCGACGGCCTGCGCGTGGACGCGGTGGCGTCGATGCTGTACCTCGACTACTCGCGCAAGGAGGGCGAGTGGACGCCGAACAAGTACGGCGGCCGCGAGAACCTGGAGGCGATCAACTTCATCCGCCGCACCAACGAGGAGGTCTACCGCAGCCAGCCCGACGTGCAGACGACGGCGGAGGAGTCCACGTCGTGGCCGATGGTGTCGCGGCCGATCTACGTGGGCGGCCTCGGCTTCGGCCTGAAGTGGGACATGGGCTGGATGCACGACACGCTGCAGTACCTGCAGCGCGACCCGGCGTTCCGCAAGTACCACCACGGCGAGCTGACGTTCCGCATGGTCTATGCGTTCAACGAGAACTTCGTGCTGGCGCTGTCGCACGACGAGGTGGTCCACGGCAAGCGGTCGCTTTTGTCGAAGATGCCGGGGGACGACTGGCAGAAGTTCGCGAACCTGCGGCTGCTGTATGCGTACATGTGGGGGATGCCGGGCAAGAAGTTGCTGTTCATGGGCGGCGAGTTCGGGCAGTGGCACGAGTGGAACCACGACACGAGCCTCGACTGGCACCTGCTGGAGCGGCCGGAGCACCGGGGCGTGCAGGCGCTGGTGCGCGACCTGAACGGGCTGTACGCGGCCGAGCCGGCGCTGCACGCGCTGGACTGCGACGCGGCGGGTTTCGAGTGGGTGGACCTGCACGACGCCGACCACGGCATCCTGAGCTTCCTGCGCAAGGACAGGGGGGGCGGGCAGGTGCTGGTGGCGTGCAACTTCACGCCGATGCCGCGCCACGGCTACCGCGTCGGCGTGCCGCACAGCGGGTACTGGCGCGAGATCCTGAACACGGACGGGCGCGAGTACGGCGGCAGCGGTGTCGGCAACGAGGGCGGCGCCGAGGCCGAGTTCGGCGGCATGCACGACCGGCCGGTCCACCTGTGCCTGACGCTGCCACCACTGGGCGCCGTTTTCTTCAAGTACGAGGGGCACGGAATCGCGACCGATTAGCCGCGAGCGGTGAGCCAGATCCCGCTACGCGGGGGCGCGCGCGCGCCCCCGCGTAGCGGGATCTGG
>JBBRPS010000406.1:0-9186 GCA_038227745.1 Gemmatales bacterium | reverse complement strand
GGCCTTCCCGGGTCCTGGTCAGCTTCTCGGGGCTCATCGTGAACCCCTCGGGGAACTGCTTCTTGTCGAACGGCCTGACCCACTTCGCGCCGACCTGATCGATGGGCACCAGCACGTCGGCGGTCGAGAACCAGACAGAAACCGGGGCGGTGATGGTCGAAACGTGCGCGACGGGGGAATGCCTGAACCACGTCTCGTCCCCGTAGTCCTCGCCGTACACCTTCCTCATCGGATCGAGGAGCTGCAGGACGACGGACAGGACGGGCACCCGAGGCTTCGTTTCCCCCTGCCGCGGGGTCGTGGCGAGGTCCTTCTGCTTGAAGAAATAAGCCCCGTTGTAGCCCAGGTTGACCGGCGGGGCGCCGGCCGCGGCGCCGCCCAGCGGGAACGTCTCGGCCGCCAGCAGCAGGGTCATCCAGCCGCCTGCGCTGTTGCCGCCGATGACAACGCGGGTGTCGTCCACGAAGGGCAACGCGCGGGCGATGTGCAGCAAGGCGATGTCGGGGTTGGCGGTACGGACTAGCGGGTTCGCCTCCAGGTCGCGCGGCGTGACGGCGGCCCACCCGCGCCGCACCTGGGCCAGCGCGGCAGAGTCGTCCGGGTATCCCGCGGCGAAGAACAGCGGGACCTTGGCCTTCGCGTCCGCCTCGATCGCCTGCGGCAGGTAGACGGTCGCCCTGGCCTCCTTCTCTTTGCCCTGCGCGTCACGGTAGGTGAAGGACACGAGTGCCTTCGCCGCCGGCTTCTTCTGCCCGGGGACGGGGACCAGGACGGAGTCGGTCAGCCGGAGGCGCTTGGCCGGGACGGTCTGGAAGCTCTTGAACAGCGCCTCGACCCAGGCCGGGCGCCTCTCGGACGGGGCGGCGGGGATGGACTTCGGGGGCGGGTCGGCCCGCGCGCCGGCGTGGGCGAACAGGAGGGCGGTGACGACGCCGAGGGTGCGACGGTGCATGGCGGTGAGTCCAGACGATTTGGGTGGAAGTGGTTCCCGCGTGGGAGCCTTCCTCGAAACAATACAATGACGAGCCGAGGGCGTCAGCCCCGGCGAACATCGAGTCCAGGAATACTTTCGATCCTGGTCAGCTCGGAGTTCCAGGGTCTCTGCAGGGAGCTGCATTCCGATTCGGGCGCAAGCTGGACAGCGGCAACCCGAACCCGGGGAACCTCGGGGCGGACTTCAACCGCTGTTGCCCCGAGGCTCTCCGCGCCGGCGGGGGAGAAAAGGTGTCAGGGGAGAATGGCTCTGGCGAAGCCAGTTTTCTGGCAACACAGAAGATGGGTAGCTACCCATCTTCCCCAGTTTTACGAATTCTGACCCTTCGACAGTGCCATTCGTTCTTGACACCTTTTCTCCCCGAAGAGCCACCTGCCCCCAATCGGGCGGCACGCCGTGCAGCCAGAAAGTTCCGCGAAGCACAACGGTAGGGCCGCACGGCGATGGGGCGCCGCGCTGCCACGGTAGCGCGGCGCCCCGTCCCGAACACGCGACTTTATCAAGCGATCGTTTCCATCCAGCTCGCGACAGCCTCACCGAGTTCCTGTATTAGAGCTGCGCTGCCAGTAGTTCCAGCGGGTGCAGCGCTCGGCGGTCGGCGAGGTCGCGGATCTGGTGCCGGCAGGAGGTCCCGGGCGCCACCACCTCGGCCTCCGGCTCGGCCTTCAGCGCCGGCAGCAGCTCCAGATTGGCGATGGCCACGCTCAGGTCGTAGTGCTCCGTCTCGAAGCCGAACGAGCCCGCCATGCCGCAGCAGCCCGCGTCCAGCACCTGCACCTGCAGCCCCGGCACCAGCCGCAGCGCCGCCGCCGTCCCGCCGGTGCCCACCAGCGCCTTCTGGTGACAGTGCCCGTGCACCAGACACTTTTCCTCTCGCTTGCGGAGCTTCAATTCGCAGTGCCCCGCCCGCACCTCACCCGCCAGCCAACCGTCGGCCAGGTGCGCCGCCGCGGCGATGCGGAGGGTATCCCGCCCCGGAACCAGTTCGGGCCATTCGTCGGCCAGCGTCAGAAGGCAGCTCGGCTCCAGGCCCAGGACGGGAGTGCCGTCCGCGACACGTGCCGCCAGGGCCGGCGCCTGGGCGTGGATCAGGTCGCGGGCCTGCGGCAGGAAGCCCTTGCTGATCATCGGCCGGCAGCAGCACGTCAGGCCAGCCCGCTCGACCGCGTACCCAGCCACCTCCAGCACGCGCACCGCGGCCCGGCCGACCTCCGGCTCGTTGAACGTCGTGAAACAGTCGTCGAGCAGGATGACGCGGCCCGCCCGCCCGGCGCCCGGCGCCGGTCGGTGCCGTGCAAACCAGCGGCGGAAGTGCCGCGCGTACAGCGGCGGCAGGCTGCGGCGCCGATCGATGCCGCCCAGCTTCTCCAGCAGCCAGCGCACCAGGCGCCGCCCCTGCAGCCAGTTGACCAGCGGCGCCGCCAGCGCCCCCAGTCGATTGAGTTGGTGGACGCGGGCCAGCAGCCGGTGCCCGAGCGGCCGCGGCCGGGTGAGGTAATAGGCGCTCAGGAACTCGCTCTTGAGCTTGGCCATGTCCACGTTGCTCGGGCACTCCGCCTTGCACGCCTTGCACATCAGGCACAGGTCGAGCACCTCGTGGACCCACGGGGCACGCATCCCCTTCACCGGCCCCTCGCCCGCCAGCGCCAGCCGCAGCGCGTTGGCCCGCCCGCGCGTGCTGTCCTTCTCGTCGCGCGTCGCCCGGAACGACGGGCACATCGTCCCGCCCTGCAGCTTGCGGCACACGCCCGAACCGTTGCACAGCTCGACCGCGCGGACGAAGCCCTCCTGCTTGCCGTGATCGAACAGCGTCGGCGGCTCCGCGGGGGCGTAGCCGGGGCCGTAGCGCAGCTGCCCGGTCATCGGCGGCGCGTCCACGACCTTGCCGGGGTTGAGGAGGTTGTCCGGGTCGAACGCCTGCTTGACGCGGCGGAAGGCCTGGTAGACCTGCTCGCCGAACATCTTGCGGTTCCACTCGCTGCGCGCCAGGCCGTCGCCGTGCTCCCCGCTCAGGGCGCCGCCGAACTCCAGTACCAGGTCGCTAACGTCCTCCATGATGCGCCGCATCCGCGCCACATCCTCGCCGTCCTTCAGGTTCAGCACGGGGCGGATGTGCAGGCAGCCGACGCTGGCGTGGCCGTAGAACGAGCCGCTGGTGCCGTGGCGGCGCAGCACCTCCTGGAAGCGCGCGACGAACTCCGGCAGGTGCTCCGGTGCGACGGCGGTGTCCTCGACGAACGCGACGGGCTTGCGGTCGCCGGGCACGCCGAGCAGCAGCGGCACGGCGGCGCTGCGCAGGTTCCACAGCGGGTTACGCAGGGCCGGGTCGAGGGCCGTCACCACGGCCGTCACGCCGGGGGCGTCGCGCAGGCGGCGCCGCAGCCGCTCGATACGGTCGGCGACCTCGGCCTCGTCGTCACCGCTGAACTCGACCATGAACAGCGCCGCCGGCCGGCCCTCCACCGCGGCCATCGTGTCCTTCAACGACAGGTTGCCGCGGGCCAGGTCGAGCAGCATCTCGTCCATCAGCTCGACCGCCGAAGGGCGGCCCTCCAGGCAGGCGGCCAGCGCGTCCATGGCGGCGCGGAGCGAGGCGAACTGTGGCACCAGCAGCCCGCGCACCGCCGGCCGCGGCACCAGGGCAACCTCCGCCTCGGTGACGACGGCGAGCGTACCCTCGCTGCCGACGACCAGCGGCACCAGGCCGGCGCCCTTGAGTCCGTGGCCGCCGTTGCCCTCGGGCGGTCCCTGGACGGACGGCCCGGCGAGTTGGTCGAGGAGCAGGTCGAGGTTGTAGCCGCTGACGCGGCGGAGGACGCGCGGGAAACGGCGGCGGATCTCGGCGGCGTTTTCGAGGACGACCTGCGGCACCGTGCGGTAAATCGAGCCCTCAAAGGTCCGCTGGGACGCTTTCCGCTCCCACTCGGCCGGGGTGAGGGGGCCGAACTCCGTGCGCGTGCCGTCGGCGAGGATGACGCCGAGGCGGCGCACGTGGTCGCAGGTCTTGCCGTAGACGATCGAGCGGGCGCCGGCGGAGTTGTTGCCGATCATGCCGCCCAGGTTGGCGCGGCTGGCGGTGGCGACGTCCGGGCCGAACTGCAGGCCGTGCTCGGCGGCGGCGCGGTTCAACTGGTCGAGGACGACGCCGGGCTGGACGCGCGCCGTGCGGCCGGCGGCGTCGATGGCCAGGATCTGGTTGAGGTACTTGCTGCAGTCGATGACGAGGCCGGGGCCGATGGACTGGCCCGACAGGCTGGTGCCGCCGCCGCGTGCGGTGATCGGCACGCGCATCTCTGTCGCGATCTGCACGGCGGCGTGCAGGTCCTCGACCGTTTGCGGCAGGACCACGCCGAGCGGCTCGATCTGGTAGATGCTGGCGTCGGTGCTGTAGAGGCGGCGGCTGGTGGCGTCGAAGCGGACTTCGCCCCGGAGGTGGCGCCCCAGGTGGGCGGCGAGCGCCTGGCGCTTGAATTCGGTGAAGTCGGTGCTGTCTCTCATGCGCGTTGTCGCGAAGCCCACCCGGTGCGACGGGTGGGCTTGCCGCCCGTCTCAGCGAACCGCCCCCGCCGACAGCCCCGTTGCGGCGCGCACCAACTCCATCGTCTTCTGCGCCTCGGCCCGGGCGCGCTTCGCCCCGTCGCGCAGCACGTCCTCGACGTACGCCGGCTCCTGAACGAGCTGCCGCCGCCGTTCCCGCGTCGGGCCGAATGCCTCATCGATCTTCGCCTTGAGCAGCTTCTTCGCGCCGCCATAGCCGATCTTGCCAGCGCGGTAGTCCGCCGCCAGCGCCGCCCGCTCCGGGTCACTCGCGAACAGGCTGTACAGCGTGAAGACGTTGCATTTGTCCGGGTCGAGCGCCTGGCCCATCGGCGTGCTGTCGGTCTTGATGCCCATCACCGTCCGCTCCAGCGGCTTGCCCTCCGCGAAGATGTCGATGGTGTTGCCGTACGATTTGCTCATCTTCTGGCCATCGACCCCCGGCACCTTCGACTCCTTGGTGAGCCGGTAGTTGGGGATGGGGAAGACCTCGCCGAAGGCGCGGTTGAACTTGCCGGCGATGTCCTGCGTCATCTCCAGGTGCTGCACCTGGTCGTGGCCGACGGGGACGACGTGCGAGCGGTAGATGAGGATGTCGGCGGCCATCAGCACGGGGTAGGTGAACAGGCCGACGCTCGCCTCGATGCCCTTGTCGAGCTTGTCCTTGTAGGAGACGGCCCGTTCGAGCAGCCCCATGTTCGTGACCGTGGCGAGGATCCACGCCAGCTCGGTCACCTCGGGGACATCGGACTGGCGGAAGAAGACGGCCTTCTTCGGGTCGAGGCCGAGGGCCAGGTAATCGAGGGCGACGTCGAGGGTGTACTGGCGGAGCAGTTCGCCGGGGTCGGCGGACTTCTTCGTGTCCTCGGTTTGCTTCTTCGCCGTCTCGCGGATGGTCGTCAGGGCGTGGTAGTTGGCGATGAAGTAGAAGCACTGGCCCTCGTCCTGCAGGGCGATGTGCTGGCGGATGGCGCCGAAGTAGTTGCCCAGGTGCAGCTTGCCGGACGGCTGCACGCCGCTGAGGATGCGCTTCGGCCCCTGGTCCCTGGTATGTGGTCCGTTGTCCATGGTCGGTCCGTTATCGTGATACGGTCGCGCCGCGGCCGTGCGAGGAGTCCCCAGAGTCTGTCACCGCCGTGCGGCGCCGGGTTCGCGCCGGCCTGAAAGTCGCGCTGCTTGTGCGCCTCTCCTCACTGTACACTGACCCCCGACGGCTGGCCACGGACAACGGACCACGGACGACGGACCATGGACAAGCTCAAGCAGATCCTGATCGACGCGCTGAAACAGGCCGCCGCCGAGTCGGGCGAGCAGCGCCTCTTCAAGAGCGGCAAGCTGTCGGGCCTCTTCCCCAGCCGCGCCGGCCTCAACGCCGCCGCGGCGGAACAGGCCCTGCGCGACGGCCTCCTCGAACGGACCCAGACCGAGAACAAGGGCAAGACGAACATCGAATGGGCGCGGATCACCCCCAAAGGCGTCGAGTTCCTGCACGACAACGAATCGCCCGTGCGGGCGATGGAAGAGCTGCGCGCCGCGCTGCAGATGACCCAGGAAGGCGTGCCCGTCTGGGTGGCCGAGATCCGCGGTCAACTCCAGACGCTGGGCACACGCCTGGCGGAAGAGGTGCAGAACCTCACACGGCGGCTGGACGTGCTCAGTCAGCGCGTCCTCGAGTCGCTGAAGCGCGCCGGGGCGGCGGTGCCGCAGGTGCCGGACGACGCGGCGGCCCTCGTGCCCTGGGGGCCGGAAGCGCTCGGCTACCTGGACCGGCGCCGCGCCGGCGGTGTGCTCAACAGTTGCCCGCTGCCCGAGTTGTTCGCCGCCGTCCGCGAGAAGCACCCCGACCTGGTCGTGAAGGACTTCCACGAGGGCCTGCGGAAGCTGCACACGCGCGGGCTGCTGCGGCTGATCAAGTTCGATGGCGACGGAGAACTGCCCGAGCCGGAGTATGCCCTCCTGGACGGGCCGAACGTCTATTACTCCGCGGCGCGGGATGCGTGAGAGAGGGAAAGGGTTATCGCCGTCGGGCAAGCGGCCGCTTGCCCGACGGCCTGACTTCGCGCTCAGCGGATCCGGACGGGCGGCCGGATGACCGGCGGGTTGAACCGCGGCGGCTGGAAGCGCGGCGGCTGGAACACCGGCGGTTGGAACGGCGGCGGGTTGAAGCGCGGCGGGTTGATCTGCGGCTGGTTAAACCGCGGCGGCGGGATGATGATCGGCACCCCGGGGCGGAAGCCCGGCTGCATCACCGCGGGTTGCGGATTGAGGAACCCGGGCCGACGGTTCTCGAAGGCGTCGGGCGGCAGCAGCGGGTCGTCGAGCGGCGGCAGCGGCCGGTTGACCCACCAGATCACGAGGCCGATCGCGAGCAACAGGAGGATCGGGGTGGCGATCAGCGCGGCCAGGGCACCGCCGGATAGTCCCCGGCCCTCCCGCTCCTGCCGGCGGCGCCGGGGCCGCGGCCTGGGGGAGTCCGACCATTCCGCTTCGTGGGGGTCGGCATACTGCGCAACCGGGATGGGCTCCGGTTCGACCTCCGCCTGGTACGGCTGCGCCATCAGGAGCGGTTCGGCCAGCTGGGGGACCGCCCGGGCGGCAGGTCGCGGCGCCGGCGGCGGGTCGGTCAGTTCCAGGTTGACGAACGCCAGGCCGAGGTCGTCCGCCATTGGGCGGTCGGCCGGAGGGGCCGGGGCCGCAACCTGCGCCGCGGGCGCGGCGACGAGGGCCGGCACGCGGAGCGCCTCGGCGACGACGAAGGCCGCGTTGCAGCTCTTGCACAGGACCTTCTTGCCGCGCAGGACGTCGTTGAGGTTGTAGCCGGCACTGCAGGTCGGACAGATCGTGTAGACAGGCATGGGACGAAACTCCTGCAAGGGCTCCGTGCGGTTCGGGAGTCGTTCTGGGCGCCGCCGATGAATCCCGTGCTATTGTAGAACCCGGCCCGGGACTTCGCAAAGGAATTCCGGCACCGTTTCGCGCCCGCGCGTCTTCTACTGCTACAGCTCGCCAAGTTGTGGTCGGCCCGGGTGGCCGCCCTTTGAGGAAAATTGGCGAACCCGAATACTGCTGCGCGGCGATGCGCCGCGCGTGGCGGGACACCTACGGATTTGGGGGCAAGGATACTCGCCGGGGCGAGACCCCCGGTGGTGTCCCGGCAATGTTGCCAAGATGCCGTAAGCCTGAACTGGGCAAGCGGTTGCTGCGCCGGCGCCGAAAAGTCGGCGCTGCATCCGGCCGCAGAAAAACCTGGCGTCCCGAGGTTGGGCAACATTGCCGGGACACCACCGGGTTTTCAAGCCGCACTAACCATTGTGTGTAAGCTCATACCATTGGGTACGACCACAGAGCGTCCAGCGGGAGTTGAACCCACACGTCTACCATGGCAAGGTAGCAGGCTACCGCTACATCATGGACGCATTTGGCCCCGTGCAAGTCGCCGCAGCCACGAGTTACCGGATTTGAACCGGCTCCTCCAGATCCGAAATCTGGCGCTGAACCAATCAGCAAGTTTGTAAGCTGCGTCCGTCGGGCGACGGGTGCCAGTTCCGGCGACTGGACTCGAACCAGTGGCCTGCTCGTTTTCAGCGAGCCGCTCTACCATCTGAGCTACACCGGAATCGATCGAGCAGAGACGCCGGCAGGAGTCGAACCTGCTTCGAGTCGAGTTGCAGCCGACCGCCTGGCCGTCCGGCCCCGGCGTCCTTTTCAAGAGCCAGCGGTGGGAGTTGAACCCACACCCTTCGCCTTACGAGAGCGCTGCTCGACCAGTTGAGCTTCGCCGGCCTGTGCTGGTGGACGGAATCGAACCGGCAACCCGCTGATTAAGAGTCAGCTGCTCTGCCAATTGAGCTACACCAGCGATCCGGGAGGCCATGGCCTCCCGAGTGTCTCCGCCAGGAGTCGAACCTGGCCTTCCACCTTCGGACGATGGCGTGCTTCCAGCACGCTCCGAAGACAGCAGTACCCCAGCCTGGAATCGAACCAGGGCCTCCACCTTCGCAAAGTGGTGTGATGTCCGTTTCACCACCGGGGCATTCGAGTAGCCGAGGCCGGACTCGAAAGTAGCGCGTAGGGGAGTCGAACCCCTCTGAGCCTGTTCGAGAGACAGGGGGCGTCACCCGACGCCGAACGCGCTGTCCATTCGCAGCGGAAGGAGAGGGAGTCGAACCCTCAAGGGCCGGGGGCCTCGCCGCATTTCGAGTGCGGTGCCATCGCCAGTTGGCTTGCCCTTCCGTGTATCAGTCGGGATGGCCGGATTTGAACCGGCGCTCTCCTGGTCCCGAACCAGGCGGATTCGACCAGACTTTCCTACATCCCGAGTTCAGCGGCCGTGCAAGTTCTTGAAGCTGTCGTAACCAGACTTTCGAGGTCTGTGCCTGCCTCCAGGCTTCATCTCTGAAATGGTTGAGATGATGGGAATCGAACCCATCGTGTGTGTAAGCTCCAACGGTTGGGCTACGGTCGCCAGAGCACCCAGCGGGAGTTGAACCCGCACACCCTGCTTGGGAAGCAGGCAGGCTACCACTACATCATGGGTGCTTTCGTCACTCACCGGGTTGTCAAAGAACGCTCCGGACACTTCCACCCTGCCACGGACGACCAGCCCAAAGAAAAAGGGCCAGGCGTCCTGCGTGACACCTGGCCCCCGAGAACTT
>JBBRPS010000405.1:0-9197 GCA_038227745.1 Gemmatales bacterium | reverse complement strand
TTCCCTCTTTCTTTAGCGCCTCCCGCGTGGGGGCCAGGGAAAGAAAGAGGGAAAGCGGCGCCGAGCGCCGCACTCCAAAGCACGCCCCCCAGATGCAACGCGGGCTGAACGAACGCGCTTTAGCCATGCGGGACCCAGTAACTCCCCCTGCGCCGGTCGCCCGCCGTGGAGGGAGGGGACGGAACCTCTGCCAGGAAGTGTACGCAGGTCCGGTCGGGCCTGCCAGTCTGACCGGAAGATGGGGTGGCCCTGTGGGCGCGCCGCAGACCGAGCGTGAAAGATCCGTGCAGGACCGGCGCAAACCGCAAACCAGGCAAACCTGCTGCGGACGGCACGTCAGGAACAAATTTTGGCGGTACGGGCGCCCGGGGAGCGGTGTGGCCTTCAGTCCGGCGCGGGGGATTCTTTATACTTCTTCAAAGGCCCTTATGGGGCCGACCGCTCCCATCCCGAATCCGCTCGTAACGAGGGGTTCACCAATGAGCATGATTCCTCCCGACCTGCCAGGCGTCCCCCCCTACTCCACCCGGGCGCAGGAACAGCCCAGGTCGCGCAGGTGGCAGCTGCCCCCTTACCGGGTCATCCTCCACAACAACGCGGCCGCCGATATGATGTTCATCGTCCGCACCATCATGGAACTGACCCGTTTCTGCCGTGCGGAGGCGACCCACAAGATGTGGGAAGCCCACCACTGCGGCCGCTCCGTGCTCCTCCAGACGCACAAGGAGCGCGCCGAGTTGTACGTGGAGCAGTTCGCCGACAAGGGCCTGACGGTGACGATCGAGCCGGCTTGAGGTCCGCGCGGGGTTGCGGTCGGTCCGCCGGGGCGGATCGACCCAACCCGAAGGGGGTGCTACGACCCCGCGCGCTCGTACTGGTTCTTGAAGTGCTCGACCGCCTCGTGCGGGTTCATGTTGAACACCGCCTTGCCGACGGTCATCCACTGGCCGTGGTGGAAGAAGAACACCCCCGAAGCGTTGCGCAGGTTGCCGACCGCGGCGATGCCCTCCATGTCGCCGCCCTCGATCGCCTCGAACTGGATCGTCAGGCCGACCAGCGCCGCGACCTGCCCCGTCTTGCGCTCGCGCACGAACTCGACCTCGGAGTCCCACTGACAGTCCTTCCAGCGCAGCCCGCGCGGCTTGCCGCTCGCTGCCGCCGCGGTGAGGAACTTCGCCTCCAGCCGCTCGCGCTGCAGCTTGAAAAGCTCGCGGGCGCGCTCCAGCTGCACTTCCTTGCCGAACGCCCGGAGCGGCCTCCAGAGCAGCAGGGCGACGCCGAGGACGAGGAGTACCGGGACGAGCCAGAGCCACATGTCCGCACCACCTCCGCCGCGAGACGCCCGGCCCGGCCGCAGCGGCCTGTCGGCGGGTCTGTTGTCGTTGTATAGCAGGGGAGGGACCGCTGGCAGGGAAAAGCCGCGTGAACACGTCTTCGGAAATGGAGAGGGCGTGACCGGCCTGCGTCAGCCCTTGGGGGCCAGGACTTCAAGAGCACGGCGGTAATACTTTGGTCGGTCAGCGCGGGGTAGGGTGGCGCCTGTCCGGCCGAGAGAGGATCGCGAAACAGGGTCAGGGACAGCGGACGCATGGCTTTCCTCCGGCAAGGGGATATAATGAAGGGCATGGAAGTGGTATAGGCGACAGCCATCCTGCTGTATACTCTAGCCATTCTCCATGAAATCCCCGGTTGACGGTAAGCGCGCCCGTAGCTCAACTGGATAGAGCAGCGGACTTCGAATC
Organism: Gemmatales bacterium; assembly: GCA_038227745.1. Lineage (GTDB taxonomy): Bacteria > Planctomycetota > Planctomycetia > Gemmatales > Gemmataceae > DASPXY01. Next base: position 7,455 of record JBBRPS010000405.1, on the reverse strand, counting down.
CGCAGGTTGGGGGTTCGATTCCCTCCGGGCGTACACGCAAAAGGGCCGCCGGAACTAGTCCCGGCGGCCCTGCTCTTTTTCGTTCCGAGCGGCGCTTGCTAACTCGTCAGCACCTTCTCGAAGATCACGAGGTTGTCGCCGCGGTCGGGATCCCAGCGGATGCCGACGATGTCGTAGCCCAGCGCGATCGCCAGGTGCAGCATTGGCCGGTGCTGATTGTGGCACTCGAAGCGGATCGACTCGTACTCGTGCTGCCGCGCCCAGCTGTGGACCGCGTCCATGAGCTGGGACGCGATCCCCTGGCGACGGGACTCCGGCACCACGCCGTAGAACCAGGCGAAGAACACCGTCGGCTTCAGCTCGAAGCCGAGGAAGAAGCCCACGGGGTGGTTGTCCACGCGGGCCACGAGCTGCAGGATGTTGTAACGGCCGAGGAAGCGGCGGCGAAACATCTCGACGTCCCGCGCGGGTCGGAAAATCTGGTTGTAGAGCTGGACGATGATGGGCAGGTCTGCGGGGCCCACCAGGTCGATGATGGCGTCGGCCATGGGAAAGGCTACCTCTGCAGGGCCGCGCGGCCGTCTCGGGAGCGCCGCGCGGCCGGAGCGAATTCCGGGTGCGAGCGCCGCGTCAGCGCTCCGGTCGGTACAGCGACGCGATCAGTTCCGTCCAGGAAGGCACGTTCCAGTCGGACAAGGTGTCCGGTTCCTCGTCCTTGTCGTCGGCGTCGGCCGGCTCCAGTTCCGCCTCCACCTCGTCCGCGTCCGCGTCCGCGTCCGCAGGAACGTTCGCCTCCTTTTCCTCGGCGACCTCCTTCTGACGCCGGCGCCCGCGACCACGCTGCCGCGGCTTCTCGGCCGTCCGCTCCGTGCCTTCTTCCTCGTCGCCGCCGCGCTCCTCGGCGACGGCCTCCCCCTGCGGCTCTTCTTTCTCCCCGCCCACCGGGGCCTCGGCCTCGGCGGCCTCGCCGCGCGGCTTCCGGCCCCGGCGACCCCGCCGCCTACCGGAGTGCGGCCTGCGCTCTTCCTCGGAAGCCGCCCCCTCCTCGGCCGGCTCCCCGGCCTGCGCTTCCGCAGTCTCGGCCTCCGCCGCAGCCTCGCCCCGCGCGGGGGGCCTCTCCTCGGAAGGGACCGACGCTTCCGCACGATGTTCGTGCTCCTCGGACTCTTCACGCGGCGGGCCGGAGCGACGCCGTCGGCCGCGCGGGCCGGCATGGACCGGCTCAGCGGGGGCCGCTTCCTCGACGGCTTCCGGTTGCGGGGCGGGGGGGGCCGGCTCGGGTGAGGCCTCGGAGCGCACGGGTTCCGGGGCCCTCGCGGCGGCAGCAGGGGCCGCGGGGGCCGCGGCGCCAGGACCGGGGTCGATGCCGAGGAGGAGCAAGGACTCACGCCACCGCTGGTCTTGTTGCTGGCGCAGTTCTTCTTCGGTCATGGATTGCTTCTCGACGCTGCGTTGCCTGGGACCGCTCCCCGGGGGGGGACGGTCCGGAAAACCACAAACGCCCGGGGCCGGGCGGCCTGGGCGGCGCCCGGCCGCGCCGGACGTTTTCATTGTATCAACGCGGCGGGTTACTTCTCGGTGAAGTCCACACGCATCTGCGACCCGGGCCGGACCCGCACGGTACGCATCTGGGACTGGGGCTGGCCCTCGCTGTTCAGCCAGGCGGCGCGGATCTCGTAGGTGTAAGTGCCGGCGGCCAGCACCGGCGACTCGAACTGCCGCGTCGTGCCGGTCTGCTTCATCTTCGCGCCCTGGAAAAAGACGTCCGCGTTCGCGGCCGGCAGCACCACCGTGATGCGGGCGGTCTTGTCGGAATCGACTCCGCCCAGGGCCTCCTTGATCAGCTTCGACCCCGGCCGGACTGCCACCGCCGGGGACATCTCCGAGCGCATCCGCGGGTTGTTGATCGACAGCAGCACGTCGCCGCCGGTCTTCGGGTTGGCGACGTTAAAGGAAGCGAACGTCGCGATCCGCGCCCGCGCCGCGATCAGGTTCATGTCGAGTCCCGGCGTGTAAGGCACCGTCGTCAGGCCGGCCGCGAAACCCGGGTAGTACCCCGCGCCGCCGCCGTACATCGCCGGTGCCATGGCGTTGGAGTTGTAGTAACCGCCGCCCGCTGCGACATAGTTCCCATAGCCAAGACTCGGGTAGCTGCCGAAGCCGCCGTAGCCGCCATAGCCGCCGTAGCCGCCGTAGCCGGACGGGCGGAACGTGCTGGCGAAGCCCAGGGAGCGGAACGCCGGGAGGTAACTGCCCGTGTAGCCCAGCGGCGAGAAGGAGTTCCCGAACCCCAGGGTCGGCAGCGGTGCGCCGGCGTTGGCGCCGTACGCCCCGCCGAAGTACGGCGTGCCCGCGGCGAACCCCGGGTTCAAATTGTACATGGCCGGCGTCACGGGATCCGAGTAGAGGAACGGGTTGTTGACGACCGGGTTGTAGGGCAGCCCGGTCTGGTAGTACAGGTACTGACTTCGGTAGGCCGGCGAGAGGTAGTAGGACGGGTAGTAGAGCGGCCGGCCCAGGTAGGGGGCGGGACCCCCGAGCATGAATTGCGCCGACGCCGTGGCCGGCATGAAGAGCACGGTCGCCGCGATCAACGCTGCCGTCGCCAATGACCATCGCCTGAACATGGGATGCCCCTTTGTGAAGTCGCCCGGAACCGCGCCGGCGCCTGCCGCCGCGCGCGCCGCACCCTCCAACAGTCATTATGCAAATCCCGCGCCTGACGACGCAAGCGCTTTTGCCGCGGCCGTGAGGCCCTGAGAAAAACGGGGACTGCCACACTCCGTTAAATTCCTGATACACCGCTGGCGCCGGGGTTAACGCGCGTGAACACGGCTCGTTATCTCCCCTCGCCCCCGCTTCGGGGGAGAGGGGGGACAAATCCGGGCTCACTCCCCGCCCGTGCCCGTGACGCGCAAGTCCAGCTGCCGCCGCTGCAGGTCCACGCGCACCACCTTCACCCGCACCCGGTCGCCCAGGCGGTAGCGGCGCTTCGTCTTGCGGCCGGTCAGGCTGTGCGACGCCTCGTCGTGGTAGTAATAGTCGTCGGTCAGTGTGCTGACGTGGACCAGACCGTCCACCGGCAGCTTCTCCGACTGGCCGTAGAAGCCGTAGTCCGCCACGCCGGTGATGATGACTTCCAGGTCCATGCCGATCCGCTCGTCGAGGTACGTCAGCAGCTTGAGCTTGATCAGCTCGCGCTCGGCGATGTCCGCGCGGCGTTCCATGCGGCTGCAGTGGACGCCCAGCGCCGCCAGCTCAGCCTCGTCGCTCTTCGCCCTCCCCGTCCGCAGCCAGCGGCCGAGAGTGCGGTGGACCGTCAGGTCGGGGTAACGGCGGATCGGCGAGGTGAAGTGGCAATACGTGTCGCTGGCCAGAGCGTAGTGGCCCTCCTCCTCGGGGCTGTAGACGGCCTGCTTGAGGCTGCGCAGCAGGGCGTAGTGGACCGCGTAAGCGTCGGGCCGGTCGGCCGACTCCTCGAGCACGCGCTGCAGCGAGAAGCGATCGACGTGCTTCGCCATCTGGTAGCCCAGGATGCCGGCGAACTCGGCGAACGCGCTCAGCTTGTTCGGCTCCGGGGCGGGGTGGACGCGGCGCAGGAACGGCACGCGCAGGTCGGCCAGCTGCCCCGCCACCGCCTCGTTGGCCGCCAGCATGCACTCCTCGATCATCTGGTGGCTGACGTCGTGCTTGAGGAAGTGCGCCCCCGTCACGCGGCCCTGGTCGTCGTACTCCAGCTCGACCTCCGGCATGTTCAGCTCCAGCGCCCCGCGCTTCAGCCGCCGTTTGCGCAGGATCATGGCCAGGTCGTGCATGCGCAGCAGCAGCGCGAGCACCTCCGGCTCGACTTCCTCCGCCGACGGTTCGCGCCCTTCGCTCTCGGCGTGCCGGGCCAGGATGGCCGAGACCTGCTCGTAGGTGAAGCGGCGGCGGACGCGGATGGCGCCCTCGGCAAAGCGCGCCGAGGTTCGCTGCCCCGTGGGGGTGAAGTCGATCAGGGCGCTCTTGACGTAGCGCACCTTGCCCTGCTGCAGGCTGGCGAGGCTGTTGGAGATGATCTCCGGGAACATCGGCAGCACGCGCTGCGGCAGGTAGACGCTGGTGGCGCGGCGTCGGGCCTCGCGGTCGAGGGGGCCGCCCGCCGGGGCGAAGTGGGCCACGTCGGCGATGTGGACGGCGAGCTGCCAGTGCTTGCTCTTGGGGTCGATGGTCACCGAGACGGCGTCGTCGAAGTCGCGGGCGTCCACCGGGTCGATGGTGATGGTGACCGGTTCCGTGAAGTCGTCGCGGCCGTCGAGGTCGCGATCGTCGAAGGTGTCGGCCTGATGGCGGGCCTCCTGGAGGGCGTCGTCGGGGAACTTCTCGGGCAGGCCGAAGGCGCGGATAATGGAGAGCGTATCGACGCCGGGTTGGCCGCGCGGGCCGAGCACCTCGGTGAGGACGCCCTCGCCGCGGCGGTCGTCGGCGCTGGGGAAGCGGAGCATCTCGAAGACGACCTTGTCCTCGGCGTGGGCGCCCTTGGCGCCGGGGTCGCCGACCCAGATGCTGTGGCTGAAGACCGTGCCATCGACGCGGACGTAGCCCTGGCCCTCGCGCTCGAAGTAGGTGCCGACGAACTCGCGGGTGGCGCGCTCGACGATCTGGAGGACCTGCCCGGTCGGGCCGAGGTCGGCGCTGCGGGCCTTGCGCATGATGCGGACGAGGACGGTGTCGCCGGTGACGGCGTCGAGGGCGTCGCCCTCGGGGATGAAGATCTCGGCGCCGGCGGTGCCGTCGATGGCGTGGGGGCGCACGAAACCGAAGCCCGAGCCGGTGCCGCGGTAGACGCCGGTGGCGGTGCCGAGGGGCGCCGTGGAGCGGAGGGTGTGGTTCTTGCCCAGCTCGATGCGCTTCTGCTGCAGGAGAGTGCGGAGGTTGCGGCGGAAGTCGGCGTAGAGGGCGGACGGCACGTTCAGCTTGCGCGCCAGCGCCTTGGGCTTGAGCGGCGCGTAGTTCTTGCGGGAGAGGAGGGTCAGGATCTGCTCGGTGAAGTCGGCCATCGGCATCCCTTCGTGCTGAGCGCTGCGCACCTGCGGTTGACAGCCCCCGGCCGCGGCGGGTTCGCCCGTGCGGTTCCCAGGTTGAGATATGGTATCCCGCCGTTGCCCGCCACCGAGGGCAAGCAGCATCTGGACAGCGACCAGCAGCCCGTGGTAAGATCTCAAAGCGTCGAATTGCCCTGACTCTGGAGAGACACCTGTCAGCAGTGAGGCAAAGATGTTGACGCTCGGCGACTCGAGCACAGACGGCGCGTTCCTTCGGTTCGACTGGAGTGACGACAGCTTTGATGATGCGTCCCAGGAGCACACGACCCCGGCTGCGCCCATCGTTGAGTGCTACGACGGAATCCTGGTCCCGCTCGCCCTTGAGCGCAGGCACCAACTTACCCCCGAGGAAGTGATCCGCGCGGTCATCAAGGGTAGGGGGGGAATGCCCCCGCCGCTGGCCATCGACTGGCTCGGTCTGGCGTTGTACGCCGCTCGGCGCTTTCTTGAAGCGATGGGCAAACTGGCCACGGCGAACACGCCGGAACACCAGGCGGAAATCCTCGCCGCCGACATCCTCCGGCATCTCATGGACAAAATCTACAATCGCATGGCCGGGGCACTCTACGTCGAGCTGCGCAATGCAGGCTGCTGGGAGCAGCTTACTCGTGCCGCAGCCCCGGTCGCGAACGGTGCAGGAAGGGACAGGATGTGATTCCGCTGCTGCTGCGCGATGAGTTGGTTCCCGATCACCCCCAATTGCCCATCCCCCGCCTGTTGATCGACGGGCAATTCGAGCCCTCGGTCGGGCCTCCCGATGCACGCACCGCCTTCGCTGTCGCCTACGTCGATACGGGCGCCCCTTATGTCATCATCCCCCACAAGACGCATAAATCCGGCCTGATCCGCATCTATCAGGATCTCGGCCTTCAGCCTTACCGTCTGTCGAGTATGGGTGGAGTACCACTCCTTCAGGCGATGGTCGAAGTGAGCGTTCGTTTCCTCGTCCCGGTGCCAGGGGGCTACGATTATTTTCCTCCCCAGTTCGCGCCTGTCAAAGCCTACCTTCTTGAGCAGAACCTCCGCCCCATTGACAGGGTCGTCATCGGCCTCGACGCCATCCGTACCCACTTCCCACTCTTCGTCAACGCCACCCGCGCCTTCTTCTTCGAGCCGGGCGACCGCGTGCAACTCCCGTGACGCGCCGTCACTCCGCCGCCTCCGCCGCCGGCGCGTACACCTCGTCCGCCCCGTTCGCGCCGCCCTTGAACAGCCGCCGTTGCAGCGACTGGTTGAACGGCGTCCACGATGTCTGGTTGCGGTCCTCGCGGATGTCGCGCGTGAACGTGTGGACCTTGGCGTCGAAGTTGTCCAGGTAGTGCAGCGCGATGGCCTCCGGCGTCATCGGCAGTTTCGGACTGCCGAACTCGTAGACGCCGTGGTGGCTCAGGATCATGTGCTTGAGCCGCAGCAGCAATTCCGGCGGGAACGCCTCGCCCGTCAGGTCGGGCACCCGCGCCGCCTTCTCGTTCAGCATCTCCACGCCGATCACCAGGTGGCCGATCAATTGCCCCTCGTCGGTGTAGCTGAAGACCCGGCCGTAGCTCAGCTCGCGCACCTTGCCGACGTCGTGCAGGAACACGCCCGCCAGCAGCAGGTCGCGGTCCAGCTCGGGGTAGAGGGGGGCCAGGCGGTCGGCGGCCTCGGCGAGGCGGACCACGTGCTCCAGCAGGCCGCCGATGTAGGCGTGATGGTTGCGCACCCCCGCCGGCACCTTGCAAAAACCCTCGACGAACGCCTCGTCCATCAGAAAGCACTCGACCAGGGCGCGCAGGTGCGGGTTCGTCAGGCGCATCATCAGGCCGCGCAGCCGCTCGTACAGCTTGCTGACGTCGTGCTCGGTGTGCGGCAGGAAATCGGTCAGCACGACCTTGTCGGCCTCGACGCGCTCGAGGTGGTTGAGGATGATCTGCAGGGCGCCCTGGAAGAGCTGCACCTTGCCGCGGATGCGCAGGAAGTCGCCCTCCTCGAACGAGCGGAACAGGTGTTCGCCGGCGTTCCAGAGGCGGCCGCTGATCGCGCCGGTGCGGTCGCGCAGCTCGATCTGGATGTACAGGTTCCCGTTGCGGTTCGCCCGCAGCTGTTTCTCCGTGACCAGGTAGACCTCGTCGAGGTTTTCGCCGTCGGTCAGCTGCTGCACAAAGCGTCGGCCCATGATGGGATTGTCCGTGGTCCGTGGTCTGTTGTCCGTTGGCCGCTGCCGGTGAAGCGCGTGCGGCGACCTCCCCCGCGTACTCCTCATTATGCTCAGGCGGCGGACAACGGACAACGTCACCGCGGCGGCAGCGTGCAGACGCCGCCGTGGCACGGCACCAGCCGGAAGCGGTTCCGCGCCACCGACTGAGTCGCCATGCGGGTGCCTCCTCCATTG
>JBBRPS010000404.1:0-9203 GCA_038227745.1 Gemmatales bacterium | reverse complement strand
GGAGCGACCGGTGGGCAGTGCCCACCCTACAAGGCGAGCCTGTCGGCCCACTACGCACCCCGGGTTCGTCTGACCCGGGGTGCGTCATTTGGATTGGCAGGTCGAGCCCCGCCGGGGAGGGCCGGCACGATGGGAAAACGAGCAGGGGGCGTCCGGGCCCGTAAGGACAGACCCGACGCCCCCTGCTCGTCGGCCCCGCTGCGGGGCAGCGATCACCGCTCAATCCCAACCGCCGGTGTCGAGCGGTTGATTGTCCCGGCCGCTGCACAACCTCACCCAGTTGGCCGGGTCGATGGTGTAATAGATCGTGTGGACCGAGCCGTCACAGAAAACGAACTGGCAACCGCCGTCGTGCGCGGATCCGAACACGGACCCGCAGTTCCCGGGGGCCGCGTCGGGGATACTGGGGCCGAAGTTCTGCGGGATCACCGGCGCACCGCCCGCCCCCGCCTGGCCCAGTGCCAGACCGATCGTGTCATTGTCCCAGCCGTCCACGTAGCCCTGATCGTCACTGCAGTACGGCTGTCGCGCCCAGACTCCCTTGTAAAGGCGCTTCTCCCCGACCAGGATGGTGTTCGAGGTGCCGTCCGTCAGGTCCGTCATACGCACTTTCCGGTTGCTCCCGGACGTGGTCGGCACGATCGGGCCGTCGTAGCTGCCGCCACCGTTCCAGGCGCCGTAGCCGTACGTGCCGCCGTTGCCCAGATAATCGTTCATCGCACGGCGGGTCGTTGAGTTGTTCCCGTTCTGCGCGTAGTTGTAGACGCGGGGCTGGCCCACGGTGGGGCAGAAGTAAATCGGCACGATGAAGCCCGTCACGAGGTTGTCGTTGGGGTTCTTCCACACGGTCCCCTGCTCGATGTAGGGCAGGATCTGGTACATCCAGCCCCAGCTCTGCTGGTCGTAGGCCGCGGGGACGCCGCTGGGCAGCCATACCCGCGTGTTTCCCGACGTCCAGGACAGGCCACCCGTGGCGTAGACCTTGTAGGTGTCGTGGTGCGACGCGAACGCGAGGCCGATCTGCTTGAGGTTGTTCCGGCACTGGGTGCGTGCGGCGGCCTCACGCACCTTCTGGACGGCGGGGAGGAGCAGGCCGATGAGGATCGCGATAATCGCGATCACCACCAGCAGCTCGATCAACGTAAAGCCTTCTCGGGAGGAGCGAGCGGGCCGGTTCATGGGAAACCCTGCCAGGAAGAGAGAATGAAGAATGAGACGCTTTCGGGGTTCAGTTGGGGGGCCGGTGTCCCGGCGGGAAAGGGGCCTTCTTGAACTCCTCGTCCGTCAGGTGAGCGACCTGGCGGAATTGCAGCACGTAGCGCTTGCCGTCCTTCCCCTGCTGTTCGTAAGCGATCACCGGGTAATCCGACGCCGGGCCGCGGATCTTGCGGCCGTCAACCCCCCAGAGGATCTTGTAATCCTGCCCGTCGTCGGGGGAGCGCAGGAGTATCGCCGGATCGCCCTGTTTTTTCAGCTCGGGCATGAGGTCGTCGGTGCGTAGCGGCGGCCGGTCCAGCCGGTTCGTGGCCTGGAAGTACGCCCGACCTATGGCCATGAGGTTCTGGTATGACCCCGTAACCTGATGCACCGACACATCCCCGGAGGAACCGCAGCCGGCCGCGGCCAGGCACGCCAGGATAAACCCCGTGGCGATCGGAAACCGCTTCGGGGGGGGCGTGGCGTCGTGTTCAGGGGCAACGAGCATAAGGTTAAACCGCCGTTCGTGAAGAAAGTCTCAGAAATCGGCGAAGTCCGGGAAGGCACGGCACTGGAGACGCCGCTGTCGAAACCGTCCCACCCAGTGGCCACGCCCTGGTTTGTGGTTTGGCGCGCCCGGAAGCGTCCGCCGCGGCGCAATTTCTGTGGAATGCTCTTAGTGTAACCGCCTGGCGGAGCGAGTCAACAAAAAAGCAAAAACGCCCTCACCTCGGGAAGTCAGCCCAGGACGCGGGTCAGGTCCCCGTCCCGTCGGCGCCGTCCCCCAGGAACGCCCTGCGGAGAGGGACGACCCTCTGCCCCTGGGGTCGTCATGGCCCGACCGCGAACTTCTGGACGAGGAGAAAACGGCAAGCGTCGGGCGCGGCGGCGCGAGCGCGAAACGGCAAGCCAGTCACGCGCCGCCGGGAGTGAATCGGCGCCGCGCCGTGCGTCTTGAAGGGAGGCCCAACACCGCCGCGGCCCTTGGATCGTCGAGGGCCGACGACGCCGTTCGCCCGAACCCATCGTGGAGATTGCCGGTCATGGCCAGAGCCTGCATCGCCGCCGTCCTCGCAACGCTCCTCGTCGCCGCGGCTCGCTCGGGCGGCCAGGAAGAGAAGCCCTACGCCTCCACCGCGCAGGAGCGCGTCAAGGCATTCCGCTGGTTCGGCACCCTCGGCTTCCCGGGCGTCAAGGGACGCAAGTTCGTCCACGTCGCCACCGGCCAGGGATATCAGAGGGCAGGCGAGCCCCCCACGAACCGCTACCTCCACGGCTTCCTCACCGAGGACAGGGGCGACACCTTTTCCGTCCTCAGTCTCAGCCTCTCGACGGTGACGTTCAAGAAGACTCCGCCCGGCACTCCCGAGCACGCCCGCGTCGGCTACGAGGCCCTCGCCCCGGCCAGGGCCGCTGCCGAACGCCTCAAGGTCCTGCGCGAGAAGGACAGCGAGGAAGGCCGCTCATGGCGGGGCTTCGGCCGGGCCTTCTCCGAGCGCGGCGAACTGTTCGTGCTGGCCTGGGCCTGCTGGCGCCACGGCCTCGACGGGTCGGCCGCCGAGTTGTTCGACCACGCCGGTGCGGCCAGGAGCTTTGGCTTCCGCGAGGGCGCCCCGGGTCGGACGGTGCAGGACAAGGTCGCCGGCGACCTTGCCCATGCCCTGATGTGGCAGGCGATCCTCGACTTCGGCAACCCGAAGATCTCCCGCGCCCAGTTCCTGGAGCGCTTCGAGCACATCGCCCGTAACTTCCCCGACAGCGAGCACCACAAGCGCGCCCGCGAAACCGCCGACCTCCTCAAGACGATGATCCGCGAGGACGCTGGGTACGCGAAGAAGCGCCAGGCCGGCAAGCCGTTCGAGAAGCTGAGCAAGAAGGAGCAGATCGCCGAGCTGATCTTCCGCCTCCGCGACCAGAACGGCCGGCAGTGGGGCCAGCCCGGCTCCTGCGACATCTTCAACGACAAGGAGAATTCGCCGGCCCACCAGTTGCGGAAGATGGGCCTCGACGCCGTACCGCAGCTCATCGAGGCGCTGGACGACGAGCGCTTCACGCGCTCGGTTGGGTACCACCGCGACTTCTACTTCTCGCACCATGTGCTCCGCGTCGCCGACTGTGCCGAACGCATCCTCAGTGACATCGCCGCCCGGCGCTTCTACCGCCGCACTCACACCAACGGCGCCATGTTCAAGGACGGCAAGGGCGCGAGCGTCAAGGTCGAGATCTGGGCCTGGTACAACGAGGTGCGCAAGAAGGGCGAAAAGCGCATGCTGATCGAGGGAGTCGAGAAGGGCGACGCGAACAGCACGGGGCTGGGGCACCGGCTGCTGGAGAAGTACCCCGACGAGGCGCTGCCCGCCCTGACCGCCGGCGCCCGGGCGGCCCGCGACGGCTGGACGCGGAGCTACCTGGTCGAGCTAGCGTCGTGGGTGAAGGGCGATGGCCCCCTGCCGTTCCTGTCGGCCGAGGTCAAGGACGGCCCCTACCGGGCGAGCCGCGTGGCCGCCGCCTGGGGGCTGCACAAGCACGGCCGCGGTGAGGGCGTCCCGGCCACGATCGCGGAATGGCACGGGCACCGGCCGAAGGGCGACAAGGGCACTGACCCGTCGGAGGGACTGGGAGGCATCCTCACCTTCCTGGCCCGCAGCGGCACCGTGGAAGGGGTGACGGCACTCGGCAAGGACCTGCTCAAACGGTCGGTGGACGTGCGCCTGTCCGTGGTGCGATCGCTGGCCGAGGTGCCGCTGAAGCCCGGCGCGGTCAAGCCGCGCGCGGACCTGCGCGAGCTGCGCGCGGCTGTCGAGCGCGTGCTGGCGGCCTGCCTGGACGACACGGACATGCGGCTGGGGATGTCCGGCGGCTGGGGCGACAAGCATTACTCCGACCCGCGCATCTGCGACATGGCCGCCCACGTCCTCTACCGGCTCGACGCGGCGAAGTACCCCTTCGACCTGTCCGCGCCGCGGGCGAAGCGCGAGCGCGGCCGGCTGGTCGTCAAGAACGCCTGGCGCGCGGCTAACGGACTGCCAGCCGTGCCGCTGCCCGTGCCGCGGCGCATCGAGCCCGTCGCCGACGCCAGGCTGCGCCCGCTGCTGGACCGGCTGCTGAGCGCCCCCGAGGAGGGGCGGGCCAAGGTGCAGCGGCAGATCGAACGTCTCGGGCTGGGGGCGCTGCCGGGCGTGCTGGCGCGGCGAAAGCCGCTGCGGAAGGACGAACCGGCCAGCGCCCTGCTGGACGGTCTGGCCCGCCGACTGGCGTCCACCGTCGTTGAGGTGATCGTGACGGAAAAATCGCTCGCGCCCGACGCCGCGCTCGCCGCCCGGCTGAACGGCTTGAAGGGCCAGCCGCTGGAGCCACAGGCCTTCATCGACATCCTCACGTCACTGGTCAAGAAGCTCCCGCGGTGGGTGCGTGCCGTGCGCTGGAGCGCGGAACGGGACGGCGACGGCACCGGCGTCACACTGCACCTCGACCTGCTCGACGCGGGGCGGTCGGCGCAGTTGCCCGGCGCCGCCAAGGTGCCGGCCGGGCCGAAGGGGCCGCCGACGAGCTGGTCCTTCAGCGAGCGGATCGAGGTCGGCGGGATCGGCGTGCGCGGGCTGTCCGGCAGCGCCCCCGAGTGGACGGGGCGCGACGACCTCTCCGCCGCGCTGGGCGACACCTTTGGCGCCGCCCCGGATCAGCCGTTCGACGCGCGCGTGGAGGTGCGCGCCTGCTGGTGAGAGCGTTGGTGCGGCGGGGGCGGCGCGGGATCCGGTCCCGCCGCCGCCATGATCCCTTGACAGCCGCACCGGCGCGGCAAGGATTGTCCGGAACTTGTGCCTTTCTTCCTCCGGCGGGTTCCCCCCTGGTATCCCGACACGCTTGACTTGTAGGGTGGGCACTGCCCACCGGTCACTACACGGTGGGCAGTCACTACACGGTGGGCAGTGCCCACCCTACAGGTCGAGCCTGTCGATCCACTAGGGCCTTGTGCGCGACAGGTCGGGCAGTTCTTGCCGGGACGGTCCCCGCCGGACGCTTCCGTTTCCTCGACGGAGTCCCGAAACGATGTACCTCGCGAAGCGATCGATCGCGGCGGCGCTGCTGGCGTCGGCCTTCCTCCTCGCCGGCGGCGGCGGCCTGTTCGTGAACCCCGCCCAGGCCTTTCCCTACCGCGGCTGCGCCCTGCCGCCCTTCCCGGACGGCCCTGTCTGGGGGCCGCAGTTCGCGCGCTGGCCGTGCGACCCAGCCGGCAACCTGCCCGCCCCGCCGGTCGTGTGGGAGCCGGCCACCTACACGCGGCTGCAGGAGGTGTTCGACGTCGAGGGCAACAGCTTCGACCCCGGCGACCGGCGCATCTCGTGGCGGCTGGTCACGAAAAAGACCTTCGCCGGCCCCGTGGGCCTCGCCGAGACGAAGGTCCGCGAGGCCCTCGACGAGGCATACAAGAAAGAGGTCTTCTGTGTGTTCTTCTACGACGCCGAGGGCCGCAAGGTCGGCAGCGGGGACGTGTTCCTGCTGATCGGCGAGCGGCGGGCGGACGACCGGTTCGCCATCTTCGCCAGCGTCAACACGATCAACACCGAGCTGATCGCGGTGCGTGGCCTCATCACCCTGTGCGAGCGGGCGGCCCTGCCGGGACTGCCGAAGCTCAACGGCGAGGGCAAGAAACCGCCCCTGTAGAGGAACCTTTCTTCCCACAAAGACAGAGGGGGAGGGCCGATCAAGGATCGGCCCTCCCCCTCTGTGTTCCCCCCGGCTTGCGCACCGAGGGGAACGCCTCTTCTCCCCGGGCGGCGGTTACTTGCCCTGGTCCTTGATCTTCTCACCGGCCTGCTTGACCTTGTCGCCGACATTCTGCGCAGCGTCCTTCACCTTGTCGCTGGCCTTGTCGGTCGCTTCCTTCGCCTTTTCCGCGGTCGTATCAATGGCGTCCTTGACCTTGTCTTTCGTGTCGGCCATGGTTCTTCTCCTTCGTGAAGGGCGACGTTCTATCGGGAACCCACCACACCCGAAGAAGAGTGCAATCCACATGCCAACGCCAACGGGCCGGCGGTGGGCGGAATCGGGCGAGGCAAGCCGAGCTTCAGACAGTCCTCGGAGACGATGAAACTCATGACGACTGGCCCTCACGGCGGTTGATGGTACGGCGTCCTCGCGCCGGCGGCCGACATGGCCTTGACCGCCTCCCATGTCCGGTTATACTTCCCCTCTTGTTGAAGCCACACCTTCGCCGCGCCTCCCCCCCACGACCCGCTTTTACTTCCGCACGGATCTCTCGTTCCCGAGCAGACATTCCATGGCACGAAAGAAGCCCCGACCGCCCCACTCCGCCGCCCCCGACGACGCCCTGCCCGCGCAGGGCACCACGGCCGTCGCCGAGCCGCCCGCCGGCGCCGTGACGGACTTTGCCGCGCGCGTGCAGGTGGTCGTCTCGCCGGTCTCCGTCGATGCGACGCCGGAGCGCTTCCCCCAGACCACGGCAAGCCGGCCGCTACGCCGCCTCTGCCGCGCCTGCGCCTCGCTGCAGCTCGCCATCACCCTGCTCAGTCTCTTCGCCGCCTGCCTCGCGCTGGCCACCCTGCTCGAGTCGGCCTACAGCGCCCGCATCGCGCAGGACCTCGTCTACCGCACCTGGTGGTTCACCCTGCTGCTCGGCCTCCTCGCGGTCAACGTCCTCTGCGCCGCCCTGAAAAAATTCCCCTGGAAGAGGCACCAGGCCGGCTTCCTCATCACGCACTGCGGCCTGCTGGTCCTGCTCGGCGGCGGACTGCTCACCGCCCTGGACGGCACCGACGGCCAGATGATCCTCATCGACACCCCCGACCCGGCCGTCCACCGCCGCCTCGGCTTGACGAACAGGAGTCACACGATCGGCTTTGGAGACCTTCAGCGCCTCCAGGTCTACCACCTCCGCCCGCCCGCCGACGAGAAGGCCCCGCGCTTCCAGGCCCTCCTGACCGCCATCGACCGCGGCGCCGAGCCGGGCGCCGACGCGCAGGAGTACCTCAAGGGCCAGTGGGCGCTGCCACTGCAGCCCGGTCCTTTCGCCTGGTACGACGACGATCACGCCACCTCCGACCTGCCCTGGCACCTGTCGCTGCTGCACCGCCTGGCCGTCCCGGCGCCGGCCTTCGAGCGGCCGCTCGGCGAGAACGGTTCTCTGACCGTCCTGAACTACTACCCGCACACCGAGCACTGGCCCTTCAAGCGCGCCGCCGGCGGCAAGGGCTACCCGGTGCTGCGGCTGCGCCTGACGTCGCCGATGCTGGGCCGGCCGATGGAGCGCTGGGTGAGCCTGCCGACGCCCGACCGCGCCGAATCGTCGCCCATGGCCCTGGAGACGCTGGTCCTCAACGACGCGGCCATGCTGCCGGAGTTCCTCGACCCGCCCGCCCCGGCCGATATGGGGCCGGAAGGGCAGATCGTCCTGCTCGTCGATGGCGAGAAGTACCGCGTCCCCGTCCACAAGGATCGCGTCGGCAAGCCGGCGCCACTGCCCGGCGCGCGGCAGGTGACACTGCTGGAGTACCGGCCGAACTTCTTCGAGAAGGACCGGCCTGAGCCGGCGCAGCCCGCGGTGCGTTTCGAGCTGTCGGGGCCGTACGGCAAGACCGAGTTCAGCGCCCTGGCCCGGCTGCCGCACCTCGCCGAGGGGCGCGGCCCTGAGGCGGGCCGCGTCGCGCTGTGGTATCACTTCCCTGACTTCCGCTGGGGGTCGGGCCAACTCATGGGCGCCGTGCAATTCCTGGGGGCGCCGGACAGCAAGGTCTACTACCGCGTCTACGGCAAGGACGGGCTGCGCCAGAAGGGGCGTGAGATCGACCCGCGCGACCGCGACCGCCTCTACCCCCTGCCGTGGAAGCCGATGGACCTGAGTTTTCAGGTGACGGAGTACCTGCCGCATGCCGTGCAGGAGGACAGCTTCGCCGTCCGCAGCCTGCGGCCGGGCGCGGAACCGCCGCCGCGCTTGCGGCCGACGGTCCGTGGGCGCCTCAGCGCGAGCGGTAAGAGTGCCGAGTTCTGGGTGCGCCAGACCGGCACGCCGGCCTGGGTGGACGTCGGCGCCGAGGCGTTCGTCGTCCGCTACCAGTCCGAGGTGCGGCCCGTGGACTTCGAGCTGACGCTCAAGCGGGCGCGAAAGACGACCGACCCGAACAGTAACCGCCCCGCCGGCTTCCAGAGTGACGTGGTGCTGTCACAGGGCCGGTCGGGCGACGGGGCGGCCACCGAGCACACCATCTCGATGAACCAGCCGCTGCGCCACGGGCCGTACGCCGTCTACCAGTCGAACTACGAGCCGATGACCGATCCGCGCACGCACCAGGCCGTGCTGGACGGCGACGGCAAACTGGTCAGCCTGTCGGGACTCACGGTGGCGCACGATCCGGGGCTGTGGCTGAAGTACCTCGGCTCGTCGCTGGTCGTGTTGGGCATCGCGGCCATGTTCTTCATGCGGGCGTACTTCTTCCGCCGCCCCACGCCCGCAATGGAACACGGATGACACGGATTGAACGGATCCGTGTCATCCGTGTTCTATTCCGACACTCCCTCCTCACGAGGCCACGCGAATGTCGATCCAGACCGCCGAACAGGTTCCCGCTCCTCCCACCACACGCTTATCCGACCGCTCGGCGCCCCCCCCGGCGCCGCAGCTGCCACCGCGACCGCGGGGGCGCGGCTTCCGCGGCCTGCTGTACCTGGCCCTTGCGCTGGACATCGGTGCCCTGCTCCTGGGTGTCCGCCTCCTCGTCACCGCGCCGGCCGCCGCCCCGCCGCCGGACCGCAAGATCGCGGTGCCCCACGCCGGTAGCGCGGCCCTGTGGGCGCCGTTGCACCGCTGGGTGGTGCAGGACGATGGCCGCAACAAGCCTTTCGAGACGTTCTGCCGCGAGACCGTCCGCACGATCACCGGCCGCGAGCGCTTCGAGGGCATCGACGCCGTCGCCGTGGTGGTGTCCTGGCTGCTGCTGCACGAGTCGCGCCAGGACAGGGCCGAGGCCGCCGCCAAACAGGCCGGCTGC
>JBBRPS010000403.1:0-9243 GCA_038227745.1 Gemmatales bacterium | reverse complement strand
ATTCCGAAAGTGTGCCGAATTGATCGCCTGAGCCCGTCAGTAGTTCGGAAAAACGTGCCTGGTTTCTCACGCTATCGCCTTAAGAAGCGCGATTTGACCGCGCGAAAAAGCCCGTTCCCCGAAGTCGGGTGAACGGTTACTATCGAAGATGGCCTGCAACTCGTCCATGCGCGTGATCATCACGCCCACCGCGATAACGCTGAGTTCGTGCAGCAGCCGGAACGTGTTGAGGTCACGGTCGAAAAACGGGTCCTTGTTGTTCCACTCGACCTCGACGGCGATTCCTCCCTTATAGAAGTCCACCTTGTGCGTCTCAGAATCAACGGTGCGCTCCTCGATCTTGGAAAACTTCTGCCCTTTCTTGACGCCGATCTCGATCTTCCGTGATACACGCACAATCCGCTCCTGCCATGCCCGCTTTCCAAGGAAGTCGTCGAACCGTGCGGCGATCTTGGTCTTGCCACCACCACCTGCCTCGATCTCGCTGCGGCGGAGTCGGAAGTTGTTGAGGCAGTCGATCAAGTCCTGCATCTCGGCTGGGTAGTCCGCCTTCATGATGGCGCAGGCATGGCGTCGCTCCTCCAAGTGGTAGCGGTCGAACAGATCCTTGGGCAGCAGGTCAAGTCCCATCGGGCACTCCTCGGAAAGCGCCATCATCCCGCGCCTGCCTCAGCGCGCCAAGAGTAGCCGAATCGGAAAAGGCGTGTTCTCGCGGGCACCTTGCCACCCGCGCCACAATCTGCCATCCTCGCCCCGTGACCCTGACCACGAACCAGCTCCTCCACCGCCTGTACTTCGACCGCGCCTTCACCGAGACGGCCCGGATCATCGGCTACGAGGGCGTCGAGCTGCCCGCCTTCTGGGCCGCCACGAAGAAGCTGGGCATCCCCCTGGAGAAGCTGCTTACCGCCGTCTACGAGCTGACCAGGGGCGACCAGCGCGAGGGGACGCCGCCCCGTTACGAAAGGCCCGAAAACCACGCGGCAGGAGCCGGTAACTGGTCGCCTTTTTGGCGTCCGGTAAAATCACCTGCGAATGTGCGGCTTTGCAGAGAATCCGCAGAGAAAGCACGCGGATCATGCGAAAAATAACAACTTACGTCAATTCTCTGCGGACCAGTTTTCGGGGAAAGTCGTCCCGGCAGCGAGAGGGCGAAACCAGGGCAACAACGCAAACAGCATCATAATAATAAGGAGTTACAAATGACAGACGCACACGAAAACTCCGAACAAAAGCCCTCGAACGAGGAGCTAAAAAAGGCGATCAAGGCCTTCAAGAAGCGCCTCAAGCTGACGCGGCTGGACGAGGAGTCGCAGCTGAGCCGGCGGCCGGTGACCGGGGGCAAGCCGTCGGCGATCGTCGCCATCACGCCGCCCAACCAGTTCCCACAGGCGGTGTGGGACGAGTTGGTGCGCCAGGGGAAGCTGAAGATGGGCGGGCACGGGACGTACGAGCTGCTCGGCGAGTGACGCGGCCGGTCACGCTTCCGGGTCGATGCCCGCGGCCCGGAGCTGCTCCATGAGGCGTTCGACGCGGCGCTGCGCCTCCTCCTGCATGTACGAGCCGCGGTAACCCTTGGGCCGCCCGAAGGCGACCAGCGCATCCGGCGCGGTGCGAATCGTCGGCTGCCCCACGACGGGGTACCACAGCAGATCGCCCGCGACGAAGACGTTGGCGTTGTTGCGAAACAGCACCACGAGGTTAGCGTAAATGGTGACGATCCACTGGAACTGGAGGGTGTTCTCCGCTATGGGCTGGCCGTCGCTGTCGGGGTATTCGATGGACGGGTCGGAAACCGGGGGACGTTGCGTCGTCATGGGATTCGTCGCACCGAACAGGGGGAAGCGGTCGCGGTGAGGGCAAGTTGCGGCCGTTCACGACGGCCCCGGCCACGCCCAACGGTCGAAGTGCATCCAGATCACGCGCGCGTAGCGGAACACCGACGGCATGAGCGGGACGTAGGCGACGCAGGCGACCAGCACGAGCACGCCCAGGTCCCACTCCGGCAGCAGCAGCGAGGCTACCCACGTCAGCAGTCCGAGCAGTATCGTGGACAGGGTGTAGCTGACGTACATCGCTCCGAGGAAGTAGCCCTGCTCGCGCTCGAACACCAGGCCGCACTCGGGGCAGGTCGGGTTCATCTCGAGCGAACCGCGGAACACGCGGCCTCGCCGGCAGCGCGGACAGCGCTGTCGCAGGATCGCCCAGCAGCGCGAACCGCCCGACGGACTCATGAACGGATTCCTCTCCGCAAACGTACCGAACGAAGCCGGCGCCGCGGGCACCGGCCCGCGGGGCCAGAGGTTGTTCTAGCGACGGCCGCACGGCCGAGCGAGACAGTTTCCAGGAGGTCGAAGCATGTCGCATCCGTCCAACCTGCCCGAACGCGAGATCACGCCGGAGAAGGCGCTGCCGTCGCGCCGGCGGGCGCTCAAGGCACTCGGACTGGCCGGTCTGGGCCTCGCCCTGGGCGGGGCGGCCTGGTGGCGGTGGCTGCGCCCGGGGTCCGAGACGGAGGTGCTGGGCGGCGGTCGCTGGTGGGCGGGCCGGGGGGAAATGGGCGATGCCATGGACGCCGGTCGGGTGGCGTTGCCGGCCACGGAGCTGTTCCCTGCGCGGCTGAATGCGCGCTTCGGCGACCCCGGCCGGCCCGTGACGCGCGAGTTGGAGGCGGCGCGTTACACGAACTTTTACGAGTTCAGCAGTGGCAAACAGGTCTGGCGGCACGTCGGCGCTTTTCGCCCGCTGCCCTGGGCGGTGGAGGTCGCCGGCCTGGTCGCCCACCCGCGCACCTACGACCTGGACGACCTGTTGCGCACTTTCCCGCTCGAAGAACGGATCTACCGGCACCGCTGCGTCGAGGCGTGGGCGATGGTGGTGCCGTGGACGGGCTTCCCGCTGGCCGAGCTGGTGCGCCGCGCCGGGCCGCTGCCGGCGGCGCGCTACCTGCGCTTCACCACCTTCGACCGGCCGGGGGAGGCGGGCCGCATGGGCAACCGCGGCGAGCCGTGGCCCTACACCGAGGGGCTGACGCTGGCCGAGGCGACGAACGAGCTGGCGTTCGTCGCGGTCGGCATGTACGGCCACCCCTTGCTGAAACAGCACGGGGCGCCGGTGCGGCTGGTGCTGCCGTGGAAGTAC
Organism: Gemmatales bacterium; assembly: GCA_038227745.1. GTDB lineage: Bacteria > Planctomycetota > Planctomycetia > Gemmatales > Gemmataceae > DASPXY01. The sequence continues at coordinate 6,102 of JBBRPS010000403.1, read as the reverse complement.
GGCTTCAAGTCCGCCAAGTCAATCGTGCGCATCGAGTTCACCGACCGCCAGCCGGCGACGTTTTGGAACACGATGGCGGCGCACGAGTACGACTTCACGGCGAACGTCAATCCCGAGGTGCCGCACCCGCGCTGGAGCCAGGCCAGCGAGCGCATGCTGGACACCGGCGAGCGCCGGCCGACGCTGCTGTACAACGGCTACGGCGAATGGGTGGGGCGGCTGTACGCGCGGGAGTAGGGGAAAGCCCACGGGTTGCCACCCGTGGGCTTGCGTGCCTCTTCCCTACTCCCTCTTTCCTGCGTACAACGAACCTGTCCCAAATTGGCCCCGAACCACGCAGTGCTGACCCCTGATGCCTTCGCGTTACCTCGTCACCGGCGCCACCGGCTTCCTCGGCGGCCATGTCGCCGAAGCCTTCGTCAAGCGCGGCTGGCCGGTCGCCACCCTTGCCCGCGCCTCCAGCGACACGAAGCTCCTGGAGGGCCTCGGCGTCACGGTCCACCGCGGCGACCTGACCGACGCCAAGGCCATCGCCCGCGTCATGGCCGACGTCGATGTCGTCGTCCACTGCGCCGCCAAGGTCGGCGACTGGGGGCCGGTGGCGGAGTACCGGGCCGTCAATGTCGAGGGGCTGCGGGCGCTGCTCGACGCGGCGAAAAGTCAGGCCCTGTCGCGCTTCGTCCACGTCAGCACGCTCGGCGTCTACGCGGCCCGGCACCACCACGGCACCGACGAGACCGAGCCGCTGCCGGCGAAACACGCCGACGGCTACACGCAGAGCAAGGTCGAGGCGGAGCAACTGGCGCTGCGCTACTACCGCGACCTCGGCGTGCCGGTGGTGGTGCTGCGGCCGGGGTTCGTCTACGGCCCGCGCGACCGCACCGTGATGCCGCGCCTGATCGGCGGCCTGCGCGCGGGGACGGTCCGCTACCCCGGTGCGAAGGGCCGGCGGGCCCTGAACACCATCTTCATCGGCAATTTCGTGCAGGCGGTGTTCCTGGCGCTGGCGAGCGACCGGGCGGTGGGGCAGATCTACAACCTGACCGACGGCGAGTTCGTGTCGAAGCGGCGCTTCATCGAGGCGGTGGCCGACGCGATGGGACTGCCGCGGCCGTGGCGGGCGCCGCCGCTGTGGTTGGCGCGGTTCCTGACGGCATGCTCCGAGGGCTGGGCGAAGCTGCGCGGCGCGAAGGAGGCGCCGCTGTTCACGCGGGCGCGGCTGAAGTTCCTCGGGTTGAACCTCGACTTCAGCATCGACAAGGCGAAGCGCGAGCTGGGCTACCAGCCGCGGACCAATTTCGACGACGCCATGTATGAGACGATGGCGTGGTACAAGAAGGAAGCACAGGTGCCCGCCGACTCGGCGCGCGGGGCGTGACCGGCGGGCGCGACGTCCGATCCTCTCACTCACTTCAAGGAGGTGTCCGATGGCAGAACTGCAAGGGAAACGGGCGGCGGTCCTGGTCGAGCAGATGTACCAGGAAATGGAGGTCTGGTATCCCGTCTATCGCCTGCGCGAGGCCGGCTGCAAGGTGACCCTGGTCGGCCCCGAGGCGGGCCAGACCTATCCGAGCAAGCTGGGCTACCCGGTCAAGAGCGACAAGGCGGCGAAGGATGTCAGCGTCGACGACTTCGACCTGCTGGGGATCCCCGGCGGTTACGCTCCGGACCACATGCGCCGCTGCGAGGCGATGATTCGCCTGGTCAACAACATGGCCGAGCAGGGCAAGCCGGTGGCGGCCATCTGCCACGGGCCGTGGATGCTGTGCTCGACGCAGGCGCTCAAGGGTCGCAAGGTGACGTGCTTCTTCGCCATCAAGGACGACGTCATCAACGCCGGCGGCAAGTACGTCGATCAGGAGGTGGTGCGCGACGGCAACCTCATCACGAGCCGCAAGCCCGACGACCTGCCGGCGTTCATGCAGACGCTCATCCAGGCGGTGCGCGAGGCGAAGCCCGCCGTGGCCGCGGCCGCCCGGTAGGGCCGCGACGTTGACAGGATAGTAAGATCTGGCCGGGTCGGGGTGGGGATGAATGCCCACCTCGCCCGGCCCTTTTTCTTCCGGATGGGAAGGATTCTGCCAGACCTTTCTGCCGGCGTGCCACCATGCCAGGGGCGAGGTCAAGCGTCCCGGAGTATCAGACCGAGTCGAGTTCCCTCTTCACGCCTGGTGTCGCTTCGCGGTGGGATCGTGCCCCTCCCGGTACTTTCCCAGGTACGCCTTGAGAAGCGCCTTGAAGAGGCGCCCGTGATTGGGCACTTTCAGGTGCAGGAGTTCGTGGACGATGACCTCGTTGCGGAAGTCGGCCGCCTGCGTCAGGAGGTCGGTGTCGAACGTGACGCGGCCCGCCGTCGAGCAACTGCCCCACTTGTGCCTCATCGGTCGGACGTGCAGTTGTTTCGGGGCGACACCGATCCGTTTCGCCCAGGCCGTGACCTCGGACTTGAAGACCTCCTTCGGGACCGTGGCTTCGAGGGGTTGCCAGGCGTCTCCGAGGTGCTCGCTCATTGCGCCGCCCTCCGCAGCATTTTGAGGATGTTGTCGGTGATCTCCTTCACGCCCTCGACGAGGTCGGCGCCGATGAGCGCCTTGTAAATCTCCTTGCGCACGTCCTGCTCCTGCCGTTCGCTGCTGTGCCAGTGCGGCAACTGCTCGAAGGCCGCCGCGACCGCTCTGGCGACCTCCAGCGCCTGCGGGATTTCCTGCCGCTGGAGCAGCCAGTAGACGGCGAAGCCTTCCGGCGAGAGCGCCGTTTGCTCGCGGCGCTGTTCGGCCTCGGCGAGTTCCTCGACCAGCTTTTCGAGCCCGAGCAGCGTGTCCTGCGTCGTCTTCTGCCGGTCCTCGAACGCCCGGGCGAGTTCCTCCGCCTTGTCGCCGATGCTGACGAGGAATGGCTGCTGCCCCGCCTTCTGGCCGACCAGCTCCTTCAGGTTCTTCAGCAGGTTGAAGACCTTCACCGTGTCCGGCTGGTTCTCGGCGGCGATCTGCTCCAGCGTCTTCGCGTCGAGCTGATGGGCCTTATCCGGGCCGCGGATGGCGCTGGTCAACGTGTGCGTTTGCACCAGCTGGGCCGTCTTGCGCAGGACCGTTCTGTCGATGGGAGCGCCGCGGTCGTAGCAGGACCGCAACAGCTGGTAGATGTCCGCCAGGCGCTCGTAGTCCTTGAGCCAGGGCCGCAGGAACGGGTCGGGCGAGAGGATCTCGTACAGCTCTTGCAGCTCCTGGAAGAACTCGTAATACTCGTTGCGCCGCTCCTCGTCCCGGAAATGCTCCAGCACGGCCTCGGCCGCCTTGTCCCCGGACAGCCCTTGCGGAATGGGCAGGTAGTCCCGCTGCCCGGCCTGCAGCAACCGCTCGAAGTGCTGTTTCAGGACGTCCAGGCCCTCGACGACGCCGGAGACGTCCTCGGAGTCGAAGGCCAGTGCCTCCTCCAACCGCTCGAAGATGCCGACGAAGTCCAGCACGAACCCGGCGGGCTTGCGCCGACCCTCGTCGTCCTCGTAGGGCCGGTTCACGCGGGCGATGGCCTGCAGCAGCACGTGGTCGCGCATCGGCTTGTCCAGGTACATGCAGTACAGGATCGGCGCGTCGAAGCCGGTCAGCAGCTTCTCGGTCACGATCAGGATGCGCAGCTCCCGATACTTCTCCGGCTTGCCGGCCGGCCGCGCCGCGATCGGCTTGCGGAACGCCTTGCGGATGGCCTGCTCCTCGGCCTCCTCCAGGTGGTGCCGCCGCAGCTCGTCGCCCTTGCCGCCCGTGCTGATGACCACCTGCGACCACTCCGGCGGCAGGTGCCTGTCGAGGGCCTCCTTGTAGAGGGCGCAGGCTTCGCGGTCCACGCCGACGAGGAACGCCTTGTAGCCCATCGGCTCGACCGTCGCGCGGTAGTGCCCGGCCACGAACGCGGCCACCTTCTCCACCCGCTCGCGGTTCTTCATCATGTTCTTGAGCGTGACGGCCCGCTCCAGCACCTTGTTCAGCTCCTCGATGTCGCTGATGCCCTCCGTTTCGGCCAGCTTCAGGAACTCCCGTTCGAGCGTGGCCCGGTCCACGCGCAGGTCGTTCGGCGCCAGCGCGTAGTTGAGCGGGACCGTGGTGCCGTCCTGGACCGATTCGCGGATCGAATACCTGTCGAGGTAGCCCTTCGGGTCGGGGAAGCCGAAGACCTTGAACGTGCCCTTGCCGTGGGCCGTCTGGTCGATGGGCGTGCCGGTGAAGCCCAGGTAAGTCGCGTGCGGCAGGGCGCCCATCAGGTAGTTGCCCAGGTCGCCGCCCGTCGTGCGGTGCGCCTCGTCTACCAGCACGAAGACGTTCTTCCGTTCGTTGCGCACGGTCTCCGGCATGTCGTCGAACTTGTGGATCATCGAGACGATCAGGCCGCGGCGGTCCGCGCGGATCAGCCCCTGCAGGTGACTCTTCGTGTCGGCGACGACGACCTGCTTGATGCCGATCGCCTCCAGGTTGCCGAACAGCTGGGCCTCCAGCTCGTTGCGGTCCACGATCATCAGCACGGTGGGGTTCTCGAAGACGGGATCCTCGATGAGGCGCTTGGCGACGGTGATCATCGTGTACGTCTTGCCGCTGCCCTGCGTGTGCCAGACCAGGCCGCGCTGCTTCTCCGGCTCACGGGCGCGCTGGACGCAGCGCTCGACGGCCCGCATCTGGTGGGGCCGCAGCACGACCTTCGACAGCTCTTCGTCCTTGCGGGTGAAGAGGATGAAGTCGCTGACGACGCGCAACAGCCGCCGCGGGTTGACGAACGTCTTGACGAGCGTCTCGAAGTCGCCGGCCGCCTCGTCGCGCCAGTTGAAGAGGCCCTTGCGGCCGGTGTTCCAGGTGGCGCCGTAGAAGAACTGCACCAGGTGGGTGAGGGCGAACAGCTGCGTCAGGGCGAGTAACTCCGGCCCGTGCTTGTGGTAATGGCGCAGGTCTTCCAGGGCCTCGCTCATGCCGTCCTTCTTCTTCGCGGCCTTCGTTTCGACGACGACGAGCGGGATGCCGTTGACGAGAAAGACGAGGTCGGCGCGGATGTCCGGCGGCGTGCCGTTGGCGAAGGGGAACTCGTCGGTGACGTGGAAGACGTTGACCTCGGGGTGGGCCGGGTCGAGCAGGCGGACGTTTCGCTCGCGCCGCTCCGTCTCGACGAAGACCGTCTGCAGGCCCTTGAGGTACTCCCAGGCGACGAGGTTGCCCTCGATGTTCGGCTTGACGCGGCAGAAGGCCCGGGCGACGTCCTCGGCGCGGCGGTGGTCCACGACGCCGGGGTTGAGCTTCTGGAGCTGCTGCACCAGGACGGGGAGGAGGATCGGACTCATCGGGCCGGGTCGCAGGCGCAGGGCCTCGTCGGGGGAGAGGTACGTCCAGCCGGCTTCCTGGGCGTAGCGGATGAAGGGGGACTGCACGGTCGGACGTTCACTGCCGAGGGAGGACATCGTCTTGGGCTCCTCTGGGTTGTTCGGGCCGGACGCGATTGGGTCAATCGATTGGCACACATTGGCACATCGGAACGGCGCCACAATGACGCATCCCGTTATTGGATAATATGATACGCCGAATCTCCCTTTGGCACATTTGGCACATTTGGCACATTTGGCACGCGATGGGCGAAGCAGGATCGAGAATGCTTCGCCTACTTCGGTGCCGATCCCGGGAACCAGAGGCTCGCGCGCGTAGTGCCAACGGGGTGCGCTTCGCCTCGTCGTTTCAGCGTTTGCAGAAGGGATCTCACCAGCGACTCGGGAAGAGCGGGCAGCACCTGGAACAGTTCCTCACGAGGCGATCCCGTCGCCGCGTTCTCCTGAATGTGCTTGAGCAGCAGCGCCAGGTTCTGTTCCCGATCCAGCCCTTTTTTGCGGGTATACGTTCCCTTCTGCCGGGCGAGTTCGTAGTAGCGTCTCGCCAGCATCAACCGTTTGCCTCCGAACCGCTCGATCACCCCCAGATCCAACAGCCGCTGCGCACAGGGTAATCGCATCTAAACGCCAGTACATTGTTGGCAGAGGGGTTGATTTTGACAAGGGCCACGCGAATGATTCTCCTCGGACTGACCTGGTTCACAGAGGAGAAATGCCATGGCCGAGCAAGCATCGCTGCCCTTCTT
>JBBRPS010000402.1:0-9244 GCA_038227745.1 Gemmatales bacterium | reverse complement strand
TCGCAGCCCGGCACCTCGCTGCGCACCCAGTCGAGCAGGCGGTTCAGGCGGTCGCGGAGGACGTCGTGGTAGTCCAGACCGCGGGCGTAGCGGGCCACGCGCCCGGTGAGCGCTTCGGGGGGCGCGGGCTCGTCCGCCCCGTCCGGGTTGTAACTCATGCCGACCATGACGACGCTGCGCACGGCGGCCAGGACGCCGCGCGGGTGGCGGCGCGCCTCGGCGTGGCGGTGCAGATAGGCCATCTCGCCCGCGTGGCCGGCGTCCAGCCAGGCGCGGAAACGGTCGAAGCCGTCCGCGTCGGTGGCGGCCGCGATGCCGGCCAGCTCGAAGCCGAGTCGCCGGGCCTCCCCCTTGATGCGGTGTTCCAGGGTCTGCGTGTCCACGAGGTTCAGTATACCCACGGGCGGCCGGCCGCGAGCCATCGAATAAGCGGAGCCGCCCCGCAGTCGATAAATCGAAGAACGAGTCGCGTGCGTGCCGTGAGGTTGCCGGCGCGTGCTTGTTTCGATTTAGGCCGGTTCGTAGAAAGTGTTCTGGCCGCTCCCGGTAGACGAGGGCCGTCTGCCGACGAGGGAGGGCCATTGGTGGCCGCCCCGTACACGAACGGGGGGCCGATTTTTCTGTTGGGGGGGGCCGATCATGCGGACGTTGGTAGCAGGCGCCTGTGCGGTGCTGGCGGCAGTGCTGATCCTCGGCGAGGGGTCCTACCGGGCCGCCGACAAGGCCGACAAGGACGGCAAGGACGTGAAGTACACGATCTCGGACGTGATGAAGAAGGCCCACGGCAAGGGCGGGCTGCTGGGCAAGGTGGCTGCGGGCAAGGGCGACAAGGCCGACGCCGAGAAGCTGCTCGAGATGTACACCGAGCTGGCCAAGAACAAGCCGCCGCAGGGCGACGCCGCCAGCTGGAAGAAGTTCACCGATGGCCTCGTCGCCGCCGCCAAGGTCGCGGTCAGCGGGGGCGAGAACGCCGGCAAGCAGCTCAAGAAAGCGGCGAACTGCAAGGCGTGCCACACCGCCCACAAGGAGGACTAGAGCGTTTGCGATGGGGTGTGCGAGCCGCCGGGCTTGCCCTGGCGGGGTAAACCCGCCGGCTCGCTCCCTGACGTGTGGGTCACGCGCGGCTGCCGTGGGCAGCCGCCTCTCAGCCCCCAGTCGCCGCCCGGGGCATTGCCGCCGCCCCGGCGCCCCGGTATGCTGGGGAGACATTTTACTTCAAGGACCCGTGTACCCCAGCGCCTCGCTTTCCCGCCAGGAGGGCGAACTCGATCGGAGCCTGTCGATGGTGGCCTTCCATTGTCCCCACTGCGGCAAGCACTTCCGGGCGCCCGACGAGCTGGCCGGACAGCGCGTCCGCTGTCGCGGCTGTCGCCGCATCCTGCCGATCCCCGCCAACACGGCCGCCACGCTCGCCCTCCCCGATCCGGGCGGGCGCTCCAACGGGCCGCCGGCCGAGACGCTCGGTGCCCCGCCCCCGAGTGGCTCGCCCGGCGGCGTGCCCAACGTCGCCGGCTATGAGATCTTGGGGGAGCTGGGGCGCGGCGGCATGGGCGTCGTCTACAAGGCCCGCCACCTGGGCCTCAACCGCACCGTCGCCCTCAAGATGGTGCTGGCGGGCGGCCACGCCGGCGCGGCCGAACTGGCCCGCTTTCGCAGCGAGGCCGAGGCCGTCGCCCAGCTCCAGCACCCCAACATTGTCCAGATCCATGACGTCGGCGAGCAGGACGGCCTGCCCTTCTTCTCGCTGGAGTACGTCGAGGGCGGCAGCCTGGCCCAGGCGCTCGCCGGCAAGCCCCTGCCGCCGCGCAAGGCGGCGGAGCTGATCGAGACGGTGGCCCTCGCCGTGCAGGCCGCCCACGGGCACAACATCGTCCACCGCGACCTCAAGCCCGCCAACGTCCTGCTCACCCCGGACGGCACCCCGAAGGTCACCGACTTCGGCCTCGCCAAGCGCCTCGACGAGGGCGGCGGCCAGACCCGGACCGGGGCGATCATGGGCACGCCGAGCTACATGGCGCCCGAGCAGGCCGCCGGCAAGGGCAAGGAGGTCGGCCCCGCGGCGGACGTCCACGCCCTCGGCGCCCTGCTCTACGAGTGCCTCACCGGCCGGCCGCCCTACCTCGCCGACGCGCCCCTGGACACCCTCTGGCAGGTGCTCCACAGCGAGCCGGTGCCGCCACGCCAGCTGCAGCCGAAGGTGCCGCGCGACCTGGAGACCGTCTGCCTCAAGTGCCTGCGGAAGGATCCGAACAAGCGCTACGCCAGCGCCCTGGCCCTGGCGAAGGACCTGCAGCGGTTCCTCAAAGGTGAGCCGATCCGGGCGCGGCCGGTGTCCGCCTGGTCCCGCTGCCTGAAGTGGGCGCGGCGCCGGCCGGCGGCGGCCGCCCTGCTCGGGGTCACCACCCTGGCGGTGCTGTTGCTGCTGGGCGGCGGCCTGTGGTACAACGCCGAGTTACAGACGGCCCTGGGCGACGCACGGCGGCAGCAGCAGCGGGCCGAGGGCACCCTCCGCCGGGCCCTGGAGGGCGTGGACCGGCTGACGCGCGTGACGCCGGAGCGCATGGCGCTGATGGCGAAACAGCTCACCGACGAACGGCGGCAGCAGCTGCGCGACGCCCTGGAGCTGTGCGAGGGCTTCATCCCGGAGGGCGGCACCAACCCGGCCGCGCGGCGCGAGCGGGGGCGCGCGTACCTGCGCCTGGCCATCCTGCACCTGCTGCTCGGGGAGCTGCCGCAGGCCGAGCAGGACTGCCGCGTGGCCCTCGACACCTTCGGGACACTCGCCGCCGAGTTCCCCGACGCGCCCGACCACGGCGACGACCTGGCCCGGGCCAAGGCACAGTTCGGACACATCCTCCTCTCCTCGGGCCGCCGGCCGGCCGCCGAGATCGCCTACCGCAAAGCGCTGCAGCTGGCGGAGCGCGCCGTCGCCCGTCGCCCGGGCGCCGCCGCCCGCCAACTGCTCGCCGAGATACACCGCCACCTGGGGATCCTGGCCCTCGCCGGGGGACAGTTCCCGGAGGCGGAAAAGTCCTGGCGCAAGGACCGGGAGATTTACGAGGCACTGGCCCGCGAGCACCCGGAGGTGGCCAACTACCGCAGCATGGGCGCCGTCGTCCGCGTCAACTTGGCCACTCTCTATCTGAACTCCGAGCGGCTGGACGAGGCGGAAAAGTCCCTGCGCGAAGCCAGTGCGATCGTCCAGGGGCTGCAGAAGGGAGAGCCGGAGGCACTGCGGGACTACCCTTACCTTGAGGCGATGTGCCGGCTGGGCCTGGGCACCATCGGCGTGAAGCGGCGGCGGTTCAAGGACGCCGAGCCGCAGTTACGGCAGGCCTTCGCGGCTTACGAGCAGCTCAGCCGCGACTACCCCAGGGTGGCGGATTACCCGATACAGGTCTGGCAATGCTACTCCGCACTGCACGACATCTACAAGGAGGAGAACCCGCAGGCGCTACTCGAGCTGAGCACGCGCGGCATCCCCATCATGGAAGCGTGGCTGAAGCAGGAGCCGCAGAACGCGATCGGCTCCATGGCGCTGACCGCGATGTACGGGACGCGCGCGCTGGACGGCTGGACGCGGCTGGGGCGGCACAAGGAGGCGCTGGCGGACTGGGACCGGGCACTGCGGGTCGATCGGGGGATGTTCCGCCACGTCATCCTCGTGGGCAAGGCGTTCACGCGGGCGCACCAGGGGCAGTACGCCGCCGCCGTGAAGGAGGCCGACGCCGTGCTGGCGGACAGGGCGGTGTCCGCGGAGGGGCTGTTCATGGGGGCGCGGGTGTACGCAGTGGCGGCGGACCGGGCCCGCGACCAGGCGGAGCTGGCCGACGGGTACGCCGCCCGGTCGGTCGTGCTGCTGCGGCAGGCCACCCAGCGGGGGCTGATGATCTTCAAGGACGAGGCGCGACCCGAGAGCCTGCGCCGCGACCCGGACTTCGCTCCCCTGAAAGCCAGGGCGGACTTCCGGGAATTGCTGACGGCGCTGGAGGCGAAGGAGAAGAAGTCGGCGCGGTGAGCGGCGCCGCCATCACGGGCCGATCCCCCCGTGCCTCATCTCGTATCGAGGTTCGCCCTGGGGGCGGAGCTTCACGTTCACCGTGTCGGGCGAGAGTTCGTAGACCGAGTCCGTGCAGACGTCGATCGCCAGGCCGAGCACGCCGCCGATCAGGATGTTGCCGAACACCCACGGGTTCAGACTGGGCTTCAGCGTGACCTGGGCGGTCTCATGGCCCGGATAGGAGAGCTGCACCTGGTGCTCGGTCTTGTGGTCGAGCTTCACCTCGGCCGGCGTCGGGCCACAGGACCGCCCGTCCACGACGACGGCGGCGCCGGGCGGCGTGCTGGCGATCTTGATCGTCTGGGCGCCCGAGCCGCCCGTGACGGTCGCGCAGCCCGGGGCGACCAGCAGCAGGCACAGCACGGCGCGCGGCGACACCCGGGCGCGGATCCTTCCCTGTCCCATCGACGTCTCCCTTCGTGAGAGTTGGTCGCAGGGGTATACCCGGTTCGCGGCCCCTGTCAAGGGACGATCGGCCGCCGCGGAATCCCCGTTCGGGGGCTTGAAATCTTCACCCGCAACCGCGAATCTATCCACACGTTGCACGACGCCTCGGGGCGGCCCGCCCGCGCCCCTCACAGTCCCCCGCACCGACGCGGGCCTCGGAGTGCTTGCGATGGCCTCGACCGACATCACCGAAGCCGCCCCGGGACAACCCGCACCGCCGCCGCCCCCGGAGGGGGAAGGGCACAAGCCCTATGTCCCCGACTACGCCGACCAGCCGGAGTTCACCTGGCCGGCCGTGATCGTCGGCGCTCTGCTCGGCATCGTCTTCGGCGCCTCGTCGCTCTACCTTGTCCTCAAGGTCGGCCTGACGGTGTCCGCGTCGGTGCCCATCGCCGTGCTGTCGATCACCCTCTTCCGCGCCTTCTCCACCGCGTTCGGCTTCCGCCGCGCGACCATCCTCGAAAACAACATCGTGCAGACGACCGGCTCGGCCGGCGAGTCGATTGCGTTCGGCGTCGGCGTAACCATGCCGGCGCTGCTGCTGCTGGGCTTCGAGATGGACGTGACGCGCGTGATGACCGTGTCGGTGCTCGGCGGCCTGCTCGGCATCCTGATGATGATCCCGCTGCGGCGGGCGTTCATCGTCAAGCAGCACGGCAAGCTGCCCTACCCCGAAGGGACCGCGTGTGCCGAGGTGCTGGTCGCGGGGGAAAAAGGCGGCGCCACCGCGCGCATGGTCTTCATCGGCTTCGGCATCGCCCTCGTCCACAAGTTCCTCACCGCGGCGAACAAGCTCTGGTCCTCGGAGCCGTCCGTGAAGTTGTACGGCACGACAGCGGACGGCACGCGGCAGGGCCTCAAGGGCGCCGAGGTCGGCGGCGAACTGTCGCCGGAGCTGCTCGGCGTCGGCTTCCTGATCGGCCCGCGCATCGCCTCGCTCATGATGGCCGGCGCGGTGATGTCCTACCTCGTCATTGGGCCGCTCATCGCCGGTTTCGGCGAGAACCTGACGACGCCCGTGGCGCCCGGCGAGAAGCTCATCGGCAAGATGGAGCCGGGCGAAATCAAGGGCTCCTACCTGCGCTACATCGGGGCCGGGGCGGTCGCGGCCGGCGGCATCATCAGCATGACGCGGGCCCTGCCGCTCATCATCGGCTCGATCGTCTCCGGCCTGCGCGACCTGCGCGCCAGCCGCGTGGCCGGCCGCCCGGTCACCGCACGCACCGAGCGCGACCTGCCGATGACCGTCGTGCTGTTCGGCAGCCTCGGCCTGGTACTCGTCATGGCCCTGATCCCCTCGCTGGGTCTCGGCCTGAGCCTGTTCGGCCTGCTCGGGGCGGCGATGATTCTGCTGTTTGGTTTCCTGTTCGTGACGGTGTCGTCGCGGTTGACGGGCGAGGTCGGCTCCTCGTCCAACCCGATCTCCGGCATGACGATCGCCACGCTGCTGCTGACTTGCCTCATCTTCCTGGTCCTCGACAAGCGCGACGCCGCCGCCATGCTGACGGCGCTGACGGTGGCGGCGGTGGTCTGTATCGCGTCGTCGAACGGCGGCACCACGTCGCAGGACCTCAAGACCGGCTACCTGGTCGGCGCCACGCCGAGCAAGCAGCAACTCGCCATCCTCGTCGGGACGCTGACATCGGCGGTCGTGATCGGCGGGACGATGCTCCTCCTCAACGAGGTCGGCACGCATTACTCGACCAAAGGCCTGCCGCAGCAGAAACTCACGGTGCCGGCGAACGCCCCGCGAGAGAAAGTCGGGAAGCCCTACGACGACAAAGATTCAACGGAGTACCGCGTGGTCCACGTCCGCAAAGACGATGAGCTGAACCCGGGGATCAAGCCGGGGCGTTACAACGTGGATGACGCGGGCTGGCCGAAGTACTGGGCAGACATGCCTGTCGCTCAGGTGTCGAAAGTGATGGATAATGGCCAGCCGGCTCCGGGTCGGTTCACGGCGCCGCAGCCGCAGCTCTTCGCGTCCATCATTGAGGGCATCCTCAGCGGCAAGCTGGAATGGGGCCTGATCATCACCGGCGTGCTGATCGCGGTGGCGGTAGAGTTGGCGGGCGTGTCGGCGCTGCCGTTCGCCGTCGGCATGTACCTGCCGTTCAGCTCGTCGGCGCCGATCTTCGCCGGCGGCGCGCTGCGCTGGCTGGCGGACCGGATGCGCGGCAAGCCGGCGTCGGACGTGGAGACCGAGACCAGTCCCGGGGTGCTGCTCTCGAGCGGCTACATCGCCGGCGGCACGCTGTGCGGCCTGATCATCGCGTTCTTCGCGTTCCTGCCCGCGGCGTTTAACGAGAAGCTCGACCTCGGGCGGCTCTTCGGCACGGCGTGGAACCTCGAGGAATCGACCGGCCCGAAGGTCGCCGCCCTGCTCGCCTTCGGCGTGCTGGCGGCGATCCTGCTCTGGGTCGGGGCGCGCAAGGCGCCGGTGACGAACGGGGACGAGTCCGGCACCCCGCGCTGAACCGCAGGCAGCAAGGATCCATCGAGAAGCAGCCTCTCTGTCACAAGGAGTGGACCCGACCATGAAACCGTCCTGTTACCCCCTCGCCCTGGTAGGCCTGGCCATGACGATGTTCGCGCGCCGCACCCCCGCCGATGAGGGCCTGTGGCTGTTCAACAACCCGCCGACGAAGATCCTCAAGCAGAAGTACGACTTCGAGCCGACCAAGGAGTGGCTGGACCACGTCCAGAAGTCGTCGGTCCGCTTCAACAGCGGCGGCTCCGGCTCGTTCGTCTCCGCCGACGGCCTGGTGATGACCAACCACCACGTCGGCCTCGAAACGCTTCAAAAGCTCTCCAGCAAGGGCAAGGACTACGTCAAGGAGGGCTTCCACGCGAAGACGCGCACCGAGGAACCGAAGGCGGTGGACCTGGAGCTGAACGTCCTGATGGAGATCGTGGACGTGACGAAGCAGGTCAAGGACGCGGTGGACCCGCAGCTGCCGCCGGAGAAGTCCTTCGAGGCGCGCCAGGCCATCATCGCCGACATCGAGAAGAAGTCCGAGGAAGAGACCAAGCTGCGCAGCAACGTCATCACCCTGTACCAGGGCAACCAGTACCACCTGTACCGCTTGAAGCGCTACACCGACGTGCGGCTGGTGTTCGCGCCCGAGCAGCAGATCGCCTTCTTCGGCGGCGACCCCGACAACTTCGCCTATCCGCGCTACGACCTCGACGTCTGCCTGTTCCGCGTCTACGAGGACGACAAACCGGCGAAGATCGAGCACTATCTCAAATGGAGCAAGAACGGGGCGGCCGACAAGGAGCTGGTGTTCGTCTCCGGCCACCCCGGCCACACCGACCGGCTAAACACGGTGGCCGACCTGCAATACCTCCGCGACATCGGTTACCCCTACCTGCTGCAGCGGCTGTACCGCTGGGAAGTGATGCTGGGCATCTACAGCGCCTACGGCGAGGAGAACGCCCGCAAGGCGAAGGACTTCCTGTTCGGGGTGGCCAACAGCCGCAAGGCCCGCGAGGGCGCCCTGGCCGGCCTGCTCGACCCGGCGGTCATGGCCCGCAAGCGCGCCGAGGAGAAGAAGCTGCGCGAGGCGGTCGCCAACAACCCCGAGCTGAAGGGGGCGGCCAAGGCGTGGGCGGAGGTCGCCAAGGTGCAGAAGATCCGCGCCGCCAACATCAAGAAGTACATCACCCTGGAGGCCGGCGCCGGCTTCAACACGGGGCTGTTCGGCACCGCCCGCACCCTGGTCCGCGCCGCCGACGAGTACGCGAAGCCGAACGAGAAACGCCTGTCGGAGTTCAACGATTCCAACAAGAAGTCGCTGGAGTTCAAGCTGTTCTCCAAACGGCCCATCTACCCCGACTATGAGATCCACAAGCTGACCGACTCGCTGACCTGGCTGGCCGAGCAGCTCGGTTACGAGAACAAGCTGGTGCAGCAGGTGCTGGCCGGCAAGTCGCCGGGCGAGCGCGCCGCGGAGCTGGTCAACGGCACGAAGCTGGCGAAGGTGGCGGTGCGCAAGAAGCTGTACGAGGGCGGCAAGGAGGCGGTCGCCTCCTCCGACGACCCAATGATCCAGCTGGCCCGCCTGGTGGACAAGGAATCGCGGGCGGTGCGCAAGGTGATGGACAGCCAGTTCGAGGAGGTCAAGCGTCAGGCGTACGACCAGATCGCGCGGACGAAGTTCGCGGTCGAGGGCACCGACACCTACCCCGACGCCACGTTCACGCTGCGGCTGTCGTTCGGCACGGTCAAGGGCTACGAGGAGGGGGGCAAGCACGTCCCCTTCGAGACGACTTTCGCGGGGCTGTACGAGCGGGCGCAGGAGAAGAACGACAAGCACCCGTTCGATCTGCCGCCGCGCTGGCTGGAGCGCAAGGGCAAGCTGAACCTCAAGGTGCCGTTCAACTTCGTCTTGACGGCGGACATCATCGGCGGCAACTCGGGCAGCCCGGTGATCAACCGCAAGGCGGAGGTGGTCGGCCTGATCTTCGACGGCAACATCCAGTCGCTGGTGTGGGACTTCCTGTACACCGACGAGCAGGCGCGTTCGGTGGCGGTCCACACGCGCGGGATCGTCGAGGCACTGCGGGCGGTCTACGACGCCAACGACCTGGCCGACGAGCTGACCGGCGCCGGCCGGGCCAGCACCGAGCGCAACGGGAAGCAGTGAACTCCTTTTAGAGTTGTTTATAGCCGTGGTGCAGGGTTCGTGGCCGCCTCGCTCCGCGATTCGGGGTGGAAGCCAGTCCCCGACTCGC
>JBBRPS010000401.1:0-9246 GCA_038227745.1 Gemmatales bacterium | reverse complement strand
GCGCTCGCCCGAGGCTCGCGGCTAAACGAACGCGCTTTCGCCATGCGGGATCCAGTAAAGGCGAGCCTCCACACGTATGGGGAGGAGGCGGTCATGAAGTTCTTTACTCCCGATCTGCTCCTGCGGTTCGGGTCTCCGGACGACGCGGTGGCAAACGCGGCCCAGGAAGAATGGGAGGAAATCCATCGTCATTACCTGGATCACCTCGAGAAACTCCGCCCGAAGCTCCCGCGCGGCGTGAAACCGCTCCTGCGGAAGTTCTGTCTGCACGACGCACGACTGATCGCCCTGGGCCTCCGCCACGATAACCGTGAGCTCTTTCTCATGCTGGAGTTGGACAGGCCGCACCACCAGGGACTCACGTTGACCTACGATTTGACGAGACGGCCCGAACTGATACGGCACCCTGAACTATCCAAGCCAGGGACACCGATCGAGTGGCTGTACGATGAACTCGACCTGGGGAAGGGAGGGGAGCACCCGATCTTCCGGCACTCCATCCTCTTCACCGGCGGTCGGGAGTTGGAGCTGACTTTCCGCACCCTGCGTCTGACGGCTTTCGAGAAAGTCCTGGGGCCGACCACAGAGGGGAAGGAAAGCGAGTTGGATGCCCTGCTCGCCGGCTGAGGCAGGTTTCTTCAACCGGCGACGACGGTGTCCATCACGACGACCTCGTTGTCGGGCCAGGCGCGCTCGTCGGCGACGTCCTGCCAGAAGCGACGGTAGAGCAGGCGCACCCGTACACGCGCCGTCTCGGGCGGGAAGACGAAGACGCTCCGCTCCGGCCGACCGGGGAACAGGCGCGTGTCCTGCGGCTCTCCCTCCGCGAGCCAGAACGGTCGCAGCCGGCCGTCTCCGTCCGTCAACTCCTTCGCATAAAGGCGGCCCGGTAAGCCCGCGAAGCCCCTCCCCGCACTGGCCGGCAGCCGCGGGCCGTCCCGCAGTGGCAGCGTCCGGCCGTCACGGTCCAGACCCATTACCACCAGGACCAGGTTGCGGTCGATGAATCCCGTCGGTACGCGATGCCCGACATTGTCCGCCCGCACTTCCACCGCAACGCGCAGCCCGATGGCGGTGCGCTCGGGGACGGCCGTCACCTTCAGGCAGCGGCGCAGCCGGTCGCGCTGACCGCCGGGGAAGCGGTGGCCGGCGAGCGTCCGCGGGTCGCGCTCGATGCCGCCCTTCGCCGGCGCGACGTTCGTCAGCCTGCCGGTCGGCGTCATGTGGCAGTCCTGGCACTGCCGCCCCTGCCGCCGCGCCGGGCTGTCGAGCCATTCGGAGTAGGTGCCGTAGACGTGGACGCCGAACACCACACCCTCGTGACACGACGCGCAGTAGCGGCTCTCCTTGTAGAGGGGAGAATAGGCGAACGATTCCCCCTCGCGGTGCGCGTCGTCCAGCGGGCCGAAGAAGAGTTGCTGACCGTCCGCGGGCCGCAGCAGCGTCAGGCCATCGCGGCCGAAGCGGAGACCGAGACGGTCGGTCGGAGCGTCGGCGACCTTGTGGCAGTAGTCGCAGTGGACGCCGCGGCGAGCCACACCCTTGACCGCCCGGAAATCGTAGGTGAACGCGGGGTCGCGGAACGTCGGCGCGTGGCACGCCGCACAGACGCCCGCCCCCTCGCGCTTCTGGTCCCACAGGCTCCAGCCGCCGACGCGGCGCCCGTGCCAGTCGGTGCCGGCGAAGAGGTTGAGGAAACGGCGGTTTGTCGCGGAGTTGGCGTGGGCGCTGCCGGCCCATTCGCGGTAAATCTCACCGTGGCAGTTGCCGCAGTTGTTCGGCTGTGCGGAGTTGGGGGCGGGATCGACCCAGGCGTAAGCGTCACTATCCACCGTGGGCAGTGGCGTTAGCGACAGATGCAGGTCGCGCCCGTTTGCCGAGGTGGCGGCGATGCTGTAGCCCTGTTTCCAGGCGGTGACGCGGCGCGGGCGTCCGGACCCAGCGGGGAGGCGGAAACGGCCGTGGTGATCGGTAACTGTGGCCGTGCGTTCACCCTGGTAGCGGATGCGCGCCCCGGCGACCGGGGTCGCTCCGTCGGTGACCTCGCCCGAGATGCCCGGCGAGCCGAGAAGATAGCCACCGGCCACGATGCCGACGAACAGCAGCAGCGCGTAGCCGTGAGTGAGGCGCATGGTCGGGTCCGGCTTCAGACCCACGGGGTGCGACCCCTGGTAAACAGTGGTGCGGGTCGTGGGTCAGGACTCCGATCCTGACAAATCCATGTCAGGATCGGAGTCCTGACCCACAAGCCCTCGCCGCGCTCAGCGCGCCGGCTGGATGCCGGTCACCACCGGCTGCCGCGGCTGCGGACCGCTGCGGACGCTGCGGGCGCCCTCACCGAAGATCAGCAGCAGCGGGCTGGCGATGTAGATCGAGCTGTACGTGCCGACGATCACGCCCACCACCATCACGAACGCGAACAGGTGGACGCCCGGACCGCCCCAGATGTACAGCACGATCACCACCAGCCACGTCACCAACGACGTCAGGATCGTCCGACTCAGCGTCTGGTTCACCGAATCGTTGATCATCTGCGGCGTCAGGTCCGGGTTCTTCCCCCGCACCTCGCGGATCCGATCGAAGACCACGATCGTGTCGTTGACCGAGTAACCCACCAGCGTCAGCAGCGCCGCCACCGCCGTCAGGTCGATCTTGAAATCTTCGATCAATAACAAATTGCCCAGCCACGTCCCGTGCAGGTAGTGGCACGCCGCGATGATGCCCAGCGTGAAGAACAGGTCGTGGATCAGGCACAGCACCGCCGCCAGGCCGAACGTCCAGTTGCCGAACCGGAACCACAGGTACACCATGATGGCGCCCCAGCTCAGCAGGATGGCGTACATGGCGCGCAGCCGCGTCTCCGCCGCCAGCTGGCTGTCGAAGTTCTCCAGCCGCTCGGGCTGCGGCCGGTTCTGGAACTCCTCCTTGGTGTTCTCCAGGGCCCGGTTGATCGCCTCGATGTCTCCCGCGCTCAGGCCGCTCGAGCCCGAGCCCGGCGAGAACGTCAGCTTCATCACCTCGAAACGCCCCTGGTCCGTCGGCCCCTCGCCGGTGATGTCCAGGTGGAACGGCAGCTCGTTCATCTCGCGGTACTCGCGCGCCTTCTCGCCGGCCTTCGCGTCCTTCTCCGCCAGCGCCCGATACTGGGCGAGCAGCTCGCGGTTGAGCAGCGTGCGCACGAAGCTCGGCGACGCGAAGTGCCGTTCCGTCCCCTGCGCCTCGTAGAAGCGCAGGCGCGTCTCACGGCCGCCCGGGGGCAACCGGTCGTACTCCATCCGCACTTTCTTGAGCAGCGACTCCCACCTACCGTCCTTCTTCTCCTGGAGCAGCTGGTCCAGGGTCGCCTGCACCAGCTCCGGCTCCTTCTCGGAGGTGCGGACGCTGAAGTAGCGGCTCTTGCCGCCCCCCTCCACGTCCTTCGCGGAGAAGATCTGCTCGACGGACAGGTCCGGCAGCACCTCCGCCCGCTTCTGCACGACCTTCGCCCGCTCTTCCGGCGTCTTGCCCTCGGGCTTGTTGGCCAGGTTCACGCGGCGGTCGGTGAAGCCGCCGCCCGGCAGCTCGTACTTGATTTCGTAACGGTTCTCGCCGCCGGCCGGCAGCTCCTTGACCTCGGCCTTGAGCATCTTCTGCTGCTGCTCCTCGTCGAGTAGGGGGCGCAGCTCCTGGATGTTCTTGCCCTGGTTGAGCTGACCGGCGTAGGCGGTGCCGCCCACGAAGTCGATGTTCAGGTCGTCCGGCAGCCGGCCCACGAACAGCCCCATGCCCAGGATGGTCAGCACGATCGTCGCCGCGAACCAGTAATAGCGGATGCCCATGAAGTCGATGTCGGGCTTCGAGAACAGCCGGAACATGCTCAGCTTCTTCAGCCAACCCATGTGCTCCCAGATGTCGAAGATCAGCCGCGTCATGTACAGCGACGTGAACAGGCTGATGATCAGGCCGACCGTGAGGCTGACCCCGAAGCCCTTGAGTTGGTCGTTACCGACGACGTAGAGGACGACGGCGGTCAGGATGCTGGTCAGGTGAGTGTCGATGATGGTCGGGAAGGCCCGGTCGTAGCCGTTGCGCAGGGCCAGCAGCAGGCTGGCGCCGCGCTCGCGTTCCTCGCGGAGGCGCTCGTAGATCAGCACGTTGGCGTCCACCGCCATGCCGACCATGAGCACCAGGCCCGCGAGGCCGGGCAGGGTGAAGGTCGCCGACACCGCCACCATGAAGCCGACCGTCAGGATCAGGTTGGCCAGCAGGGCGGTGCTCGCCACCACGCCGGCGAAGCGGTAATAGACGATCATGAACGCCATGACCGCCAGGAAGGAGTAGGCGATCGCCCCCACCCCCTTCTCGATCGTGTCCTGGCCGAGCGTGGCGCCGAGCGTGCTCTCGCTGACGGGTTGCGTCTTGAGCGTCGCCGGCAGCGAGCCGGAGCGGAGGATGTTGACCAGGGCGTCCACTTCCTTGGCCGTGAAATTGCCGCTGATCTGGCCGTGCGCGCCGATCTCCGAGTTGATCGTCGGGGCCGACACGATGAGGCCGTCGAGGACGATCGCCAGGAAGCGTTTGATCTGCGAAGTCTCGTCGCCGGAGCCCGAGGGCACGTTCTTCTTGGTCAGGTCGCGGAACAGGGCGGCGCCGGTGTTGTTGAAGGTGAACGACACGGCGGGCCGGCCCTCGGCGGCCTGGCTGGCGGCGGTGGAGAGGTACTTGCCCTCGATCTTGGGGGTCGGCTCGCCGGTGTCTGGGTCGATCTCGGGGTTGCGGGCCAAAACGAAGTACTCGAACTGCTTCTTGCGCCGCTCCTCCTCGGGCAGGTTGCGGTCCTCGCAGCGCCGGCCGTAGAACAGCGCCCCTTGCAGCTGCAGCTGCTTGCGGTCCTGCGACAGCGGCAGCTGGAGGGCCTGGCCGAGGTGCTGCTGCATCTCGTACCAGGTGAAGCCCTGGCCGGCCTCGTTCTTGGCGTTGTTGTTCAGCTTGAGCGTCTGCCGTTCCTGCGGCCCCAGCTCGATCCAGGCGTA
This sequence comes from Gemmatales bacterium, assembly GCA_038227745.1. Taxonomy (GTDB): domain Bacteria; phylum Planctomycetota; class Planctomycetia; order Gemmatales; family Gemmataceae; genus DASPXY01. The sequence goes on along the minus strand of JBBRPS010000401.1, from coordinate 4,234 downwards.
GCTGACCTTGCTCTTGTAGCCGCGCGGCAGGGTGGTCAGCTCGTAGACCTTGGCCTTGCCCGTGGGGCTGCCATCGGTCGTCGGTGGCGGCGGCGGCAGGCCCTTGGACTGGTTCTCCTCCAGCTTGGACTTCCACGCCACGCTGTTGACCATCGTGCGAGCGTCGTCGATGGCCTGCTTGTCGTCGTGGTTATTGGCCAGGATGCGGAACTCAAGGCTGCCCACTTTGGAGACCAGCTCCTTGATGCGCTGCACCTCCTCGACGGTCAGGTCCTTGCCGCGGCCGCTCGCCTTGTTGCTCTTGTCGATCTTGTCCTCGATCGACTTGAGCGAGTAGCCGTAGTTCTCGCGGACGAATTTCGCCACCTCGGTGCGGTCGAGGAAACGGCCCTTCTCGCCCGTGGCGGTGATGATTTTGTCGCCGAGCATCGGCTGCAGGGCGTTGAGGAATGCCTGGGCGATGCTGGCGCCCTTGACCTCGGCGCGGCCGATCAGCTCGTCGAAGCTGTCGGGGGCGATGTTGGCGAAGGGGGCCTGCTTTTTCTCCTCGTCGGTCTTGGCGAGGGTGAGGGCCTGCTTCTCGACCTCGGCGAGGGACGGCCATTTCTGGAACATTTTCTCGACCAGGGCGTGCCAGGCCTGCTGCTTGAACCAGGAATCGACCTCGCGCTCCTTGCTGAAATCATCAATGCGTTTCTTGACGTCCTTGATGAGCTGGGGCAGGGTCTCGGCGGTGTACGGCCGCAGGGCCAGGGGGACGTTCATCCGCTCGCCGGCCGCCGCCAGGGTGAGGCCCGGGACAGGGCCGGCCAACAGCGACGCGGCGCCGGCGCTGACGGTGGACTCCGCGGTAACGAGGACGGTTTCGCGGGCGCGCACGCGGCGAAGGGGGGGGAGATCCTTGTCGGCCTTGCCGCCGAGGGCCTTCAGGGCGTCGGACTTCGAGGGAAAGAGGTGCTCCGACCAGGCGCTTTCGGAGGTGATCTGCTGGATGCGCTCGGCCAGTTCCTGGATGCGGCCGCGGTTGACGTCGAGTTTGCCCTTGGGGAGTGCGTACTCCGTCTCCTCCATGTCGCGGAGCAGCTGCGCCCACTCGCGGTCGGCCTTCTTGGCGCGCTCGGGGCCGCCGGTCGGCAGGACGATTTCGACGCGGCCCTCGCCGGCCGGGCGGATGACGATGTTGTAGAGGTCATTGGGGTCGAGGCGGCGCTTGAGCGCCTCGGCGAGGCGGTTCGCCATTTCTTGGGGGCTCTCCCGCCGGTCCTTGCCGTCTTCGCTGGCCTGGATTTTCCGCAGGTCGAGCTCGTAAACGAGGATGGTGCCGCCGGAGAGGTCCACCCCGAGCTTGAAGCGGTCGTGGGCGTAGGCGTACCAGATCGCGCCGAAGGCGGCGAGCACCGGCACCAGACAGAGAGAGATTCTGAGAAGGTAAGGTCGCATGGTCATTCCATGAAAAAGGTTTCAACCCGCCCCTGGCCCTCGGGCCGGGGGAGTGCGGCGGGGGAGCAACGCCCCGCCGCCTTTTCCTTTCACGATTTCGCGGGGGGGGCGCCGGCCTTGACGCCCTCGGCGGCCGCCGACGCGGCCCTGGCGGCCGCTTCCTTGGCCTGGTCCTCGGCGGTCATGATGCGGGCGATGCTGCTCTTGAGGACGGTCAGACGGGCGTTGGAAGTGTCGTCGATGCGCAAGGTTACCTCCTCGTCCTTGATGTTGGTGACGACGCCGAAGATGCCGGCGTTCGTGATGACGCGGTCGCTCTTCTTGAGCTTGCCGAACAAGTCTTCCCGCTGGCGCCGCTCGCGCCGCTGCGGGACGATGAACAGGAGGTAGAACAGGACGGCGATGACCAGGAGCGGGGCGAACTGGATCCAGCCAGGGGCAGCCTCCGCCGCCGCGCCTTTCTCGGCGGCCTTGGTGGCGAAGAGGATGATCGCGTTCAGCATGAGGGCCTTCCGTTCTAACGGGGCGCCCAGGTGGGCGCCGCCGAGATGGACACGTACATGCGGGCCGTCCGCTGCGCCCGCGATGGGAAAAGCGGTATCTTAAAGTCTTGCGCCCCAGCGGGCAAGGCTGACTGCGCAAAACGCCTCGAAGCGCCGCTCGCTCACCGCCCGGCGCGCCTCGGCGAGCAGGCGGCTGTAGAAGGCGACGTTGTGCAGCGACAGCAGCGTCGGGCCCAGCATCTCGTCCGCCAGGAACAGGTGGTGCAGGTACGCCCGGCTGAAGGTGCGGCACGTGTAACAGGGACAACCGGACTCCAGAGGGGCCGGATCTCGCTTGTGACAGGCGTTCCGCATCTTCACGACGCCGTCGCTGGTGAAGGCGGCGGCGTTGCGGCCGTTGCGCGTCGGCAGCACGCAATCGAACATGTCGATGCCCGCCGCGATGGCGTTCAGCAGGTCCTCGGGCCGGCCGACGCCCATCAGGTAGCGCGGCCGGTCGGCCGGCAGCAGCGCCGCGGTCGGCGCCAGGGCGGCCACCATCTGCGCCGACGTCTCGCCGACGCTGAAGCCGCCCAGCGCGTAGCCGGGGAAGTCGAGCCGCGTCAGGGCCTCGGCGCAGGCCGCCCGCAGGTCGAGGTCGGTGCCGCCCTGGACGATGGCGAACAGGGCCTGATCGAGCCGGCGGTGGGCCTCCCGACAGCGCTCCGCCCAGTGGAGGGTGCGGCGGACGGCCTCGCGGCGGTACTCGGGCGGCGTCTCGAACGGCGGGCATTCGTCGAGGCACATGGCGATGTCGGAGCCGAGATTCTCCTGGATGCGCACGGCCCGCTCGGGCGTGAGTTCCAGGAGGGCGCCGTCGATGTGCGAGCGGAAGACGGCGGCGTGGTCGTCGATCTTGCGGCTGGCGGCGAGGCTGTAGATCTGGAAGCCGCCGCTGTCCGTCAGGATGGGCCGGTTCCAGCCCATGAGGCGGTGCAGGCCGCCCAGTTCGGCAATCAGCTCGTCGCCGGGGCGCAGGGCGAGGTGATACGTGTTGCCGAGAACGACCTGCACGCCGGCGTCCTCGAGCTGCTGCGGCGTCAGGCCCTTGACGGTGGCCTGGGTGCCGACCGCCATGAAGACGGGCGTCTCGACGGTGCCGTGGGCCGTATGCAGGCGCCCCGTACGGGCGCCGCCGTCGGTGTGCAGAACCTCGAACCGGATCGCCATGATGCCGACCTGATGGGCCGTGCGCCGGCGTGGCCGGCGGGAAATCAGCCGTTATTGTACGGAATACCAGCGGCCGTTCGCCGGTGAGACGGCAGTATCGACTGCGGAGGCACGCCTGCGCCTGCCGATGTAAAGGAGGAGGGCGACGGCGGCCGGCGGACGGGAGTTTTTTCCCTCGGCCCTTGCTCCCAAGGCCGCCGTGAGATACGATGCGTGGCATGAGTTTTGATCGGGGCGGGAGCGCCGTTTCGCAGGGCCGTACCATGCCTCCACAACTCGTCGCCCTGACCGAAGGCCCGAACATCCTGCTGGACAAGCCGATCCTGCTGCTCGGCCGGCACCAGGAGTGCGACATCCAGCTCGCCTCGCGGAAGGTCTCGCGCCGCCACTGCTGCATCGCCCAGGTGACCGACTACCTGGTCGTCCGCGATTTGTGCAGCACCAACGGCATCCGCATCAACGGCGTGCGCGTCAACGAGGGCGCCCTCAAGGAGGGCGACGAGCTGACGATCGGCAATCACCGCTACCAGGTCCTGTGGAACGCCCCGGCCGGCGAGCCGGTCCCGCCCCGCGTTCTGGCGGCCGCCCCGCCGGTCATCTCGGGCAAGGAGGCGGTGCGCCGCACCCGACACGTCCCCTACGAGGAAGACGAACAACTCGAGTCCGCGGACGAGCCGGTGGCGCTCGACGAGCCGGACAGCCCGGCCGGATTGAAAAGGCGCGTCCTGTCCTCCGCCCCGGTGCAGCCGCCCGCCCGCGGCGCCGCGCCGGCCCGCGGCGCCAACTCCTTTGTCCTGCCCGAAAACCTGGCGCTGGCACCCCTCAGCGAGGCCCAGCAGGCGCCCGCCAACGAGCCCGACTCCCCTCCCCCGCAAAACCCCGCCAAGGACAACGACCAGGGGAAGTGACTCCCGACCCCGATCGATACGCAGTTTAGCCGCGCGCCACCGGACAACGCCGGGCATAACCAACGCGCACCGCCGCCGCGCCAGGCAAAACCTCGTGACCATAGGGGTAGGGCTGAACCTCCCCAGGTCGTTGCCCTGGGCGGGGTGTGTCGGGGGAGGGGGGTGGGGCGGGGT
>JBBRPS010000400.1:0-9252 GCA_038227745.1 Gemmatales bacterium | reverse complement strand
GGTGTCCTGCCAGCGCTGCCAACCGGCAGAATCCCAGGTTTTTCTGCGGATTCGGCGAGCGCCGACTTTTCGGCGCTGAACGGGCAACCCTTTACCCATTTTCGGCTTGCGTCAATTCGGCAACATTCGGCGGACACCACCGAACCTTCGGTATGCACCCGTGTTCCTGTTCATCCCTTCAGCGGCCTCCAGTGCCGAGTACTCCGGCACCGTGGCAAGCCCTTGGCCTGCGGCAGTGCCCCGACCGCGGGCAACCGCGGGATTGTCGTCCGGTGACTCGCCAGCCCGCGTTTCGCCGAAACAGCCTCCCTCGGCGAGTGAGGCGAGGGCCGCGCGCCCCCGTTTTTCCCGTTTTTCGCTTGCATCGGCCTGAGCAGTTTCTTCTTATCGAGGTATCCCTATCCCGGCGAGAGGACACCGCCATGCTTCCCCGTGATTCGGCCCCCGACCCCGCCCCCCTGCGGAGACACCTCCACCACGGCCGCCCACACTCCTCGACCGCCTGCGCGCGGCCTTGCGCGCGCACCAGGTCTGCGATGCCTCCACCGCGCGCCACGTCCATTGGGTGACGCAGTACCTCCTCTTCCACGGCAAGCGGCATCCCCAGGATCTGAACGAAGACCACGTCCGGGCGTTTCTCCAGCAACTCGCCGCCCGCCCGGAGGCGGCGCCAGACTGGTTCGCCTCGGCACGGCAGGCGCTCCTCTTGCTGCACGCGGAAGTCCTCGAGCGCCCGCTGACGGAGTACCTGCTACCGCCCTCTCCGCCGCCCGGGAACCGGCCGTCACGGCGGCGGCGCGATCGTCTCGCCCTCGACCACGTCCGCGGCGTGCGCCTGCTCGATCATCTGGTCGGTGCTCGCCGGGTCCACGGCGCGGCAGCTCGCCGTCAACTGCTCGGCGACGTCGCGCAGGTCCGCCTGCCACTCCGCGCCCGTCGTGTCCGGCGGCGTGAGCTGCACGAACTCGCCGCACAGCAGGATCAGTCGCAGCAGGTGGCGGAAGACGATCCCCTCCTGCTTGACCAGGTCGCGCGACTGCACGAACTTGTTGAAGTGGCCGCCGAACTTCAGCAGCTCGCCCGCCGCCCACACCGATTGCGTATTCACGTCCGTGATGTCGGAGTGCTTCGCGTCGAACAGCAGGCGCAGCTTGTCCGCCAGGCTCGGCGGGTATTCCTTTTCCTCTTCCCAGCCGCCCTCGTCCTCCTCCTCGCCGGGCGCCGGCACGGGCTTTGCGACTATCAGGCCGCGGCGGATCAGCTCCTCGTCGAGGCGCGTCGTCGCCAGCGGCCCCGGCGGCAGCTTGTCCGGCCAGGGGACGCGCACGAACTTCAAGAGCGGCCGCGGCATCTCCAGCACGCTCTCCATCGCCTGGATGCGCTCGTCGCGGTTGGCGATGCCGAGCTGCTGGATCAGGTACGCCCCGTACAGCGGGTGGACGCCGCGGAAGACGAGCAGCTTGTCCAGCTCCGGCGTCGCGGTCGCCAGCACCGCCGCGTAGCGCGGCGCGTCCGGTGGCCGGGGCGGGTCGCCTTCGGCCGGCGGCTTCGGAGGCGGCGGGTCGAGGGTGACGTAACCGCCCGCGGCCAGCGTCTGCAGCATTTGCTCCAGCGCGATCTCGCCCGCCTTGATGCGCGGCTCGTCCATGAGGCGCTTGCGGATCACCGTGCGAATGCGCGACACCTCGGGCGACAACTTGAGCAGGTACGCCAGCAGCCGCCACGGCAGCGGCCCCTTGCTGTACAGCTTGCCGGCCGGCGCCGCCTGGAGTTGCCGGAACTGCCCCTCACCCCAGTACACGCGGTTGTCGCTGCGCGTCGGCTTCTTCTTCTTGAGCGCCTTCCTCGCCTTGAGGAGCCCCGGGTCCTTGGTGTTCTCCGGGATCTGGTCGTACTTCTCCTTCCAGCGCAGGATGCGCACGTCGTCCGCGTGGGCCAGGGCGAAGACGTAGCCGCGGTCGTCGAACTGCGGCCGGCCGGCGCGCCCGAAGATCTGGTGCGCCGTGCTGGCGTCCACGAGGCGCTCCTTGCCGAACGGCCCCTTGACCAGCGACGTCAGCACCACCGACCGCGCCGGCAGGTTGATGCCGGAGGCAAGCGTCTCGGTGCAGATGACCGCCGCCAGCATCTTGCGCGTGAACAGCTCCTCGACGACGCGGCGGTACTTGGGCAGCATGCCGGCGTGGTGGACGCCGACGCCGCGGTGCAGCATCTGCTTGATCTTGGGGCCGACACCCTCGGTCCAGTCGAGTTTGTTGATCTCGGCGTGCAGGGCGGAGCGCTGGGCGTCGTTCAGAAGCGTCAGGCCCTTGAGCTGCTCGGCGACGCTCCAGCATTCGTCGCGGTTGAAGCAGAAGACGAGTGCGGGGGTGAAGCGCGTGTGGCCATCTCCCTTCGCCATGTCAACCATGTACTCGTTCAGGAACTGGTCGGGTATCCACTTGTACGTCAGCGGTATCTTGCGCTCCTTGCCCTCGACGAGGAGGAGCTTGCGGCCGTGGCAGCGGTCGAGCCAGTTGAGGAACTCGGCGGCGTTGCCAACCGTCGCGGACAGCAGCAGCAGGCGGACGTGCGGCGGCAGCATGCTGAGGGTCAGTTCCCAGACGATGCCGCGTTCGAGGTCGGCGAAGCTGTGGAACTCGTCCATGACGACGGCGGTGACGTGGGAGAAGTCGAACGCCGCGCCGTGCAGGAGGCGGTTGAGGAGGATCTCGGCGACGACGACGAGGACGCGGGCGTTGGGATTGACGCGGCGGTTGCCGGTGACGAGGCCGACGTCGTCCGCCTTGAAGCCCCAGCGGACGGCGCACTCCTGCATCTCGTGGAACTTCTGCTCGGTCAGGGCGATGAGGGGCGTGGTGTAGTAAGCGACCTTGCCAGTGTGCAGCGCCTCGAACAGGGCGGCCTGGGCGATGAGCGTTTTGCCGGTGCCGGTCGGGGCACAGACCAGGACGCCCTGCTCGGTGGTGAACCAGGTCAGGAGGGCCTCTTCCTGCACGGGATAGGGCGGGTAAGGAAGTTGGTTGAAGTACTGTTCGGCGAGGTCGTCGCGGCTGGGAGCGGCGGTCGTCATCGTGGGATCCCGGTGGGTCTGGATAGCCTCCGTCTCGGCCCGACGCCACAGTTCAACCAGGTGTGCAGGTCGTAGACAGCGCCAACAACAAGGCCCGGGGACATCGAGTTCCCCGGGCCTGCGGTTCGCGAAGGGACGATCAGGTCTTCGGCGGCTCCTGGCCGGGCGGCGTCTGCGCCGGACCGGAGGCCTCGGGAGTGCCCGGCTGGGCGGCGGGCGTCCCGGCCTGGCCGGCTGGGGCCGCGCCGGGCTCCTGCGTGCCGACCGCGGGCGTCTGGCTCTCCTGAGCCGGGGCCTGCTCCTCGGCCCCGGTGTCTTCCTTGTCCTCGTCCACGCGCGGCGCCGGCGCCTGCGGCCGGGCCCGGACCTTGGTCTCGCCTTCCTTGAGCAGTTCCAGGAACGCGGTGTGGCCGGCGTCGCCGAGGCGGCGCTCGCTGCGCTTGATGATCCGCGTGTAGCCGCCCGGACGGTCGGCGAAGCGCGGCCCGATCTCGGCGAACAGCTTCTGCAGCACCTTGCGATGGTCGGCGTCGTCGTCGCCCTCCGGCTTGACCTCGGCGTTGCCGGGAGGCCCCAGCCGCGCCGCGGCGAGGCGGCGGGCGTGCAGGGTGCCCTTCTTCGCCAGCGTGATGAGCTTCTCGACGAAGGGCCGCACCTCCTTCGCCTTCGCGACGGTGGTGATGATCCGCTCGTGCTGGAACAGGGCCATCGCCAGGTTCCGCTTCAGGGCGAGCCGGTGGCTGGCATTGCGGTTCAGCTTCCGGCCGGCTTTTCGGTGTCGCATGGGGTTAGTCCTTGGTCATGAGTCCTTAGTCCTTAGTTATCAGTCCCTGCGTCCCTGTCCAGAGCGGAGACGAGGACTCGCGTCAGCGCCGAAGGGAAGACGGCATCTTCATGCCCAGGTGCAGGCCGCGCTCGGACAGCTTCGCCTTGACCTCGCGCAGCGTCGTCTCGCCGAAGTTGCGCACCTCCAGCAGCTCATCGTCCGAGCGGATGACGAGGTCGCGCACCGTCGTGATCCCCTCCGACTCCAGGCAGTTCGTCGCCCGCACCGACAGCTCCAGCTCGGCCAGGCTCATATTCAGCTTGCGCTCCAGCTCGTGATCGACCACCTCGCCGCCGCCGACGACGTGATCGGGCTTGCCGTCGTCGATGGCCATCTCCGGCCCCGGCTCGGCGTATTGAATAAACGGGTTGAGGTGCTTGCGCATGATCTTCGCGCCCTCGACCAGCGCCATCTGCGGGCCGACCGTGCCGTTGGTCCAGATCTCCATCACCAGGCGGTCGTAGTTCGTGCGCTGGCCGACGCGCGTCTCCTCGATCTCGTACTTGACGCGCACGACCGGCGAGAAGCTCGAATCGACCGGGATGATGCCGACCTCGCGCTCCTTGCCGGCGTTGTCGTCCGCGGTGTGGTAGCCGCGGCCGTTCTCCACCGTCATCTCCATCTCGAAGCGCACGTCGGCGGTCAGCGTGGCGATGATGTGCTCGGGGTTGATGATCTGGACGTGCTCGTCCGTGATGACGTCGGCGCCCTTGATCACGCCGCGCTCGCGCCGGTCGATGCGGATGGTGCGCGGCTGGTCGCTGGTGTTCTTCACCACCAGGCTCTTGACGTTGAGGATGATGTCGGTCACGTCCTCGACGACGCCGGGGATGGTGGTGATCTCGTGCTGCACGCCCTGGATCTTGACGCGCGTGACGGCGCTGCCCTCAAGGCTGGAGAGCAGGATGCGGCGCAGGCTGTTGCCGACGGTGACGCCGAAGCCGCGCTCGAACGGCTCGGCGAAGAATTTGCCGTAGGTGTCGGACAGGGTGTCGCGGTCGCTGGAAAGCCGGTTGGGCAGTTCGAGACCACGCCATTTGATACGCATGGGGACAGGCCCTCCTTCTGAGATGACAGGCTGACGGAATTGTACCCCGTTTAGCCGCGGTTCTGCGAACCGCGGCTAAACGGGGTACGATTCCGTCACCTCGTTCGGCTTTATCGGGAGCAGACCTCGATGATGAGCTGTTCGCGGAGTTCCCTCTCGCGGGACAGGCGCGGGTCCACGTCGGTGCGCGTGGGCAGGCGCGTCATGCGGGCCTCCGGCGGCTCGGAGGCGATCATTTCGAGGAAGTCCGGAATGGGTTGCGGGTTATCCTGCTGGTTCAGCTTGACGAGCGTGAGAGTGCGCGGCCTGGGCTTGACCTTGACGGTGTCGCCCTTCTTGAGTAGCAGGCTAGGGATGTCGCAGGCCTGGCCGTTGAGCATGAAGTGGCCCTGGCTGACCAGCACGCGGGCGGCAGGCCGCGATGGCGCCAGGCCGAGGCGGTGAACGACGTTATCGAGGCGGCGCTCAAGGATGCTCAGGAGCACCTCGCCAGTGTTCTCCGGCGAGCGCGAGGCCAGCTCGAAGTAGCGGCGGAACTGGCGTTCGAGGACGCCGTAGAACCGCTTGAGCTTCTGCTTTTCGCGGAGGCGGACGCCGTACTCGCTGAGCTTGCCGCGGCGGTAGCCGTGCATGCCGGGGGCGGAGTTACGGCGTTCGATGGCGCACTTGGGGCTCTCGCAGCGGCTGCCCTTGAGGTACAGCTTGATGCCCTCGCGCCGGCACAACTTGCAGACGGAATCGAGATGACGTGCCATGTCTTCTAGTAATGAGTGATGAGTGATGAGGGATGAGTGACGAGTAAGAAGCGGGCGTCCCACCCACTCGTTACTCGTCACTCGTCACTCGATACTGTTTTCGTTACACGCGGCGTTTCTTCGGGGGGCGGCAGCCGTTGTGGGGCAGCGGCGTGACGTCCTCGATGGCCTTGATGGTCAGGCCGGCGGCCTGCAAAGCGGTGATGGCGGACTCGCGGCCAGAGCCGGGGCCCTTGACGCGGACCTCGATCTCCTTGAGGCCGAACTTGCCCGCGCGCTCGGCGCAGGTCTCGGCGGCGCGCTGGGCGGCGAACGGCGTGCTCTTGCGGCTGCCCTTGAAGCCGACCGTCCCCGCCGAGGCGAAGCAGAGCGTGTCGCCGTTCGTGTCGGTGATGGTGACGATAGTGTTGTTGAACGTCGCCTTGATGTGGGCGATGCCCCGGCTGACGTTGCGTCGTGCTTTGCGTTTCTTGCTCTTGGCCACAGCCTGTGCTCCCTCCCCAAAGCCCACGGGTGGCAACCCGTGGGCTTGATGCGGTTGTTAGCCGCGCATCTCCTTGACACCCTTCTTGCCGGCGACGGTCTTGCGCGGGCCTTTGCGCGTGCGGGCGTTGGTCCGCGTGCGCTGGCCGCGCACCGGCAGGCCGCGCCGGTGGCGCGTGCCGCGGTAGCAGTTGATTTCCTTGAGGCGCTGGATGTTCTGGTGGATCTGGCGGCGCAGCGGGCCTTCGACGGTGTACTCGCGGTCGAGGATGCCGGCGATGCGGGCGATGTCCTCGTCGCTGAGGTCCTTGGCGCGCCGCTGCGGATCGACGTTCGCCTTGGTGCAGACCTCGAGCGCGGTCGTCGGGCCGATGCCGTAGATGTAGCGCAGCGAGATGTGCGTCGGCTTGTCGGTGGGAAGGTCCACCCCCAGGATACGCGGCATGCTTGCTCTCCTCGTCCTAGCCCTGGCGCTGCTTGTGGCGCGGGTTGCTGCAGATGACGTACAGCCGGCCCTGCCTGCGGACCAGCTTGCAATTCTCGCAGATACGCTTGACACTGGCGCGAACTTTCATGTTCACCCTCTCGGAAGGTCGGCGGTTCCCGAAATTGTGGAAATTATCAGTATAGCGATCACGTCAGCGGCCACAAGGGGGGAAATTCCGGAAAAGGGCGGATTTTCAGCGTGAGCGGCACGGCGTTTGGCGGCGCGATTCCCGGACTCGGGCGCTGCTATCGTAGTGCCGGGAGCGCGAACGGGGAAGAGCTGGCCTTGCGACGCCGCCCGTCGCCCGGGACAATGATGCGGTTAGAATTCTTTGCAGAACCCAGAGTCCCGAGAGAACACGAGGCGAGCGCGCGGGTCAGCGAGGGAGGCATGAGCATGGACACGGGCGGACAGCAACTGCACGACAGGGCCACCCGCGGCGAGGTCCTTTCCGCCGACGAGCGCACGCGCCTCGAGGAGTGGTATGCGCGGCTTGATGACGAGGAGGGGGCGGCCCGCGCCGGAGCGGTCCCGCCGTCGAGCATCACGGTCCTGCAAGCGCAGATCGAGGCTACCGTGGCCCAGCTTGCCGCGGTCACTCAGCACATCCAGGCCCTCAGCGCCGAGAACGCCGTCGTCCGCGAGGAGATTAGCTCCTTGCAGCGGCTGCTGGCACAGAAGCCAACCCTGCAACCCGCATGACCCTTCCCGAGGCACTCTGGCAGGCCGAAAGCTGCAGACCGATGAACTGCGCCTCCTGGAGCAGTACCGTGAGGTGGTTACCGCCCTGGAGCACCTGCAGCGCCAGCACGCGCTGTTGCTGGAAGAGCATCGCGCCCTGCTGGGAGAACAACGAGTGTTGCTGAAGTGGTTGCTCGCGCGGGAAGCTTGACACCCGGCAAAGAGGGCCGTCCGCCTCGTTCACCCCTACTTCAGGCTCGCACCTCTCCCCAGCGCAGACGACGCAAGCGATCCCGGGAGTCTTGAAACTCCCCTTTTGGATGGAAGGGGGCGCTGGGGACTGCCGGGGCCGGAGGAGGGGTAGCGGCGCAGGTCCTGGTGCTTGTGCCGTGCCGTGAGAAGGGACCACAGCGGGTGCTGCTGGAGTGGGTCCGCCGGGAGGGGCTGGAGGGCCGGGCGCTGCTCTCCTGAGCGATGGATAGAACGCGAAACGAGCTGCGTCCCTTATCCGCCCGCGCAACGCCTCGCGGAGGCGGTCGAGGAGTTTGGGCGGCCGTGCAGGAGGAGACGTCTCCGAAGGGGGCACGGGGTCGGGAGACGAATCGCGGGGAAACATGGCGGTGTCCTCTTGCCGGGGTACGGATCCCTCCATACGAAAAACTGGTCACCCTGGTGCAAGCGAAAAACAGGAAAAAGCGCTGCCGTAACGGTCCCCCTCCCCCGCGAAGGGAGGGACTCCCGGCGAACCGCAGCCTGTCGGTAGACCGCCGACGATCCCGGAGTTGCGCGGGGTTCGGCACTACGGGCGACGACGGAGGGGCGGTGGCGGCGGAGGGCACGGGAGGCCGTGCAATGGGCTAGCCTGAACGCAGGTGCATGGCGAAGGCTGGCGCTCTACTTCCGCCTGCTGTTATCGGCAACTGCGCGGAAGTAGAGCGCCAATTGTGCATTATCCGGCGGGCGTGCTGCTGGCGCTCTACTTCCGCCTGCTGTTATGGTGTTATCCGTGAGTCGGCGGGCGACTGCCGCATAAGCAATGGTTAGGGGGGGCGGTCACATCCCTCGGGAGGTTTTTTTGATGCCAACATGGAATGCGAAATGCGAAAACGCGGCGCACACCCCCGTCGGCGTGTGGCTTGGCCAAACGCAACAAACAACGAAGGCCGCGGAAGAAGATGCAACGAAGCACAATAATGAAAATACGGGCCATGGTGCCGTCGTGGTACCTGGCATCATTCCTCCTCCACCGCCCAGGAAAGGATCGATATTTCTCACGGATGAGTTTTGGACAGTGGCATGGCGTCTGTCCGTGTTGCTCCTTATTTTCTTGGCTACCGTCTTTGTGAGTATAGTTATCATCCGAGGAGGCCTCACCTCAAACGATATCGCAGACAGCGAGTTCATGAGGGGCTTGATAACTGCGCTTCTCCTTGTCGGCACGCTAGTGCTCGTTACGATTCTGATACTCAATGTTCTATTTGCGACGGGTGATGAGAGCACCGGCAAGCGAGCGAACCTTGCCAGGGAGGTCATAACTCCCCTGTTTGGCATTCTCGGCACGATCGTAGGCTTCTACTTCGGATCGCATGGAGAAGGCAAGCCGAGACCGGGAACGGAGGATGCCAACAAACCGAGGCAGGCGGCACCTGCGGACCCAGCCCCGGCGAAGAATACGAAGAGCGAAGCCGTTGAACCATCTAAGGAAAAGGAGCGTCCGAAGGATGTTGAGAAGAAGAAAACAAGCAGTTGACCTGGATCACGACTGGTGCATCCAGCAAGGACGCACCCGGCCCAATAGAGCAGGTCCCAGGGCCAGCCCTTCCAATGTGAGTAGCCCTTGTGGTAAGATGCTGGGGTACAAGGGGATACGCTTACTGCAGGAGGCGGCACCATGTTGCT
>JBBRPS010000399.1:0-9260 GCA_038227745.1 Gemmatales bacterium | reverse complement strand
CCGGGTGACGCAGCGTCTTCCACAGATGTTCCGCAGAGGCCGCCGCAGGGCGGGGGCGTCCGGATTGCGCGCCGGGCAGTGCCGAGGCGCCCGCGCAGCTGCGCTGCCCGGCGCCTGCCACGGCGGTTCCTCAACCCTGGCCGGACTGAGCCGGTCTGGACGCCGTTTCACCGCGTCGGCTAGAATGGGTTCACGCCGCGACGGTACGGGGGCACGACTTTCCACTCCGAGGCACCTCTTTTCCCGGCAGTCGCGGCTGGTCTTCCCGACGTGCGGCCACGCGGCCGCCTTCGACGGAACGGGCAGGAGGCTTGACGTCCTTTCACCGTCGTTCAAGGGGGAAATTCCATGACTGCGAGAGCAAGTCGCGCGCGGCGCGGGGGTTGGGGGCTGGGCGTGGCCGTGCTGGCCATGTCCTTCGTCGTGGCCTGGCCGGGGGAGCGTGCCCAGGCCCAGCTGAGGGACGGCAAAGAGGAAAAGGCGCCGCCGCCACTGCCGGCGCCCAGCCAGCCAGCGGCACCGGCTCCGAGCTTCGGTGGGCAGTTCGGTGGGCAGCCGACCCTGCCGCCGGGGTTCCAGGGAGGTTTCAGCGGATCGACCACTTTCAGCGGGCCGGCAGCGCCCCAGGCGATCTTCCCGCCCGGCGGGGGCCCTCCCCCGCCACCGGCCTTCCCAAAGGGTTTTGTGGGAGGGATGTCGGGGTCCGTGGTGTTCACGCCGTCGGCGCTGCCGGCGCCGACGCGCTTCCAGTTCAAGATCGACCCGAAGACGCCGGTGCAGGATCTGCTGCCGGTGCCGCCGAAGGCCGCGCACAAGGGCGGCCCGCTGCTCTCCGATGACCTGGCACAGGTGCCCGAGGTCGCGTTCGAGGAGCGGCCGGCGAAGGGCCTGCCGAGCGACAAGGCCCTGCACCACATCGCCCACGCGGTCGCGAAGGTCAACCACGTCAACCAGAAGAAGCACGACGCCTTCATGGAGGCCCTGCTCGGCAGCCGCACCGACCTGAGCGGCCTGCCCTTCGTGATGGGCGACGCCTGCCGGATGACGGGGGCGCGCAGCCGGCAGTTCAACCAGGCGCTGCAGACCGTCCGGCGCTTCCTCCAGCAGGACAGGCAAATCCTCCAGGAATTCGAGACCGTGGGAGGCAAGGACGGGAAACTCAGGAGGGTCACCGTCCACCGGATGGTGAACGGCAGCCCGACCAGTGCCGCGAGTTTTTGGCAGAATTACCAGCAGGCGTGCTTGCAGGAAGACCAGGCAAACGCCCAGAAGGACCGCGCCCACTGCGAGGACGTCACCCACGCTCGCATCGCCGCCCTGATGCAGGTACTGGCGCCGGAGTCCGCGGCCATGCGTGAGGGGCTGGTCAAGTACCTCGCGACCGTCTCGCACCCCGAGGCGACGCGCGCCCTGGCGAAGCTGGCCATCTTCTCCCCGGAAAGGAAGGTCCGCGAGCCCGCCGTCGATGCCCTCAAGGTCCGCCGCGAGCGCGACTACACCGACATCCTCCTCCAAGGGCTGCGCTACCCGCTGCCGGCCGTCGCCCGCCGCGCCGGCGACGCCCTCGTCCAGCTCGAGCGCAAGGACCTCGTCGCGCAGCTCGTCAACCTGCTCGACGAGCCCGATCCGCGCGCCCCAGTGCTGAAGGAGGTCAGCAACAAGAAGGTGGCGGTCGTGCGCGAGCTGGTGAAGATCAACCACCACCGCAACTGCCTGCTCTGCCACTCGCCGGGCAACACGCCGGACGTGTCTCCGGACGTGATCACCGCGGCCGTCCCGACGCCGGGCGACCCGCTGCCGACGCCGTCGCAGGGCTACCAGCAGTCGTCGCCGGACGTCGTGGTGCGCATCGACGTCACCTATCTGCGGCAGGACTTCTCCGTGAGGCAGGCGGTCAAGGACGCCCACCCGTGGCCGGAGATGCAGCGCTTCGATTTCCTGGTGCGGACGCGCGTCGTGACCGACAAGGAGGCCGAGGTGTACCGCACCACGCTGCATCGGCGCGAGGCCGGGTTCGTGACCCCGTACCAGCGGGCGCTGCTCAACGCGCTGCGCGAGCTGACGGGGCGCGACACCGAGCCGACGGCGCAGGCGTGGCGGCGGTTGCTCGGCCTGCCGGTGCCGCCGGCGCAGGTCGAGGGCCGGCGCATCTGACGGCGCGCTCGACCGGATGAAATGACAGGGCCGCGGCGGCCTGCCCAGCTCGGGTAGGCCGCCGCCTTTCACTTCTTGCTGCTGAAGAAGCTGACGCCCTCCGTGAGGAGCCGGTCGATCTCGCCGTTCGTCAGCACGAACACCATCCCGGCCAGCGTGCTGGCCTGGGCATAACGGGACGTGGTCGTGCCCTCGACCAGGGCGCCGACGGTCAGCGTGTACCGCGTCTTGCCGTCCTCCATCAGCACCTCGAGCTTCAGCGGCGCGTCCGCGCCGAGCTTCTGCTTGGGCTCGGGGCCGCCGGTGCCGACGTAGTGATCGGCCTTGAGGTTGCTGAGCATGGCGACCAGGCCGCCGACCTTGTCGCTGTCCAGGGTGAACTTGCCCAGACCGGATTTCACCGTCCACGTCACGCTCTTCGGCTTGCGCTCGAACACCGGCTCGCGCTGCTCGCCGGACTTCTCCACGACCGCCACCTTGAGTTCCTTCGCCTGGTCCGCGGCGAACTTGAAGATCGTGCGGTCGCGCAGCTCGGCCTTCTTCAGCGCCTCGACCACATGCTCGGGGGCCACGAAAACGAGATCCTTCAGGTCGCCGCCCTCAATCATCGCGTACACGCCGGATGGCTCGCTCTCCTTCTCCTTGCCCTTGTCCTTGTCCTTGTCCTTGTCCTTGTCCTTGTCTTTGTCCTTCGGCGTCCCCGACCCGAAGGAGTAGGTCCAGGTTTTGCCTTCCTTCTTGTCGCCTTCCGGCTTGAGCGTGACCGACGCAATCACCGTCGGCGCCTTGAGGCCGTACTCGCTCAGGTCGGCCTTGAGGCCGACCTTCGTGACCCACTTGCGGGCGCTCATCCCCGTCAGGGAGAGCAGCACGTTCTCCACCTGCTCGGCATCGGCGTACGGCCGGTCCTTGAAACTTTTGGGTTCCTGCAGCAGCCACTCCTTGTCCTGCGGCAGCCGGAAGGCCTTCTTGTCCTTGTCCTTTGCTTTCTCCGTCTCCTTCTCGCGCTGCACGACGAAGGTCGGGCCGTTCGCGATCTTCAACTCGAGCCGGGCGACGTCCCCCATCGTGAAGGGCGAGACGTTGGTGTCGAGGAAGGCGAGGGCGCCCTGCGGCGGCGTCAGCTTCGCCAGGATCGACGACGGCACCGACACGCGGCTGACGGTACCGTCGGCCGTCCGGCGCTTGACGTAGACGACGTCCCCGGCCACCTTGCCGAACGTCAGCGTCAGGGTCGGCTTCACGTCGGCCTTGAGCTGAGGCTCCTCCTTCTGCTTCTCCTTGCCGGCGTCCTTCTTGTCGTCCTTTTTCTCCTCTTTCTTGTCGTCCTTTTTCGTTTCCCTGTCCAGGGCGTTGGCGTAGAGCGTCACCGTGGCGGCGGGCGTGTCCAGGCCCAGTTCGTTGTCCTTCGCCGCGCCGCCCTTGGCCTCGTCGGTCACGTCGAAGAAGTCCTTGACCTTGCCTTTGCCCTCCAGGGCGCCGAGCAGGCCATCGGGCGGGTCGATCGCGGCACTGGCGGCCTTGTGCCGCAGGCCTTCCGCCGCCACCTTCCAGTCGCCGGGCATCGGTCGGTACAGCGTCACCACGTCGGCGCCGCCCTTGCCCTGCGCGACGCGGACCACGTCGGTCTTCGCCTTGTCGATCTGCGCCAGGTCGTGGCTGCGCAGGCTGTCCGGCCTCCGGACCAATTCCAGCAAGATGTCCACGTGCTTGGCCGGCACGCGCGCCGCGGCCTCGTCGCCGGCGAGGCGGGCGTAATACTCCTCCTTGCCGGGCACCTTCTCGCCGATCAGCAGCGTCTCCTTGGCCGTCTTGTCCTTCTCGGCCGTCCCCTCGACCTCGACGCGGAGCAGGACCTTGGCCTCCGTCACGGGGTGCTCGCCCAGCGGCACGAAGTCCTTGTCCGATTCGACGCGGATGGCACCGATGGTGTTCAGCAGCCCCCGCACGCCGCTCGGCGTCTTCGTGTCGGTGCTGCCCTCGAAGTCCGCCTGGCCGTAAGGCGGGATCTTGAATCGCCACACGCCGTCCTTGCCCTTCTCTAGTGCCAACTCCTGCCCCTTCGCATCCTTGCCCGGTTTGAGGTCCACGAAGGTCGTGTTGAAGTCGCTGACGTCGAGCAAGGTGCGCGCGCGGAACGAGTTGGCGTCGTCGGCCTTGAACAGCACGGCGTCGAGCTGGTTGCGGCGGACCGCCAGCACGTCGCGCGGCCGGTCCGACGAGTTGACGTAGACGTAGGTCTTGTCGGGGCTGGTATTGCCGACGTACAGCGTCCACTCCTTCTCGCCGCCCTTGGCCTTGATCGTGACCTTCGCGGTGGGGTGGTCGAGGCCCCACTGGGAGAGGTTGCGCGTGACGTCGGGCTCGTCGGACTTGCGGGCGTCGCGGACCTGCTCGATCAGCTTGCGGACCTTGTCGTCGTCGGCGCGGAGCTCCTCGCGGTTGCCCGGCAGCTGCATGCGCCAGCCCTTCGCCTTGTCGCTCTTGTAGAAGACGTACTTCTTGCTGCCGCCGTGATCGACCTCGACCGCGATCGGCTCGACGGTCTTGTCCTTGGCGAAGGTCGGCACGACGTAGCCGGGGTCGTACTTGCTCTTCTGGTGGGCGAGCATCAGGCCGAACACCCAGAGCACGCCGATGAAGATGCCGAACAGCAGCGCGGTGGTTCTGAAGTTCATGTGCGGGGGGACCTTGTATGCCACGGCGAGCCAGGGGCGTGAGCCCCCGGAGGGCTCGCCGGTCAGTCGCGTTCGTGCCTGCAAATCCCTGAGAGCGCCTGACAGAACGTGGGGCAAGTTGCCAACTTGCCGGGGAAAACGGCAAGTTGGCAACTTGCCCCACGTTCTGCCAGAGCCTCTAACGGCGGCGCACCACCCAGACGCCGAGGCCCATGCCGACAATGGCCAGCAGGATCAGGGCCAGCGGCAGCCAGAGCAACCGAGCCTTGTTCACGTTCTCCGGCTGCAGCGCGAACGACGTGCTCTCGCGCGGCCGGATGCCGATGTTCCCGGGCCGCTCCGCCAGCCACTCGATCGAGCTGGTCAGGAAGTCGTAATAAGGCGCCGTGGTGTTCACGAAGCGGTTCGAGGCGAAGCGTGCATCCCCGAAGACGACCATGCGCGGCTTGCCGTCGCGGTCGGAGACGGCGACCACGACCGGGATCGGCTCCTTGCTCTTCTTGGAGTCGAGCCTCCCTGTGTCCTCCAGGTTCGCCAGGTACTGTAGGACGCCGCGGAGAACGTTGACGTCCGTCTCGGCCCAGTAGGTGCCGTTCATCGGGCCGACCTGCAACAGCGTGTCCACCTGGAAGGTGCCGGGGCTGGCGACCGGCTTGACCGAACGGGCCAGGCCAATGCCGCCGCGGCGGGCCAGGCTCAGGCTGCCCCCCACCGGGAAGCGCTTCCCCAGGAAGTTCGCCGCCACCTTGTTGCGGATGTTCGGCGGCGGTTGGGCAATCACCTCGTACGGCGTCTCCGTGCGTTGATCGTCCGGGACGCGCAGGAGGAAGTCCTTGTCGACCTGCACGTTGTACTGCCGGAGGACGTCCGCCAGCTGTCCCAGGTCCGCGAGCGGCGCGCCCGGGCCGATCACGTAGTTCGACAGCACGATGAGCTTGCCGGCCTTGTCGCCGGGCCGCTTCATGAAGCGGTCCAGGGCGTCGGCCACCTCTTTGGAGAACGGCTTGTAAGGCCCGGCGACGATGACGACCTTGGCGTCCGCGGGCACCTCGTGCGGCTCCTTCGCGCTTTTCTTCGAGTACACCATCAGGTCCGGCCCGCGCGCCCCCTTCGGCTGCGGCGGCGCCTCGTGCCATACCAGTCCCTTGACCTCGTAATTGTCCTTCTTGAGCCGCTCCATCAGCTTGCCCGAGCCGCCGCGCGGATCGTCGGCGATGAAGCGCGGGTCCAGGGCGTCGGTCATGTCCAGCTCGCCGTGCCCCTGCGTGAAGTAGACCATCGGCTTGGTCTGCTGCTCCACGAGGATGCGCAGCTGCGTCAGGATGACGTCCTCGCCCTTGAAGACGTAGGTGCGCTTGCGCGGGTTGTGGGGGTCCGGCGGCTTGGACTCAATCAGGTCGCGGACGGGGATGAAGGCGTGCGGCGGCGTCTTGGCCGACTCCGGGCCGTAGACCAGCAGCACGCCGCGGCCGATCTCGTCCTCGTCCCCGCCCAACATGCGCTCCTCGCGGAGGATGACGGGGAACTTCTCGGCCAGGGTGCGGTAGCGGCCCGCCTGGCGGTCCGGGGAGACGTACTCCACCTGGAGCTGCCTGGTGTACGACTCGCCGTTCTCCAGCAGGTCGTGCAGCTCCAGGTACGTCCGGCCGGCCGGGGACATCAGGACGTAGACGTGTACCGGCTCCTTGAGGCTCTGGAGCAGGTTCGTCGTGCTGGTGCTGAGGCCGCGCAGGCCGCCCTCCTGCGACCAGGTGAGCGACAGCGGGTAGGCCACGTAGAAGACGATGTTGACAACCACCAGGATGACCAGCAGCAGGAAGCCGGTCATCACGGCGTTGTAACCGTACAGGACGCGGCGCACCGTGGCGCTGCGGCGGACCTCGGGGCTGGCCAGCGTCAGGCTGCCGAACAGCAGCGCCAGCCCGAACAGCTCGACGTACAGGCACAGCCACAGCCGCCAGATGCCTTCGGACTGGGCCATCGGCACGTTGGGCGGGAAGATCTCCCCCCACGACAGCCAGACGCGGTACGCGGTGAACAGGGCGACGAGCAACCCGAAGGAGCCGCCGACGGACAGGATCAGGTACCGCCTCCCCTGTTCCGGGGACTTCCCCGCCGCGTCGGCCCGGGGGAGGAGGGTGACGACCAGGCAGATGAGCCCGAAGAGGAGCAGCGCGATTATCTCCGGCTGGACTGAAATCTGGCCCCGGCGGATTGAGCGGAAGGCGAACCAGCCGAGTGCGGCGCCGACCGGGACGATGCCGAGCAGCACGTTGCCGAGCACCCGGCCCAGTACCTGCTCGGCGTCCCAGCGGCTGCCGGAGGTCATGAACTGGTTCACGCCCGCGCCCGCGCCGATCAGCGCCATGACGACCATGCTGGACACCTCGCCGAACCCGGACAGCCCGAGCTGGAGCGCGACGAGGACCGCGAGCAGCAGCAGCAGACCGGCGGCCGCGAACAGGCCGAGGGCGAGCTGCCGCCGCTGTTTGCGGACGGCCGCGGCGTCCGGGAGAGGCGGCCAGATCTGCCAGAGGAAGCCCGCGAACGCCGCGACGCCCAGCAGGAAGACCAGGCCGCAGAAGAGCAGCCCCGGCTCCAGCTCGCGCGCCCCCAGCCAGAAGGCCAGCAGCACGAGCAGCGCCGCCGCCCACAACAGGCCCCAGGCCATCACGCGCCGGCCGGCCAGCAAGGCATCGAGCGTCTGTCGGTCCGTCGTATCTTGTGTCGCCATCGCGTCTGCCTCTCGAAGGTGTTTGCCGCAGCGCCCGGCCCTCCCACGCCCCGCGGCCGCGCGCTCACGCCCACTTCCGCGCCTCCAGGATCTTCACGCTCAGGAACAGGAAGAAGACCGCGAAGGACAAATGGAACAGCAGGTAGCGGGGGGTGAGGTTGCCGAACGACGAGTTGATCCACAGGTCGATGAACGAGACGTACTGCAGGACGTTGAACAGGGTGCCGCCCTCCGGCACGTTCTGCTTGACCCAGAAGAGGCCGGTCAGGGCGATCATCACGGTCAACGTCAGGAACGCGGCGGCGATCTGGTTGCGCGTCAGCGAGGAGAAGAACAGGCCCATTGCCAGCCATCCCGCCGCCATGAAGATCAGCGAGATGAAGAACGTCAGCAGCGGCCGGTAGTCGAACGTCTCGCCGCCCTCGACGCGCAGCGCCAGCAGGAACAGCCCCGACGGATACCAGGCCAGCATGAACACCCGCAGCGCCGCGAAGAACTTGCTCAGGACGACTGACGTCTCGTTGACCGGGGCCGTCAGCAGCACCTCCAGACTGCCGGTGCGGCGCTCCTCGCTCATCAGGCGCATCGTCAGCAGGGGGACCATGAACACGACCGAGAAGATCTGGAAATAGCCGGTGGTGTAATGGATGATGACCGGCTCGAGGAGGGAGCCGCCGCGCTCTTCCAGCAGCGAGCCGACGAACTGGGTGAAGACCCACCAGCCCATGCCGGTCACGCCGATGATGACGATGTAGGCGATCGGCGAATAGAAGAAGGCGGCCAGCTCGCGCCGCGTCAGGACCACCAGGCGGTTGTCCGAGCAGACGCCGACGCTGAGCATCAGGTATTCCACGCCGAAGTAGAGCAGGATCAGGCCGCGCGGCATGAAGAAGGAGGCCGCCGGCCGCGTCTCGGTCCAGTTGAGCTGGAACAGCAGCTGCGGCACCACCGACCAGCCCAGCGCGACGAGGATCATGAGCACGCCGAGGGCGCCGAGGCCCAGGCCGGCCCGGTAGCCCGCCGGGGAGTCGCCGCCGTGGATGCCGCTGTAGGCGGCGAGGTAGAGCAGGCCCAGGACCAGCAGCACCACGCCGTTGCCGAGCATGAAGGTTTCGCTGATGGAGCCGCCGACGAAGCCGAGCAAGGCCCACGCCAGGCCGACCGCGCCCAGGCCGGTGACGATGGCGTTCCGAATCCCCGAGTCGGTCTCGTTGCGTGCGAACGACAGCAGGAAGCCGAGCGCCAGCAGGGCGCAAGGGGCGCCGACCATCACGAAGCGGCCGCCGATGACGCCTTCAAAGGGCAGGACGCGAAAGAGGACGGCCAGGCCGAGCAGCAGCACGCCCAGGGCGCCGTAGAGGCGGCGGTACTGCAACTCCTTCTCGTTGAAGGCGTGGTAGAGGAGGCCGGCCACGCCCAGGGCCAGCAGCAGCACGCCCCAGGAGACGCTGATGAGGTAGCCCTTGCCGATGAGGGCGAAGAACAGCGAGGCGACGCCCAGCGTCAGGGGGAACAGGGCTATCAGGGCGACGACGCGGCCGGTGGTCCCCGCGTCGGGACGGACGAGCGAGGGGGCGCGCTCGCGCAGCCCCTTCCAGCCGCCGGGTGCCGGGTCGTCGTCTCGTTTCGGCTTGATGGCCCGGGTTGACATACGCTTCGCTCCTTTGGAGCGCCTGCAAGAGCGTGGGGCAAGT
>JBBRPS010000398.1:0-9295 GCA_038227745.1 Gemmatales bacterium | reverse complement strand
CTCCGCGAGTCGGGGGTTTGTTCGTGGACGACTAGCTCCGCGAGTCGGGGAGGAGGAGTCCACACAGACTCGCGGAGCGAGTCGGCCACGAACCGCTACAGGCGCTCGCAATTCGCTCTAAACTTTGTCTTTTATCGGGAGAGAGCCATGCGCAGGGCCCTTGGCCGTGGCTGGTGGGCACTGTCCATCACCGCGGGACTCACCCTGATCCTACCAGCGTCCGCACAGCCGCCCGCCCGGATGCCGGCCGGGCCGGCCTGGCCGACAACGCCCGGCAAGGCCCAGGCCGCCGGCGAGGACTCCAACCGCCTCGCCGAGATCGCCGTCGAGCTCGGCTGGCTCGCGGACCCCGTCTGCTTCCCGTACCACTTCGCCGCCCGCGCCGACGGCGATAACCTGGAAATCCGCGGCGTCGTGCCCAACGCCGCCGTCCGCGACCGGATCCTGAAGGTCGCCCGCCAGGAGGGCCGCCTGAAGGTCGTGGACCACCTCAAGGTCAACCCCAATGCCTCCTCCCACCCGGTCAGCGTGCCGATCGACGAGCTGCTGCGCAGCGCCCAGGAGACGCTCCGGACGTCCTTCCCGAAGCAGGTGGCGAAGATCGAGGTGGGGTGCCGCACTTACGGCCAGATGGTGCTCACGGGCGTCATCCCGACCTTCGAGGAGAAACTGGCGATCAGCCAGAGCCTGCGCCGGCTGCCCGGGTGTACCAGCGTGGTCAACCAGTTGGCGGTCGGCAGCGTAGTCACGGAGGTGCCGCGCGGCGCTCCAAAGTCGCCCCTTGAGAACCCCAGGGGGCTGTTCGGGGCGATGCTGCCGCACGGGCCTGCCTCGACTGCCGCGGTGACGGCGGCCCCTGTCGCCGGCCCGGAGTTGACCCCGGCCCCTGCTCCGGTGACCGTCCCCACGCCGAGCCGGCCGCCGACCGTCGCCGCCGCACCGCCCGTGAAGGCGCGGCCCCCCCAGCCGGTCCTGCAGACGCCGGCCCAACCCGTGGTAAAGAGCACGGTCCCTCCAGGGCCGACCGCCGCCTCGCCGTACGCGGCCAACACGGTCACCGCACCGCCGCGGCCCCAGCCTGTGACGACAGCGCAGCCGACGGCCATGTCCCTGGTGTCGCCCTACGCCCCCAGTACGCCCACGCCGCCGGCGCCCGTCGCCCCGAAGACCGCGGCCGCCGCGGTGAGGACGCCGCTGCTGCCCGTCCTCGACCGCACGGCGGAGCGACCGGCACCGGCTATTCCAGCGACTCCGGCGAGGAACTCGAGCCTGGCGCCTGCCTGGCAAACGGCCGCGGGCACCAGGGACTCCACGACTGGCACCGCCTCTCCGAAGGCGATCGCGCAGGCCCAGTACCTGGCCCCGATGCCGAGCCCGGCCGTCTCCACCGCGCCGGCGCCGCGGCCGATGACACCGGCCGTGGCGCAGGTGGTGCCGAAGCCGCTGCCGACCGTCTCCCCTCCTGCGGTGGTCAGCCACAAGATTGAGGAGCCGATGGTGGTCGCGCAGGCGACGCCGAAGCCGCGCCTGGTCTACCCGGTCCCCGCCGAGCCGTATGAGACCACGGGCAAAGTGATCCTGGTGGATCGTGACTTCCATGCGGCGGCGGCCCCCACGGTTTCCGTCGCCCCCGCGGCCCCCGCGGTTATTCCTCCGGCGCGGAAGGTGATCCCCCAAGCCCGACGCGCCAGCGAGGGGCCCCTCGCTGGCGCGTCGGGCTTGGGTGAGGATCTTCCGCGCCGCAGTAATACTGCCCCTCCTGCGGCCCCCGCGTTCAGCCCGGACCTGCCGGCGCGGCTCCGGCAGGCCGTGCAGGGCGCCTGCGGCGCCCTCGCCCGGGACGTCGAGATCGTCTTCCCGTCCCCCGACAAGGTAATCGTGAAGCTGCGCGTGAACAGCCGGGCCGACGCGAACGAAGTCGGGCCGCGCATCGCCAACCTGGCGGAACTGGCTCCCTACGAGCCGCAAGTGGAGATCAAGCTCCGCGAATGACCCCGCCCGGTAGAGAGAAGCCCTATCCGGGATAGCAGAGGGGCCGTGCCGAGGGGGGAATCTCCCGCTCCCGGCACGGCCCCTTGTCGCGCGCAGGCGCCGACCTTCAGCGGCCGCCGAAGCCCTCGATCAAGGAAAACCGCGGCGAGGCCGCAAGCGGCAAAGACAGCAGAATGAACCCTCCCCTCCCCCTCCCCTTGTCGCACTCCCCCCCGTCCTGTTGATTTTCTCAAGCCGCCTCACCTTCCCAGACGATGTGCGGGTGAAGAGGCCAGTCCGGAGAGTTTTCATGGCCCAGCTCACGCTGATCGTGGGAGGGGTGCGTTCCGGCAAGAGCCGCTTCGCCGAGCAGCTCGCGGCCGCCCACGCCCCGGTTACGTACCTCGCGACGGCCCTGCCGCCGAGCCTCCTACCGGGGGCGGAGAAGAGCGACGCGGAGATGGCCGCGCGGATCGACGGCCACCGCCAGCGCCGCGCCGCGTTCGCGCCCCCCTGGCAGACCATCGAGGAGCCGTGGGACGTGGCCGCCGCGGTGCGCGGCCACGGCGCCGCAGGCTGTGTGCTGGTGGAGTGCCTGACGCTCTGGCTGAACAACCTCCTACTGGGGCTGCCGGGGCGAGCCGGCCTCGCCGATGAGGAGATCCTGGCCCGGGTCGGAGACCTGGGGAAGATCGGGCAGGAGGTCCCGGCCCGTGTCGTGGTCGTCAGCAATGAGGTGGGGTGCGGGATCGTCCCGGTCAACGCTCTGGCCCGCCGGTTCGCCGACCTGCAAGGCGAGGGGAACCAGCGGCTGGCGGCCCTGGCCGCGGAAGTGTACGGATGCATGGCCGGCATTCCCCTGCGATGGAAGCCTCAATGACGCAGGGGTCAGGAGTCAGGAAGAGATCCCTCGCTTGCGCTTCGGGCTTGTATGCGGACTCCTGTGAAGAAGGAATGACCCATGCGAAGGTTGCACTTGTTGACGCTCTGGCTCGTTCTGCCTTTCGCGTGGACGCCGCCACACTCTCCGGCCCAGGAGGGCGGCGGACAGATCTTCTACGTGCGCGAGCGCCAGTTCTGGATCCCGTTCGACCCCGTGCCGATGGCGCACCGCGTCAAGCAACTGCAGCTATTCGTCTCCAAGGACCAGGGCCGCCGCTGGGAGTCCTTCGCCATCGCGCCGCCGGAGCAGAAGCGCTTCCACTTCACCGCCCAGGCCGACGGCCTGTACTGGTTCGCCGTCCAGACGCAGACCGTGGACGGCCAGTTCGTCCCGCCCGCGATGCAGGGCGCGCAGCCCAGCCTCAAGGTGATCGTTGACACCATCCCGCCGATCGTGCGCCTGCGCCCTCTGCCGCCGCAGAACGGACAGGTCGGCGTTGCCTGGGAGGTCCACGACGACCACCTCGACCTGACCCAGGCGGACGCGGTGCGGCTGGAATACCGGAGCGTGGGCGGCACCACGTGGACGCCCCTGGTGCGGCGCAGCCCCGACCCGCAGGCCTACTGGTTCCCCGAGACGAACGCCGTCCTTGAGGTGCGCCTGCGCGTCCGCGACCGGGCCGGCAACTGGGGCGAGGCCTCGACCAACGTCAGCCTCAACACCCAGGCCGCCACCCTGCCCACGGGCAGCCCGGCGCCGGTGGATCAAGGCTTCCGCGGCCAGTCGCCGGCCGGTGTGCCGCTCGACCCCGACCGGCGGCTGATCAACAGCACGAAGATCCGCCTCAACTTCGAGATCAAGGACAAGGGCCCCTCCGGCGTGTCGACGCTGGAGCTGTGGGTGACCGAGGACACGCGGAGCTGGAGCAAGGTGGAACTGCCGCCGTTCACCAACGAAAGCATCCAGGCGCCGCTGATCGTCCCGGTGGCACGCGAGGGCGTGTACGGCTTCACGCTGGTCGCCCGGAGCGGCGTCGGCTTCGGCGAGAGGCCACCGCAGATCGGCGACCGCCCGCAGGTCTGGGTCGAGGTCGATCTGACGAAGCCGCTGGTGCAGCTGCAAGGGGTCGTCGTCGGCCAGGGCGCCGACAAGGGCAAGCTGTTCATCAACTGGACCGCCCAGGACAAAAACCTCGGCAAGGCGCCCATAACGATCTCCTATGCCCCGAAGGCGGACGGCCCGTGGACTCCCATCACGGCGGACCGGATCGCCAACAGCGGCCGCTACGTCTGGTCGATGCCGGAGACGGTGCCCTACCAGTTCCTGCTGAAAGTCGAGGCGGCGGACCTCGCGGGCAACGTCGGCGAGGCGGTCACTCCCGAGATGGTCAAGGTGGACCTGTCACAGCCGCGGGCGCGGATCACGACGGTGGCGCCCGGCGGACGCTGACCTGCTCTTCCGCGCGGCCGTCCCCGTCTGTACGATCGTTTAGCCGCGAGCGGTGAGCCAGATCCCGCGGCGAAACTGAAGGGGACCCGCGATGGACAGCCTCACCTTCCTCGAACGCGCCGCGAAGGGCAAGCCGCAGCCGCTCTACGTCCTCCACGGCGACGAGGATTTCCTCAAGCGCCGCGTTCTGGATGCGCTGAAAACCCTCGTCCTCGGCGCCGAGGGCGACGAGTTCAGCATCTCCACCTATCCGGGTGACAAGGCGACCTTCGCCAGCGTCTTCGACGAACTGCAGACCGTACCCTTCTTCGGCTCGCGCCGCCTCATCGTGGTCGAGAACGCCGACCCGTTCGTCGTCCGCAACCGCGCCACCCTGGAGAAGACGGTCGGCGACCTGCCGGCGACGGGAACGCTCGTCCTCGACGTGAAATCCTGGGCGGGCACCACGCGCCTGGCCAAGCTCGTCCCCGATGCGTCCACGATCGTCTGCAAGGCCCCCGCGGCGTACAAGGTGCCGCAGTGGTGCATCCAGTGGGCGGGGGCGCGGTACGGCAAGCAGCTCGTCGCCCAGGCCGCGTCGCTGCTCGTTGAGCTGATCGGCCCCGAGATGGGACAGCTCGACCAGGAACTGCTCAAGCTGACGATCTACGTCGGCACGCGGGGGCGGATCGACGCGACGGACGTGGATCGGCTGGTCGGCCGCAGCCGTGCGGAGACGATCTGGAAGATGTTCGACGCGATCGGCGCCGGCAACACGCGCGAGGCGCTGGCGATCCTGGACCGGCTGTTCGAGCAGGGCGAGGAGCCGATGCGCATCCTGGGGGCGTTCAGCAGCAAGCTGCGGCAGCTGGCGCAGGCGGCGGCGCTGTATCGGCTGGGCAAGCCGCTGGCGGCGGCGCTGGAGGAGGCAGGGGTGTTGCCGTTCGCGCTGAAGGCGGGCGAGCAGCAGCTGCGCCACCTTGGCCGGCGCCGGCTGGCGAAGCTGTACGACTGGCTGATGGAGGTCGATGTGGGATTGAAGGGTGGGAGCATGCTGCCAGCGCGGACGCTGCTGGAGCGGCTGGTGGTGCGGCTGGCGCGGAAGGGTTGAGGACCTGGTACGTTTAGCCGCGAGCCTCGGGCGAGCGGGTGAGCCAGATCCGCTGCGCGGGCCCCGCGCAGCGGATCTGGCTCACCCGCTCGCCCCCCGCGTAGCGGGATCTGGCTCACCGCTCGCGGCTAAACGGGGACGGCATCACTTGGGCTTCTTGTGCTCGCGCTCGGCCTTCTGCCGCAGAAAGTGCTGCATGAACTCCTCAATGTCGCCGTCGAGCACCTGCTGTACCTGTGCCGTCTCGACGCCGGTGCGCACGTCCTTGACGAGCGTATACGGCTGCATGACGTAGTTGCGGATCTGGTAGCCCCAGGCCACCTCGCCCTTCTCGTCGTACTGCCTCTCGACCTCGGCCTTGCGCTTCAGCTCCTCGATGCGGTACAGCTTCGCCTTGAGCAGCGCCATGGCGTTAGCGTCGTTCTTGTGCTGGCTGCGCTCGGTGCGGCTCTCGGCGGCGATGCCGGTCGGGAGGTGCGTGTAGCGCACCCCGCTCTCGGTCTTGTTCTGGTGCTGGCCGCCGGGGCCGCCGCTGCGGAACGTGTCGCGCCTCAAATCGTCCGACCGGATCTCGATCTCGATCGTGCCCTCAATGTCCGGCGTCACGTCCACCGCCGCGAACGACGTCTGCCGGCGGGCGTTCGCGTCGAACGGGCTGATGCGCACCAGGCGATGTACCCCCATCTCGCTCTGGAGATAGCCATAGGCGTAGTCCCCGACGACCTTGAGCGTGGCGCTGCGGATGCCGGCCTCCTCGTTGCGCAGCTCGTCGATCATCTCGACCTGGAAGCGGCGCCGCTCCGCCCAGCGGATGTACATGCGCATGAGCATCTGTGCCCAGTCGCAGGCCTCGGTGCCGCCGGTGCCGGCCTGGATCTTGACGAAGGCGTCGCTGGCGTCCTGCGCGCCGCTGAGCATGGCCTGCAGCTCGAAGGCGTCGAGCTTCTTCTCGACCTCGTTCAGCTCGGACTCCAGCATCCCCTCCGAACTCGGGTCCTCCTCGACGAGGTCGCCGAGGACGCTGAGGTCTTCGCCGGACTTGAGGAGCGCCTCGAAGGGGTTGAGCATGGCGTTGAGGGGCTTGAGCTGCCCGATGGTCTGCCGGGCCTTCTCCTGGTTGTCCCAGAAGGCGGGCTGGCCCATGCGTTCGCTGAGCTGCGCGCGGAGCGCCTGTTTGCCGGCGAGGTCAAAGAGAGTCCCGGAGATGGGTCAAGCGGGTCCCGACCTCGTCGGTACGACGGCGCAGTTCGGGGTTCATGGCGTTCCTTTCTCGTGGTTACCAGAAGAGGCTTGTCCTGCCGGGGCGGCCCGGCGTCTGCTGACACCATAGCAAAAACCGCGGGGGGAGGACAATTCCGCTTCGCTCCCCGGCGGTTGTTGCCGCGCCGGCCGGGGACTACAACGGTCGGCAGACGTTTCGCCGCGGCGGCGCGGCTACTGGAGAAGGACACCGGCGGGGGCGCCGGGTTCGAGGCCCCCGGAGAGGGCACCCATGAGCAAGCTGGAAGGCAAGGCGGCCCTGGTGACGGGCGGCGGCAGCGGCATCGGGTTGGCGGTGGCGCGGGCTTTTCTCGCAGAGGGTGCCCGGGTCGTCATCGCCGGCCGCAGCGCGGACAAGCTGGCCAGGGCGGCGCGGGAACTCGGCGCCGGCGACCGCGTGGGGTACGAGGCGGCCGACGTCGCCGAGGCGCCGCAGGTCCAGCGCCTCGTCGAGGCGGCGACGCGGCGGCTGGGCCGGATCGACATCCTCGTAAACAACGCCGGCCTGAACATCAAGGAGCGCTCGATCCGCGAGCTCACGCCGGAGCGCTGGCAGTTGCTGCTGCGAGCGAACCTGGACGGCGCGTTTTACTGCACGCACTACGTCCTGCCGCAAATGCTGGAGCGGCGCGACGGCGTGATCGTGAACGTCAGCTCGGTCGCCGGCAAGCGGGCCAGCCCGCTGGGCGGGGCGGCCTACGCGGCGTCGAAGTTCGGCATGACGGCCCTGGGGCTGTGCCTGGGCGCGGAGGAGAAGGACAGCGGGGTGCGGGTGAGCAATATCTACCCCGGCGAGGTGGACACGCCGATCCTGGTGGAGCGGCCGCAGCCGGTGACGGAGGAGCACCGGCAGAAGATCCTGCGCCCGGAGGACGTGGCGGCCGCCGTGCTGTTCGTGGCCACGATGCCGCCGCACGTCTCGATACCGGAGCTGATCATCAAGCCGACGACGCAGACGTATGTGTGAGGCGGGCGCGGAAAGCCCACGGGTGGCAACCCGTGGGCTTTATGGGGGAGGCTACCCGACGACCTCAATGACGATACACGAGACGTTGTCGCGCGAGCCGTTGTCGAGGGCGAGCTGGCCGAGACCGTCGGCGCACTCCTGCACGTCGGGGTGCTCGTTGATGAAGCTCAGGAGTTGCTGATCGGGCACCGGGCCGGTCAGGCCATCGCTGCACAGCAGGAAGCGGTCGCCGGGCTGGACCGGCACGACCGTCACTTCCGGCCCCTCGCCGACTTCCTTCGTGCCCAGGTATTTCCACAGCACGTTGCGAAAGCGGTGCTCGCGCGCCTCGGCGGCGGAGATCGTCTTGTTCTCGACCAGCGCCTGCGCCAGCGAGTGGTCGATCGTGAGCTGCTTGATCGTGTCTTCGCGGACCAGGTAAGCGCGGCTGTCGCCGACGCCCGCGATGTACATCTCCTGGCCCTTGCGCCAGACGGCCATCACGACCGTCGTGCCCATGTTGCGCAGGTCGCGGTCGAGCTGGCCCATCGCCATGATCTCTTCGTTGGCCTGCACGACGGCCTTGCGGACGACCGTCCTGGCCTGGTCGGGGCCGACGGACTGCGTGAGGTTCTTCCGCAGCTCACGCGGCACGACCTCGATGGACCGCTTGCTGGCGATCTCCCCCGCCGCCTGACCGCCCATGCCGTCGGCGACAATGCAGACCGTCATATCGGGGAATTGCTTGACCTCGATCGAGTCCTCGTTGTTCTCGCGGTAGTTGCCCAGGAGGGTGCATTTCCCGATGTTCAGCGACACGGCCATGAGGCCACCTCGTTTGTTCGCTTGCTCGCGTTCTCGAAGATCCGATCCGGGGCGTACACGTGGAAAGGAGGTTTCAGCGACACCCGCCCGGACGGATCTGCGCCAGAGAGGACCGCCCCAAATCGCGCTCATCATAACAGATGAGGGCGCCCCAGGAAAGCCTCAACCGCCCCGACACGACTCCGGAACCCCTGCGCCGGCCCGCGTGTGCGGACAGCCCCAGCGCAACTATAGTTTCACGAAGTAGAACAGGCAACTCCAGTCTGCCCACAAGTGGCGGCGCCGGGCCGCACGCCCAACCCCTTCTCCCTTCCTTGCCGTGCGCCCGGGATGGGGCGGCGGTGCCTGGCGTCCGGCAAACACCGCGTGCGCCGGCCACGCCGGCTTCATGATTCGAGGAAGCCCCGCTCACGGGGGCGCGCGGTTTGCACCTGATTTCTTTATACGCCCGAGGAGGCCCGGCCATGTCCGTCGAAGAGTTGAAAGTGTTCCCCGTCGGTGGGCAGAACATCGTCCACGTGCCGAACGGTCGCGGGGAGGAGTTGCGGGTTCACCTGGAATCGCACGGGATCCGCTCGCGGGTCAGCCCGGCGGCGGAGACCGGGTACGAGCGGCTGGAAGTCGAGGGGGACGTCGATCCCTTGACGCTGCAGGCGCTCGTGGACCAGTGGGAGCGTTGAGCCCTCCAACGGCCGCGACCGCGGACGCGCCTTTACAGCAATTCCGCGATCGGCTCGCCCTCCTGAAGGATGGGGATCGGCCGGCCGGTGCGGTCGTGGTACGTCCGCGTCACGTCGATGCCGAAGCGCCGATAGATCGTCGCGAGCAGGCAGTTGCTGCTCATGGGGCGCAGCGCCGGCTCTTCGCCGCG
>JBBRPS010000397.1:0-9300 GCA_038227745.1 Gemmatales bacterium | reverse complement strand
GGCAGGAAAGCTCCTCACGGTAGCCCGCCGCTCCGCGGCGGGCTACCGTGAGGAGCTTTCCTGCCGGGGTAATAACCCGCCCAACACTCAAAGGGGCGGAAGACACCCAGGGAACGCGGGAGGGTCGAAGCATTTACCTGTCAGGGGACGGCGGGGGCCAGGAGCGCTTCCGCCTCGGTTTGGAAGGCCGTCAACTCCGCGGTGTAATTGGCCGACAGATTCTTTTGCCCTTGCCGCCACCTCACCGCCCGGTCGAAGCAGTCCCTGGCCTGGGCCGCATCCCCGAGCCTGGCGTGACACATCGCCAGGAAGAACAGGTCGAAGGCGTCGGAGTTGCCCTGCCCGGCGGCGAGGCTCTTCTCCAGGGTGGCGACGGCTTCCTTGTACTGCCCGTTGCGATATTGCACCACTCCGAGGGTGTTCAGGAACAGAGCGTTGCCCGGCTGTTGCTTGATCGCCTCCTTGATCAGTTCCAAAGCCTTTACAGGATCGCGCTGCGCGACCGGACCGATTGCCAACTGCCAGGCATGGGTGTTGAGCGTCGTCGGGTTGCGTCCACCGAGTTTGACGTACCGTTCGCGGTCGGCCTTCGCCAGGTCGGCCTTCCCGAGCGCTTCGTAGCAGGCGGCCCGTCTTTCGTAGAGGGAGGGGAAAAAAGGTGACGCCTGGATAACCGTCGTGAAATCAGCTGCGGCCTCCGCGAAACGCTTGCGGACACGCTGGACGTCGGCGCGTTGCAACCGTGTGAGGCCGTCGTCGGGGTACTTGTCCAGGTAGCGTGTGAGGTCAGCCGCGGCGTCGTCCCAGCGCTTCAGCCGGAATGCCATCTCGCCGCGGAGACGGTACTCCGTATCCATGCCCGGCTGGAACGTGAGGGCCGCCGTCAGGTGCGCATGGGCGTCCTGCACCCGGCCTGCCTCAAGAAGGAGGGTACTCAGCCGGTAATGGGCTTCGGCGTCGAACGGATTGACGAAGAGCCGCACGAGAACGTTGCGGCGGTCGTACTCGGACATCTTCGCCTTGGTCGTGGCCCACTGGGCATCGATCAGATCGACCTGCAGGCGCGGCGCGAGGGCAGGTTTCGCGTCCTCGGGTCGGGCCGGCGGATACGCCAGCAGGTTCCAGTCGAGGCCCAGTTCAACAAGCCCGGCCCGCAAGCGCCGCAGGTCAAAGACGTAGATAGCTCCCGTTTCCTCGCCTGTCGCCAGCAACAGGGTGCCGTCGGGACTGAAGGTCGAGGGATTGAGGCGGCCCACCTCGGGGGAGGGGAGTCGGGCGATCTCCTCATCCGTCTTCACGAGGACAAGCGAGACGTGGCCCCGGTCGCTGCCGAAGGCGGCAAGTTCGCCGTCGGGAGCGAAAACTCCGCCTACCCGCGCCCGCTCGCCCCGCCACGCCTCCTGCCACGACGGAGGGGCGGAGGGGGCATCGGGGACCACAGGCTGAATCGGGGTCTTCGCCAGCGAGGCGATTTCGATGCGACGCGACTCGCGGCCAGTGACGTAGAGCCAGCGACTGTCGATGGAGAAACCTCCGTCCTCCGAGATGTCAGGGTACGGCAGGTTCGCGACGAGACGCCCGGTGTCCGCGTTCCACACCTTGAGCCTCACGCTCGACTCGTCCAAATGATGACTACCCGTGATTGCCCAGTGGCCGTCGGGACTGAGACGGGCGTGACGCACGTCGTACTGTGGACCGAGCTGGAGCGTCCGCCGGGGAGGCCCGCGGTGAACCACCAAGGCACCCGTACCTAGGGGAATGACGGCGTCCCGTCCGTCCGCGCTGAAGCGGATCCACCTCGCATCGACCCGAGCCGGTAGACTCGCGACCCACTCGGGAGGACCAACCCGCAGGTGGGATCCCGAATCGGCCACAGGCTGCACGGGCCAGCGAATCACGCCCCCTGCCCCGGAGGTCCACAGCGAGCCTGTCGTGTCAAAGAACAGAGTGTGAGGAGAAAACGTGCCCGGAACGAATCCCACTTCCTCGCCCGTGAGCAGGTCGAGGAAGCCGAGTCCCGTTTCGGTGTTGAACGCCAGCAGCCGGCCGTTCGGATGGACGCTGGACCGATGGAACTTCTCCCGGCCGCGCGGCGTCGAGCGATACAGCACGCGCAGTTCCCGTCCCACGGCAAGATGGCGGACCTGATATTCATCCCTGGTTGCCGTTCCCGCGTACCCAAGGGACTGGTCGTCCGAGCCGAACAGCGGCTCCGCGTATCCAGGCAGACTCAACAGCAACTGCCCACTCGTGGCGTCCCACAGGCGCAGGACGCCGTTCCAATCATTGCTCGCCACGCGGTCGCCCGCGCGGTTGAACGTCAGCGAGATGCCCTGGGTTTGGTGCCCCAGCCACGGTTGCATCAGGGCCTGGCCCGTCTTCGCGTCCCAGAGATAGATGCGTGTGCCGGACGCAGTCGCGAGGCGATGGCCCCGGGGGTGCCAGGCGACGGACATCACGCTTTCCGTGTGCGAAATCAGGCCCAGATTTTGTCCCGTTTCTCCATCCCATATAGTGACGTCGCGGTCGTTGGCGACGGCGAGGCGCGGGAGATGGGGATGATAGGCCAAACAGAATGTCGCCAACTGGCCGCATTTCAGACGGCGGACCCTCTTGCCGGTTTCTAGGCTGTAAACGGATGCTGTGCCGTCGTCGTGGCCGAACGCCACCCGCCCGCCGTCAGGCTGGAAGGCTATCGCCCCCTCGTAAACCTCAGGGACATCCTTCAGCACGCTGACAGGTTCTGGGCCATCGAGACGCCAGACCTGGGCCGGTACGGAGAGCCGCTTGCCGTCACTGTAAGGCTGCTTGGCCACGGCGATGAACCGGCCGTCGGGGCTGTACCAGGAGAGGCCGCGCAGCTCATAGACCGGCTGCGGCAGACGCCGGAGGGCGTTGGCCATCTGTACGCGTCTGTGGATGATCGGGTCGATGCCCTCGGGGCGCGGCGTATCAATGCCGGCGGTCCATTTCGTGCCGGGTTCGACATCCGGCAGGCAGAGCGCGGCGAGGGCGATATTGCGCAACCGGATCTTATCGTCATCGCTTAACCCCACCTCCTTCGCGACGTCCAGAGCTTCGCGAATCCGCCGCAGGGCACCGAACCGCTGGCCGGGACGCCTGCTCATGCACGTCGCGTCCGCCTCGGAGACGTAAGCAGTGAATAGCTTCTTCTTGCCCTCGTGCTCGGCTTCCGTGGCGCGTCCCAGCGCCTGGTTGAGGCTGAGCGACATCACCACTCCGCCGACCGCCGTCACCATGAGCACGAGCAGCAAGGCGGCACTCAACGACGCGACCCACGGGTTTCTCCGGCACCAGCGCCAGGTCCGCTCCCGCCAGGTGCTCCGCCGCGCCAGGATCGGCCGATCCGCCAGGAAGCGGCGCAGGTCGTCTGCCATCAGCTCCGCGCTCGCGTATCGCTCCGCCGGCTCCTTGGCCAGACACTTCAGTACCACGGTTTCCAGGTCGCGCGGGATGTGCGGGTCGAGCTTTCGCGGCGGCGCCGGCGCCTCATGCAGCACCTTCTCGATCAGCCGCATCTTCTTGGCGTCCTCGAAGGCCGGGCGCAGCGTCAGCAACTCGTACAGCGTCAGTCCCAGTGCGTAGACGTCACTCTGCGGCAGCGAACGGCCCTCGAACCGCTCCGGCGCCATGAAGCGCACCGTGCCGACGATGTCGCCGGTCTGCGTCAGATCCTCGGCCCCCTCCGCCTTGGCCAGGCCGAAATCGGTGATCCACACGGTCCCTTGCAGGTCGAGGACCAGGTTCGACGGCTTGATGTCGCGGTGCAGGACGCCGTGCCGATGGGCGTACGCGAGTGCGTCGGCGACCTGGAGGCCGATCCGCGCGACGCTGCGGTAGTACCCCGCCTCGGAGCCGCCTCCCGAGAGGGGGGAAGACCGGGGCTCGACGCGCGAGATCGGCGCGGTCGCATCGGGCTGCAGGTCAGGCTTTCCAGCCTGGCTCTGTCCTCCGTCAGGCTGGGAAGCCTGACCTACGGCGTCCGCTGCGAAGCGGCCGCTCAGCAAACTGTAGGCAACGCTCCCCTCACGGGTCTCCGCCGTGATGCCGTGTCCATCGCGCAAGCGGCGCAGGTCGTCTAGCACCCGGTGGAGCGCCTCGCCCTGGATGAACTGCATGGCGTAGTAGTGGACGCCGTCGCACTCGCCGACACCGAAGACGGGGACGATGTTGGAGTGGTGCAGCTTGGCCGCCGCCCGTGCCTCGCGGCGGAAACGCTCGAGGTAGGTGGGATTGAGCAACGCCTGGGGCGGCAAGACTTTCAGCGCGACGTGCCGGCCGAGCGACACCTGTTCGGCCTCGTAGACCTCGCCCATGCCGCCCTTGCCGACCATACGCAGGATGCGGTAGTCGCCCACCTGCTTCAGCATGTGGTCGCCTTCGGGTCCCGGCCCCTCGTAATCCCCCGTGTGTTCTCCCGCGGCCGGCTTGAACTGCTCCATCATCACCAGGGCGGGGAATAGCTCGCGAATCTCGTCGGCGTACTCCGGGTACTTCTCGACGTATTCGGCCACCGATGGCGTTTCGCCGTGGCGATAGCGCTCGGCGAACTCCTCGGCCAGACGTTCGACAGGGTTGCGGTCGGCGCTCGAATTGGGCATGGAGACTCCGTGTCAGTGGTCGAAGAAACCCGGCATGGTGGATAGCACTTCTTTCAGCCTCTTCAGGGCGCGGATGTAGCGGTTACTGGCTGCCGACTTCTGGATGCCGAGAACCTGGGCCGTCTCGTTGTTGCTCAGTTCCTCGAAGTGGCGCAGCGCCAGCACCTCGCGGTCGAGCGGGTCCATCAGGTTGAGCGCCTCCTGCAGGCGGAGCTGGACCTCGGCCCGCACTGCGGCCAGGCTCGGCGAGGTGATCCGGCCCAGTAACTGGGCGGCGAGCGACACCGACGACGCCTGCGGCAGCGCACCGTGGTACAGCGAGACCTCCTGGCCCGCGTCGCGCATCTTCGTCCCGAGGTGCTGCCGGTGGACGATCAGCAGCCGCTGCCCGGTGAGGAAGCGGAGCCAAAGGAAGAACGGCATCGTCGGGTTGGCGGCGTACTCGGGGGCTCGGTGGGCCACGTCGAGGTACGCCTCCTGCAGCACGTCGGAAGGATCGACGCGGCCCTGCAAACGCCGGTCGAGGCGCAGCCGCACCATGCGGCGCAGCCGGGCGCGGTAGCGTGCGAACGCCTCGGCGAGGGCTTGCTGATCCCCCTCGGCGAGTCGGCGTACCAGATCCTGTCCGTCGGTCAAATCGTCTGCCATGGGCTACCCCCATGGGATCTTAACTGCGCGCCCGCCCCGATCGTACACACCTTTCGGAGAAGCAAAGGTGAGAAGCAAAGGTGAGAAGCAAAGCTGCCAGGAACCGTTCTCTTGACATCGTGACCTCCGTGTGCTCACATCACCCGCGATGAGACGGCGTCCAGTGAAAGCCGTCCGCGCCAGCGATGGCCCCGGCGGAGACCGGCGACCGGGCGGGGCGCGGCCGCACAGGTTCTTGCCCCGGCGGCCCCTGCCCTGCTCCTCCGCGCGGCGCGTTTCCTGGGGGTTTTTCGGTGTCGCATTGTTGCCAAGCGCCCCGCGCACACGCCGCGTGCAGAACGTGAGGCCGGCCGGAGTGCCCGGGCAAGATGAAAATGGAACCTAACCGGCCCGAGGCTCGGTGTCCACTCGATTCTTTCCCTTGGGGGAAGTTGGTGCCGCCGGCAGCGGCACGACGCCTTGACGGCTTTCCAGCCCCGACGGTTTTGCGGTGACAGGCCGTTCCCCATCGAGCCGGAGCGGTTGACCATCGCCCTCGCCTTCCGCACCATGGGCCGCCGTGCTCGACTGGCCGCGTCACACCGCTGGCGATGGTCGAGTCCTCGGCGATGAGCAGCGCCTCGGGGTGCTCCTCCTTCAGCACGCGCAACTGCCGGGCGCGGGCGGGAGGCCCGCAGGAGAACTTCTCCTGCGGGCCTCCCGCCCGCGCCTGCCTTGCCTCAGCCGACAGCGGGGCGCCGCGTCAGCGGACGCTCTCGCGGACGCCGGGCTGCAGGGGCGTCGGGTCGATCACGTCTTCCGTTTTTCGCACACCGCGAAGGTCGAAGGAAACTGCTGACCTGCTATAATTCACCGAGCAGGTCAGCCCCTGCAACACGCCTCCGCCCAGGGTTCCTCGAAAGGACGACCGCACCATGCCGACAGCCACCAGGGAGAACATGCGCTCCCGTCTGGAACGCCTCAACGCGAGCATGGATGCGGTCAAGGAGACGATCCGCCAGCCCCTCCTGGAGAAGGGCAACGCCATCATCGAAGCCCAGAGGGGGATGGAGCAGGCGTTGCGGGAGGGACTCCGGGAGGGGATGGAGAGGGAGGCCCTGCTCTCCACGCTTGCAAGCGTGCGGTCGCAGGTTGAACGCGAAGGGGAATTGTTCGAGAATGCCCTCGCGATCTTCGAGGGTGACGCGGTGGCAGCGCCCGCAATCGAATCACAACTCCGCGAGGCGAAAGCCTTTCTCACCTGGGTGCGTGGCCTGGAGGTCAGCGCCTCGGCCCCCATCCCGCCTTTTGATGAGTCCAGGCTGCCCCCCCCGGCTCCGGACGGCCCCACGGCCGAAGGCTACATCAGCGTAAGCGAAGCCCGCACCCGGGCGCGCGCGGGGAAGACGTCGTGAGGGTCGCCTTGTGGCTTACCACGTCGAGATCGACGAGGCTCTCGTCCTCGCCTACCTGCGGCACCCCGACCGCGGCCTCGCCGACACGGATGTCGATACCCTCCTCGGCTTCCTCGAAGGACTCGCCCAGACCGGGGAGCCGTACCGTAACGATCCCTCCCGACGCTGCTCGCCCGGCTCCGCCCACTTCGAGGTGACGTACATCTTTGCGGATGCCACCGGAACGATGAGAGCCTTCCGCTTCATCGTCTCCGACGCCGCGGCGGCTTACGGCGTCTTGCGGGTGCGTTTTACCGAGGAGTTGTGAGGCGGGACACCGAGGGAGACCGATTTCCTCCTTTGGGCCTCCCGCCTCGCACAACACTCGTCAACCAGCCGTGGGACAAGGCGTCAGCGCACGCCGTCCCGGAACCCGGGCTTCAGCGGCGCCGGGTCGATCACATCGGGGAAGCCGTCGCCATCCGTGTCGCGCAGGTAGTGCAGATCCAGGCCGTACGCCTGCCGCACGTTCGTCAGCGCGTGCGACGTGATGCGCTGGCCCATCACGTTGCGTACCGGCCCCTCGATCTTGCCCGGCACGCGGAACAGCCACTCCGGGTTGAAGCGCTCCAGGCCCGTGTCCATCTTCTGCACGACGAAGCGCTCGGAGATCTTGCCGTCGCCGTTGACGTCGCACGGTAGCTGGTCCGTCTGGTACAGCACCAGGCTCTCCAGGAACGTCAGCGCCTGGCGGCGCTCGGCGTCGCTCAGGGCGCGGTACCTCTCGCGCGACGCCAGCGCCTCGCCGCCGTGCCGCCGGATCACCGCGTCGAGGTCGAGGCTGGCGCCGTCGTGGCCGTACGGCTGCGTGTGGCCGACGCCCCACAGCGGCGCCGTCCGCCATTTCTTGATGGTGCTGCCGTCGTACTGCATCTGGTAGAACGCCTCGCCGACGTCGTGGTACTTGAAGTCGCTGTAGAGGCCGCGGATCGTGTACGCCTCGCGCTTCGGCAACAGACGCTTGCCGCGCTTCTCCGCCAGGTAGGCCACCTTGCCCTCCATGCGCTCGTTCTTCTCGTTCCAGCCCACCTGCAGCTCGAAGAAACGGCGGTCGCCATCGAAGCGCTCCGTGTAGTCCCTGGCGCCCGGGTTGTAGGCGTTCAGGTGCCAGTCGGGGACGTGGCAGCTCGCGCAGCCGACCTTGTGGAACAGCTTCTCGCCGGCGACGACTTCCTTCGTGATGCGGCCGCGCGCCGGGGCCGGGTGGTTGAGCAGGTACCACTCGACCACGTCGAGGTCGCCCTCGGTGATCTCCTCGCAGTAACCGTCGCGGTCGGGGTCGTCGAGACTGATGCCGGTCGGCCCCTTGACGCCGCCGCGGTCCTTGCCGGCCGCCGTCACGAACTGCTGGGCGCCCGCGTTCGACACCAGCGCCAGGCCGTTCTGCTGCGGGCTGGTGAACGTCGTCGGGTCGCACGCCTGCAGGCCGGAGTGGATGTCGAACGGCGTGATCGTGAACGAGCGCAGCGTCGTCGAGACCGGGGGGCGGAACGGCACGTACAAGTGGCCGAAGCCGAAGCATTGCACCTCGATCGTGTAGCCGGCGACGCCGGGGAACTTCAGGTTGCGAGCGAAGGCGATGCGCTTGCCGTCCTTGTCCACGAAGATCGGGTAGAAGATCGGGTTCAGGTCGGGGTAGCCGTCGCCGTCCTCGTCGGCGAAGTTGCCGTAGTCGGTCTCGACGCGGCCGGGGGCGCCGGGCGGCAGGTTGGCGATGACGCAGCGCTTGCCCCTGGCCTCCTCGTGGCTGATCCAGCCGTCGCGGTTCGTGTCGGCGAGGGCGAGGGCCTGCAGACGCATTTGCAGACCGACCATCTCGACGAGGCCGCCGCCGAACATGTGCGGCGTGTTGCGGCCGCTGCCGCCGTTCTTGGCGATCGTTGCGCCGGCGCCGCCGTCGCGGTAGGGGTTGTTGTGGCAGATGGCGCACGAGTTGACGTGGCTGCGGTCCATCATCTTGCTGACGCCGTCGGGCAGCAGCAGGCCATCGATCTTGCCGGCGTCGCCGTAGACGCCATCGCGGTCGCGGAAGTTGCGCTGCGTCAGACTGCGGCCCCACTGGTAGCCCAGCCAGGGATCGACCTGCTGGAGGTACATCGAGCCGCCTTCCTTGTCCGCGTCGGTGGTGTGGACGACGCGCGTGCGCGGGTTCTTGATCGACAGGCCGCTCAGGTCGCGCGGCACGTCCACGGGGTTGTCCAGCGAGTTGCCGGGCCGTTCCGAAAGCTGCGCCCTTACCCCGAGGACGTGGCCGAAGTAGAATGTGGCAAGCACCCCGGCCAGGAAGCCGGACACCGTGAAACAGAGCCGTTTGCCCATTGCAAGCTTCCTCAACAGGTGACAACATGGAGCGGCCGGAGAGGCCGGCGCCGGTCAATCCATGATACCGTGTTTCCCCGAAGACCTAAAGGACTCCCCATGGTCGAGCGCAAGAGCGAACTGAAACGCCGTCAGCACCGCCGTAAGAAGATGCTCAAACTCAAGGGCCGCCTGGCGACCGCCAAGGACGCCCGCGAGCGCGAGCTGATCTTGCAGAAGATCCACGTCCTCAGCCCGTGGTGGCAGGAGCCGGCGCAGACGCCGTGACTGCAGTCCTT
>JBBRPS010000396.1:0-9351 GCA_038227745.1 Gemmatales bacterium | reverse complement strand
TGCTGCAAGACCTGGGCCTGCCCGCGACCGCCGCGGCGCCGGTGGTGCTGCTGCACAGCCTCGACCCGGCGAACCTGTACGGCTCCGGCGCCCCGTTCGACATCGCCCTGCTGGACGGCGGCACGCGGCCGCTGCTCCGCCGTACCGGCAACTGGCTGGTGCTGCGGGCGGGCCGGCCGGTGCTGATCGTCGAGCAGCAGGGCAAGCGTTTGACGGCGCTGGCCAGCGCCAGCCGCGAGGACGTCGCCGCCGCGGTGGCGTGCCTGCCCGCCGTCCTCGCCGCCGACCAGGGCCTGGCCGTCAGCCACAAGATGACGGTGGCCGAGTGGAACGGCCAGCCGGTGACGGCGGGGCGCGAGCTGCTCGAAGCGGTGGGGTTCGTGCGCGACTACCAGAGCATGACCCTGTATGCCGCGTGGCGGTAGGCCACAAGTTAAAACGGAATCTCGTCGCCATTCCCTTTCGGCTCGCGCGGCAACGGGTGCTTCCACGGGATCGCGTCCACGACCGCCGCCGTCGAGAGGATGATCTCGTCTGGGAGCGGATCGACGTTCGGCGGGTTGCCCGTCCGCAACAGGTCGTGATAATTCCCGTAGTACGGCAGCAGGGCGGCTCGCTCCAGGACGACATCGGTGAACGACACGGACTTGACCCGCCCGGTGTAGTGCCTCCCCCCGGCGTGGAAGAGGTAGCATTCGCCGACCTTCAAAGATTGCATGACTGGCCCCCGCGTCTCCTGCAAGCGATCCCACAGGACCGGCAGGGCGTCGAGGTCGCCCTCAAGGGTGGCCCGCGCCAGGTCGCGTACCGTGGGGTCGTGCGACTGGTTGCAACAAGCGAGTAAGAACGTCCGGTGCATCCGTATTGACTCCTTTCGGGCGCCTGCCGT
This sequence comes from Gemmatales bacterium, assembly GCA_038227745.1. Lineage (GTDB taxonomy): Bacteria > Planctomycetota > Planctomycetia > Gemmatales > Gemmataceae > DASPXY01. The sequence continues at coordinate 8,462 of JBBRPS010000396.1, read as the reverse complement.
TCCACTGCCGGGGTCACGCGAGGACCTCGCGGACGACGTGCCCATGCACGTCCGTCAGCCGCCGATCGCTGCCGTTGTGGCGGAACGTCAGTCGCTCGTGGTCGATCCCGAGCAAGTGCAGCACCGTCGCGTGCAGGTCATACCCGGCTAACGGCGTCACGGCGCGCCAGCCCCACTCATCGCTTTCGCCGTGTGCCACCCCGCCGCGGACGCCGGCCCCCGCCAGCCAGGCCACCGAGGTGCGGCCGTTGTGGTCGCGCCCCTCCGAACCCTGGCTGAACGGCTGCCGGCCGAACTCCGTACACCAGACCACCAGCGTGTCCTCGAACATGCCGCGCTCCTTGAGGTCGTGCAGCAGGGCGGCGGTCGGCTGGTCGGTAGCCAGGGCCATCGGCGGCAGCTCGCGGACGATACTGCCGTGGTTGTCCCAGTTGCCCGTCGGACCGCCGGCCCCGCTCCAGACCTGCACGAAGCGCACGCCGCGCTCCAGCAGCCGCCGGGCGGTCAGGCAGTTGCGGGCGAAGCCATCGGTCGGCGCACTGCCGATCCCGTACAGGCGCTGCGTGGCCGCCGTCTCGCGCGACAGGTCGAGCGCCTCCGGGGCGCTGAGCTGCATCCGCGCCGCCAGCTCGTAACTGGCGATGCGCGCCTCCAGGCGCGAGTCGCCCGGCATGCGCTCCAGGTGCTCGCGGTTCATCTCGCGCAGGAGCGCGTGGCCCTCGGTCTCGCTCTGCGGCGTGATGTGGCGGGCCGACTGGGGCGGGAACAGCGCGGCGATCGGCGACGGGGCGTTGGCGCGGATGACGGTGCCGGCGTGGCGCACCGGCAGGAAGCCCGCGGAGAAGTTGCCGAGGTTATTGTACGGCAGGCCGCGTGCGTCGGGCAGGACGACGAAGGTCGGCAGGTTGTCGCCCAGGCTGCCCAGGCCGTAGCTGAGCCAGGCCCCGAGGCAGGGGAAGCCGGGGAGCGTGAAACCGGTGTTCATCAGGTAGCTGGCCGGACCGTGGACGTTGGTGCGCGCCACCAGCGACATGAGGAACGCCAGGTCATCGACGTGGCGGGCCAGGTGCGGGAAGACGCTGCTGACCCAGCGGCCGGACTGGCCGTGGCGGCGGAACGCGAACGGGCTTCCGAGGATATTACCGGGGGTGGAGGTGACCGCCTCGACGCGCTCGCCGCCGGGGTCAAAGCGCTGGCCGTGGCGGCGCTGCAGTTGGGGCTTGTAGTCGAACGTGTCCACCTGGCTGACGCCGCCGTTCATGAAGAGCTGCACGACGCGCTTCGCGCGGGCGCGGTGGTGCAGGCCGCCGTTGAGGTCCGGCCGCGGCTCGGCGGCGAGCAAGCCCTGCCGCGCCAGGAGGTCGGCGAGGGCGATGCCGCCAAGACCGCCGCCAAGATGTGCGAGGAGCTGACGTCGGGAGAACCGTTGCGGAGGGAGTGCGTTCATGAGCGGCCCTTTTTGCGGACTACCACGGTGGCTTGTCGGCCGTCCTCGGCCGGGTGGTCGAGCAACAGCTCGCAGAGGATGGCGAGCTTCTCGTTGCGATACTCTTCCTGGAACTGGGGCAGCAACAGCGACTCGAAGTCGAGCAGCAGGTGTTCCCTGGCCTTTTGCTTGTCTGGCAACTTGCGCCAGCGCTTCGCGACCTCCAGCGAGCGCTCGAGCAGGGTTGGCCTTCTCCTGTCGTAATCCTCGAAGTCAGGATCCTCGACCAGCCGGCTGGCTCCTTCGGGCCGGGCGAGGAGGATGTAGAGGAAATTCTCCAGCGCCTCGCGGCGGTCGTTGGGGATATTCCGCTTGCGGAGGGCTCTGGCGGCCCATTGTTCGGCGCGGGCGGGGTTGCGCAAATACCTCTTCGCCGTCTCCTCGAGTGTGTCGTAGGACCACACACTTCCCGCGTAAGGCCCGTCGAGGGAATCCCAGCGGAAGTAGGTCGTGTTGCTCATGGCTCAGTTCCCCCCAGACGACGACGCAGATCCGCCACACTTATACCCAGTAACCTCGCGGCCGCCTCCTGGCGCTCCCGGTCGGCCCTTTCCTTGCTCCCTCTCTTCTCTACCACCTGGAAACCCAGGATGGCGTCGTCGATGCCGCCCGCGGCGAACCGCTCGCCCACCTCGACGATGTGGTCCTCGTAGGTCTTCAGATCCGTCCGCCGCAGCCGGGCAAGTACCTCAGCGCGGAAGGCCATGAGTTTCGTCGGACTGGCCAGGTCGTTCATGTCCGAAACCTCTGTCAAGGACTCCATCGCCCGCCAGCGCACGTTCCCGAACCCCTCGAAGAAGCGGAACAGCCCGGCCTTCCGCACCCGGCCGTTCGCATTCACCCACAGCGTGGCGTGAATGACCGGCTCGCCTTCGCCGACCAGGTCGCGCAACTTGCTCTTGATGCCGGAGTGCTTCGTCTCCGCCTGCCCCTTGCCGGTCGTGTCGAGCTTGGCGTCAATAATATACCGCACCGGCCCGACATCCGGCAGTTCAACCGTCCCAGCCAGCACCATGTCCCCCGACTGGCCCTCGGCCAGAGGCTGCGCCCCGAGTGCCCTGGCCAGCAGCAGTTCCATCGTCCGGGAGTCCTCCTTCCGCCAGCGCGGATCCTCCCTGTCCCGGATCGTCCGAAGGATCGCCCGGATATGGTTCGCATCTTCACGAACCGCCCTGGTGACTTTCACAAGTCCACGCGCTCCCTCACGGAACGAACAGGAACTCGTTGCAGTTCAGCAGCAGCCGGCAGGCATTGGCCATCCCGTGCCGCGCCGCGTAGCCCGCCAGCGCCGCCCGCTCCCGGTCGGTCGGCTCGCGGCCCAGCGCCAGCCGGCACGCCTGCCCCACCTGGGCGTCCAGCGGACCGGCCAACTCCACGCGCTTCGCAAAGTGCTCGCTCATGCGCACCATGAAACGATCATTGAGCATCGCCAGCGCCTGCAGCACCGTCACCGAACTCGCCCGCGCTGCCGTGAACTGCGAGGCGTCGGGGCAGTCGAGCGCGTCCATGAACGGGTCGGGGAGGGTGCGGAAGATGAAGCGGTACACGCTGCGGCGGTGGCCGCCGGGGCCGTCCGGATCGAAGGCGAGATAGTCCACCTTCGGAGTCCGGTGAATGCCGGGGCTCTGCCGGAAGTGCTTGACCGACGGTCCGCCCAGCGCCGCGTCGAGCTTACCGCTCGCCGCCAGCACCGCGTCGCGCACCGACTCCGCGTCGAGGCGCGTGCGGTTCATGCGCCACAGGTACTGGTTGTCGCCGTCGATCTTCGCGTAGTCCGCGTGGTGGCGCGACGACTGGCGGTAGGCGGCGCTGGTGACGATGCGGCGGTGCAGTTTCTTCAGCGTTCCGCCGTCCTCCAGCAGCGTTGCAGCCAGCCAGTCGAGCAACTCGGGGTGGGTGGGTTGGGCGCCCATGCGGCCGAAGTCGCTGGGGGTGGCGACGATGCCGCGGCCGAAATGGTAGTGCCACACGCGGTTGGCGATCGAGCGCCACGTGAGCGGGTTGCGCGCGTCGCTCACCCACTTCGCGAAGGCGGCGCGGCGCTCGCCCTCGTCGTCGGGGCTGGCGAGCCGCAAGCGCGCTTCGAGGCCAGGCACGCAGGACAATGCGCCGGGCACGGCGGCGTCCAGGGGGTGGCGGACGTCGCCGCGGCGCAGCACATGAACGGGGCGGCAGCCGCGCGTCGGCCGGAAGCTGCCTTGTGGCGTGAAGTCGTGGGCCGCGGCGTAGACGAGCTTCGGCGGCGGCAACGCGGCGAGGTCGGCCTCGACCTTCTCGCGCAGCACGTGCAGCGCCACCTCGGCCCTGTCCGTGTCGCTCCGCTTCTCGGGCGGTTTGGCGAGGATCCGGGCGAGCGTCGGCGGCAGCGGGGCGGCGGTGGCGGGAGCCACAGTGTCCGTGGCGGCGAGGCGCGGCCGGCCGATCAGGTGGCCGCCGCCGTGCTGCTGCTCCAGTGTGAAGAACAGGCGCGTGCCGCCGGTGAAGCGCACCGGCTCGCGGAAGACAAAGACCGCGCTGTGCGACTGACCGACAGCGGGATAGATGCCCCAGGCGGTCTGGCCCTTGCCGTCGATCGCCCTGTCGATCTCCCAGCCGGCCTGGTTGAAGTCGGCGACGGCGCGGGCGATGGCGACCGGGCGGCGCTTGCCGGGGTCGGCCGCAGGCGCCGCCTCCACCTTGAACTCCGACAGGTGCAGGTTGCCGTTGTCCTGCCGGCCCGGGCCGCGGTGCGGCAGGCCATCGTCGGCGAGCACCTCCAGGCGCACCGCGGTCACGACCGGAAGGTCGCTCACCGACTCGAAGACGTAAGTGTCCTTCTCGGGCCGCTTGCCGCTGAAGCGTACCGACAGGTCCGGCAGCTTGACGGGGCTGGCCCCGCCCGCGGACGTGAACACGGCAGGATCGAGGACTTTCCAGGCGGTTTTTGACGCCGAATGCGCCTTCTCCCATGTCGCCACCTCAGCCGCGCTCGCAGGATCGCGCAGGAGTTGGGCCGCCGCGCCCGTCCCGGCCTGCAGGTCGGCCTTGCGCCTCAGCAGTGCGAGACGGCGCGACCGGACCGCGGGGTTGGCGTCGTAGGGGCGGTCGGCGCGGTCCACGCCGGCGAACACCGCCTGCAGGCCGTAATACTCCTGCTGGCTCACCGGGTCGAACTTGTGGTCGTGGCAGCGGGCGCACTGCACCGTCGTGCTCAGGAACGTCAGGCCGACCGTGCCCACCATGTCGTCGCGGTCGAGGTACTGGGCCGCCTTGCGGTCGAGGGTGTCCTCGCGGATGTCCTTCAGCGAACTCTCGTCCCACGGGCCGGCCGCCAGGAAGCCGAGCGCCGCCACCGCCTGCGGATCCGCGGGGTACAGGACATCGCCGGCGATCTGCTCCTCGACGAAACGGCGATACGGTTTGTCCTCGTTGAAGCTGCGGATCAGGTAATCGCGGTAGGGCCAGGCGTTGTCGCGCGGCACGTCCTGGTCGTGGCCGTGCGTCTCGGCGAAGTGGACGACGTCCATCCAGTGCCGCGCCCAGCGCTCGCCGTGGTGCGGGCTGGCCAGCAGGCGGTCCACCACCTTCTCGTAAGCGTCCGGCGCGGGGTCGTTGCTGAAGGCGGCGATCTCCTCAGGCGTCGGCGGCAGGCCGGTCAGGTCGAACGTCACGCGGCGCAGAAGCGTGCGCCGGTCGGCCGGCGGCGCCGGCTCCAGCCCCTTCTCGCGCAGCCTGACCAGGACGAAGCGGTCGATGGGGTTGATGGCCCAGTCGGCGTACTTCGCCGCGTCGAGGGCGGGCGGGGCCGGCTTGACGACGGGCTGCAGCGACCACCACGGGCCGGACTTCGCCGCCACCTGCTTGACGAGCGGGCGGTCGTAAGGGGCGCCGGCGTCGATCCAGGCGGCGAGCAGTGCGGCGGCGGTGTCGGGGAGCTTGTCGCCGTTCGCGGGCATGCCCGGCTTCTCGGCGTGCAGCACCATGCGGTACAGGCGGCTCTTCCGCGCGTCGCCCGGCACCACCGCCGCCCCCGAATCGCCGCCGCGCAGCAACGCCGCGCGCGTCGTCAGGTCGAGGCCGCCGCGCGTCTTTTTGCCGCCGTGGCAGTCCACGCACCGCGACTGAAGGAGTTTCCGCACCTCTGCCGTGCGCGGGAAGGCCCGCTCGTCTGCACCAACCGGAGGTCGGCCCAGCACGAACGGGAAGAGAGTCAGCGCGATCCCCAGGGCGCCATACGTGCAAAGCCTCGGGAAGCAGTCGGCCATGGGATCTCTCCGGGAGGGCGGTCGGCGGCGGGTCGCAAGCCGGGCCGTGGCGCCGGCGTCTATCCAGCAATTATACCGACACCTGCGACGACTGCGAGCGCCTACCGCAATGCAGGGAGACAACCTTGTGGGCCGACAGGCTCGCCTTGTAGGGTGGGCACTGCCCACCGGGTAGCGGCCGGTGGGCAGTGCCCACCCTACAGGTCGAGCGTGTCTGGATACTAGCCGCGCTTGCTCCTCCCCTCCCCGGGCGGTAGACTACTCCCATGGGACCAATGTCCGAACAGAGAACCCGAGCATGACACGCAAGACCCCGAAGCCCCTCAAGCAAGCGGTCGTGGCCTTCAAGGTGGAGGAGGAGCTGGCGGAGTTCCTCAATAAGCTCCCCAACAAGAGCGCCTTCATCCGCAAGGCGATCGCGGCACAGATGAGCACCGCCTGCCCGCTGTGCAACGGCGCCGGCGTGGTCACGCGCGGCCTGCACGACCACTACGCCCCGCTCCTGGAGCGCTTCAAGCAGCGCAGCTGCGAGGGCTGCGGCCACGAGCTGCCCCTGCCGGGCGAGCCGGGCGACCTCGCCCCCGACGACCGCGCCCGCCTGGAGCAGTTCTTCCACGGCGGCCCGTTCTACTGCGACCACTGCTACGACAAGGCCCCGACCTGCGACGACTGCGGCTGGCACATCGCCGAGGACCGCGTCGCCGAGCACCAGCGCCAGGCACACCACGATTGACGCCACCGACCTCGACCGCCTCCGCCGCGGCCTCGAACGGCCGCTGCCCCACCCCGACGCCGCCGCCCTGAGGGACTTCGCCGCCCTCACGGCGGACTGGGTGCTGCGCCACCTCGAAACGCTCCCCGACCGCCCCCTTTTCCACACCGCCTCGCGCCCGCAGATGGAGGCCTTGCTGCGCCAGCCGCCGCCGGAGGACGGCAGCGACTTCGCTGCCGTCCTGTCCGAGTTCGCCGAGAAGGTGGCGCCGTTCGCGGCCCGCACCAACCACCCGCGCTTCCTCGCCTTCATCCCCGGGGCGCCGACGCCGCTGTCGATGCTCGGCGACTGGCTGTGCGCCGGCGCCAATTTCTTCGCCGGCGTCTGGTTGGAGGCGGCCGGACCGGCGCAGGTCGAATTGCTCGTGCTGGACTGGTTCAAGGAGTTCCTCGGCTACCCGGCCGAGGCGAGCGGCATCCTCACCGGCGGCGGCTCCGAGGCGACGCTGACCGCCCTCGTCGTGGCCCGCGAGCGGTTGGCCTTTGAGGAACGCGGCCGGGCGGTGCTGTACGTGACAGGGCACCGTCACTGGTCGGCCGACCGGGCGGCCCGCGTCATTGGCCTGCACCCCGACCGGGTGCGGCCCCTGCCCGCGACGGACGACTTCCGCCTCGACCCGCGGGTGCTGGCCGCCGCGGCGAAGCGCGATCGCGCTGCGGGCCTGCTGCCGTGGGCGCTGGTGGCGAACGCGGGGGCGACGAACACCGGCACGGTCGATCCGCTGGCCGGCCTGGCCGCCGTCTGCCGCGAGCAAGGCCTGTGGCTGCACGCCGACGCGGCGTACGGCTGGGCGGCGGCGCTGACGCCGGAGGGCCGCGTGGCGCTGGACGGCATCGCGCTGGCCGACTCGATCACCCTCGACCCGCACAAGTGGTTCGCCCAGACCTTCGAGGTGGGCTGCGTCCTGGTGCGCGACGGCCGACGGCTGGCGGAGACGGTCGCGCTGCGGCCGGAGTACATGCGCGACGTGGAGCCGGGCGCGGACGAGGTGAACTTCGCGGACTGCGGCATCGCGCTGACGCGGCGCTTCCGGGCGCTGAAGATCTGGCTGTCGGTGAAGGTCCTGGGCGTCCGCTGGTTCCGCGAGCTGGTGGCGCGCTGCTGCCGCCTGGCGGAGTATGCCGAGGGCCTGCTGTCGCAGACGGGCGCGTTCGAGATCCTCAGCCCGCGGCAGTTGAGCATCGTGGCCTTCCGTTACCTCCCGCGGGGGTTCGCGGACCCGGGGCAGGCGGGGGAAGAGGAGCTGGATCGGCGGAACCTGGCGCTCCTGGAGGCGCTGCGGGCCACGGGGCGGGCGTTCCTGTCCTCGACGGTACTGCGCGGCCGGGTGACGCTGCGGTTCTGCTTCGTCAACTGGCGGACGACGGCGGCGGACGTGGAGGAGGTGGTGCGACTGCTACTCGACTCCGCGGCCGAATGACCGTTCCGGTCGAGCGGATTGCATCGACTTTACGGCGGGGCGCTGGTGTTCGTGCAGACGGGGCTGGTGAACCAGACGTGGTTCGGGAGCGGCGGCGCGACGAACACGAGCGGCTCGGTGGACTTCCTCGGCCTGCGCCTCACCGCGGGCGTCACCTACTGAGTGCGGCCACGTCCATCCCCAGTCCCTCGTGGGCGGCTTGACTGTCAGGCCCTTCCGCCGGACAATCGTGTCATGAGCGAACCATCGAAGCGCCTGATCCCCCCCGACATCATGGCCGAGTTGCAGGAGGCCGCTCTGCGCGCGTCCCGCGGGGAACGTGACCCCGAGGAGGCGCGGCGGGCCTGCGAGGAGATGGACCGGATCCGCGAGGAAATCCGTCAGCGGCACGGGATCCTCGACATCGGCGTCCCCGCGATCCGGGAGTTGCGAGAGGCTGAATGAAGTACGTGCTGGACTCCTCCGTGGCCTTCAAGTGGCTCGTGCCGGAGGCGGACACGCCGAAGGCGCTCCGCCTCCGGGATGAGTTCAACAAGACTC
>JBBRPS010000395.1:0-9360 GCA_038227745.1 Gemmatales bacterium | reverse complement strand
TTGGGCGCGGGGTGTTGTGGTGGGGGCGCGCTGGCGGTACACACTCGGGGCGGCCGGGGCCGTGGGAGGCCGGGGCCCACGGCCGGCCGGGAAAGTTGTGTGCGAAGTCATGCCTCGAGGACGCTGTTTATGGCGGCCACGAGTTCGGCTTCAGTCTTAACGCCGACGAAGGACTTAACTGGCTTCGCGCCACCCTTGAAGATCAGGATGCGCGGGATGCTGGTGACCTGAAAATGAGAAGCGAGGTCTTGAGCGTCATCGACGTTCAGTTTGCCCACCTTGACGCGGTCGGCAAACTGCTCGGCAAGCCTATCGATGATTGGGGTTAGGGTTCGACACGGGCCGCACCAGGGGGCCCAGAAATCGACGAGGACAGGCACGTCGCTCTGCTCGACTTCCTTCTGCCAGTTGTCGCTGCTGAATATCACCACATTTTTACCGGCCATGAGTTCTCCCCTTTCGTGCGTTGGCGGGACCAAACCCGGCGACCGGGACGCCCGCCGGGAACCCTCGCTCCCGTAGATTATAGACTCAACCCTCCGAGCCAGCAACGCGGCTGTCCGGGCGGCCTGCTCGCCGCCCGGGACTGGCTTCTGCTAGATTAGAGGGCGGGGCCGGGGAAGGGATTCAGGGCGGCCGGGCCTGTGGGTCAGGACTCCGATCCTGACATCGACCTGTCAGGATCGGAGTCCTGACCCACAGGCCCGGCCGGCGACATTCTACCACGAAAGGTCCATCGGCCATGGCGCCACGCATCCTCATCCTGTCGGCCTCGGTCGGCGCGGGCCACCTGCGGGCCGCCGAGGCCGTCGAGGTGGCCCTGCGGCAACTTCGCCCCGACGCCACCGTCAAGAACCTCGACGTGCTGGAGATGACCAACCGCCTCTTCCGCCGTTTTTACGCGACGTCCTACCTCGACCTGGTGAACAAGGCGCCGCACCTGCTCGGCCACTTCTACGACGCCCTCGACCAGCCGAGCCGCTCGGGCAAGAACCGCGGCGATCGCTTCCGGCTGATGCTGCAGAAGCTGAACCTCGGCAAGTTCATGCGCTTCCTGCGGGCCGAGCCGTGGGACCTGGTCATCAACACGCACTTCCTGCCCGCGGAGATGATCGCCCACCTGCGCAAGCAGGGCAAGCTGTCCGTGCCGCAGGTGATCGCCACGACCGACTTCGAGACGCACCGGATGTGGGTGAACCAGCCGTGCGAGCGCTACTTCACCGCCACCGAGGAGGGGGCGATCTACCTGCAGTCGTGGGGCGTGCCGGCGAAGGACACGATCCCGACCGGCATTCCGATCCTGCCGGCGTTCGGGGAGAAGCACGACCGCGCCGCCCTGCTCGCGAAGCACGGCCTGGCCGGCGACCGCCCGGTCGTGCTGCAGATGTCCGGCGGGTTCGGCGTCGGGCCGATCGAGAAGTTGTATCAGGCGCTCCTCGACATCGACGTGCCGCTCCAGGTCGTGGCGGTCGCGGGCCGCAACGAGGAGTTGAAGAATTCGCTGGAGAAACTCCCCTGTCCGGAGCGGCACCGGACGAAGGTGATCGGCTTCACGAAGGAGATCCACGAGCTGATGGCGGTCGCGGACCTGGTGGTGTCGAAGCCAGGCGGACTGACGACGTCGGAGGCGCTCGCAAGCGGTGCGGTGATGGTGGTAGTCAACCCGGTGCCGGGGCAGGAGACGCGGAACAGCGACTTCTTGCTGGAAAACGGCGCCGCGATCAAGGTGAACCATCCGGCGCTGCTGTCGCACAAGGTGTCGCGACTGCTGCACGACCCGAAGCGGCTGGAGCAGTTGCGGGCGAACGTGAAGCGCGTGGCCCAACCGAGGGCGGCGTTCGAGGTGGTGGAGCGCTCGCTGGAATTGATCGGACGGTAAGAGCTGGGAACGAGCCTGTGGGGCAAGTTGGTAACTTGCCTGAGCGATGGCAAGTTACCAACTTGCCCCACAGGATTGTCTCGGCGCCCTCAGCGCTTGCGGTTCCAGGCGCCCGTCGTGTACTTCTCCGCGACGAGGGCGGCGGCAGCCCGCTCCTCCTCTCCCCCCTGGAGGAGCGGGGTGATCGTAGCACTCACCGGCTGAGGAACAATGGCGAGAGGACTGCCGGCCGAAGCGGTCCGGCCTGTCGCTGTTCGGATGCCGGGCCACAGCGAGCCCGACCCATCCAGGTCCACGACGCCCACTCGGCGGCCGAGCGACTGCGCTGACGTCGTTGCAGTCCTCGCCCGGTCCCGTACCTGCTCGACTCGCGATCATTCAGGAGCTCGCTCCATGATTGCCCCGACCGCCGCCGCCGTCCTCGAACACCTTGCCCACAAGGACGCCCAGGTGCTCAACCTCCTCGCCCTCTGCCGAACGCCGTCATTCGATGGCGTCTGGTCCCAAGGCCCGGCCCTACACCACCGCTTCGCCCGCCTCCTCCTTCGTCAAGGTCACCCCACCCTTGCCCTGCAGGTCGCCGCCCGCGGCCTTGACCGCTACCCCGGCGACCCCAACCTGCTCTACTGCCGCGCCGGCGCCCTGGTCAACAGCGGCAACACCACCCGCGCCGCCTGGGATGTCCAGCATCTGCTCGACCGCACTGACCTGCCGCCCGCGCTTCGCAGTGACGCTCTTAGCCTCGCCGGGCGCGTCCGCAAGGATGTCGCCGCCCGCACCGCCTGGCTCCGCGAAGCCTTTGACTTCTACCGCCAGGCCTACGAGCTAACCGGCGACACCTTCCCCGGCATCAACGCCGCCACCCTCGCCCTCGCTATCGCGGGGCCGGACCAGTCACGCGCCCTCGCTGTCGGGGTCCGCGACGGTGTCCTCGCCGAACTCGACCAACCCGGTAAGGAGGGTGATTACTGGCTGCTGGCAACCCTCGGCGAGGCCTATCTACTCCTGGGCGACGACACCTTCGCCAAGGGTCGCTACCGCGTCTTCGCCGACGTCGTGTCCTGCGCTGACTTGGCGCTACGGCTGCTGCGACGGCTGGAGGGGTTCGACTTCGCCTCGTTCGGGCTCCGACTGAGGGAGGACAAGAAACCGGGCGTGCGTATCGGCCTGCACACGGGACCGGTGTTCGAGGGCTACGACGCGGTCCTCGGTCGCAACAACTACTTCGGCAGCCATGTCAGCCGGGCAGCGCGGATCGAGCCAGTGACGACGCCCGGGTGCGCCTTCGTCAGCGAGCAGTTCGCCGCCTCGCTGGCTCTCATGCCCGGCCACGACTTTGTCTGCGAGTACCTCGGCCTGCAGCCACTCGACAAGGACTACGCCATTTGCCCCCTGTATCGCCTCACGAGCCGCGCAGACCGCAGCCTTCCCTTGCCGGCTGTATGATGGCCGTAATGGGAGGCCGGTAGGAGTCACGCAATGACGGGCGAAGACCAGATCGACCCGGAACATTTCGAGTTGAGATTGCCGCTCTGGGCGGTCACGAACGCGGAAGAGTTCCGCGACTGGGGCTTGCCGGGCGCCCTCCGCGTTTTCGTGCATGACGTTCACGGCTCCTTCCTCGACTTCTTCACTGGCGAGGATATTGCCGAGGGGTACATCCGCAAGGCAGGCTTCACCAACTGGCGGGCGGTTGAGTTGGCTACCCCCATGCAGGTGCGCGCCGCGGCCCTAGACTGCGAACAGAGGGGTTGCAGATACATCGGACTTGACTGTACCGGACGCCGGGACAAAAGTGGCCGTTTCTTCACCATCTGCCAGTTTCTGACCCTCATCGACCGAGTTGGCTGATTCCTTATCCGCGACCTGCACGATTATTCCCCGGCCTACACATTTATTCGACCCCGCAGGGGCAAAAATGTGCAAAGCCGCCCAGGGTCGCACCCCCTGGGCCGGGCCCGTTACCGCTTGCGGTTCCAGGCGTCCGCCGTGTACTTTTCCGCGACGAGGGTTGCGGCGGCCCGGTCCTCCTCTGGCGTGACCTCTCCCGCCTCCAGCCCCCAGCCCGTCGCTTCACGAAACCGCTCCGCGACCGCCGTGCAGACGTCCACCGTCTCCAGCACGCGCCCCGTCAGCTCCGCGACGCCTGGCAGAGTCGGCGTGAAGCCACTCTGTGCCAGCAGGACGGCCCCGTGCTGAAGCAAGGCGCCACGGAGGCGCCGCTGAGCGCTGCCGACCACCTTCGCTGCGCCGATGAGCAGGTCCCCCGGTGCGAACTGACGGAAGCAGAGGCAGCCGGGGCACCGCTCCCCCGACGAGGGGACGTGCAGCCGGGCCGTGACGCCGAGATCCGCGAGCGCCGCGGCGATGATCTCGTGAACGTACTTCAGCCACCCCTGCGCCGTCCGCCCCCCTTGCCACGCTTCCCCGGGCGGCAGGGCGACGGCGTACGTCACCTCGTGGTGATGCACGAGCGTCCCGCCGCCCGAGGGCCGGCGCAGCCACGGCAGAGCGGCCAGGCGGTCATCCTCGCCGCGCACGGCCTCCGGCTGGAAGTAGCCCAGGCTCAGGGTCGGCGCCGCCCAGCCATAGAAGCGCAGCGAGGCCCCGCCGCGGACCGCCGTCCGCAGCAGGGCCTCGTCGAGGGCCATGTTCTGGGGGCCGTCCGCGACGTTGTACGGCAGCAGGCGGCAGGTCAGGGCTTCCACCGCAGGATCGGCTCCTTGGCCGCCCGCACCTCGTCGGGGCGGCTGATGCGCAGGGTGTGCGGCGCGTCGTGCAGGAACTTCGGATCCTCCTCCTTGATCTTCAGCATGGTGTCCGCGAAGGCGTCGAGCGTCTCCTTGCTCTCCGTCTCGGTCGGCTCGATCATGAGCGCCTCGGGCACGACCAGCGGGAAGTAGACCGTCGGCGCGTGGTAGCCGTAATCCAGCAGGCGCTTGGCGATGTCCATGGCGCTGATCTTGCGCTCGCGCTTCAGGCCGCGGGCGCTGGCGACGAACTCGTGCATGCAGCGGTCGCCGTGCGGCACCTCGTACGCACCCTTGAGTCGCGCCAGGAGGTAATTCGCGTTGAGCACGGCGTTCTCGCTGACCTCGCGCAGACCGCGCGGCCCGAGCGTGCGGATGTAGGCGTAGCCGCGCACCAGGATGCCGACGTTGCCGAAGAAGCTGCGGACGCGGCCGATCGACTTCGGCCGGTCGTATTCGAGGCGGTACTTGCCCTCCTCGGCGACGACGAGCGGCGCCGGCAGATACGGGGCGAGGCGCTCGCGGACGGCGATGGGGCCGGAGCCGGGGCCGCCGGCGCCGTGCGGGCCGGTGAACGTCTTGTGGACGTTGTAGTGCATCATGTCCACGCCGAAGTCGCCCGGGCGCGTGATGCCCAGGATGGCGTTCATGTTCGCGCCGTCGAGGTAGACGAGCGCCCCCTTCTGGTGCAGCAGCTCGGTGATGACGGCGATCTGGTCGTCGAACAGGCCGAGCGTGTTCGGGTTGGTGATCATGAACGCGGCGGCGCGGTCGTCGAGCTTGGCGCGCAGGTCGGCCATGTCCACGCGGCCGTGCTCGTTGCTCTTGATGGTGACGGCGTCGAAGCCGGCGATGGCGGCGCTGGCGGGGTTGGTGCCGTGGGCGCTGTCGGGGATGAGGACGCGCGTCCGTTTCTCGCCGCGGTCGCGGAAGTAGGCGGCGGCGACCAGCAGGGCAGTCAGTTCGCCGTGGGCGCCGGCGGCGGGCTGTAGCGAGACGGCGTCGAGGCCGGCGATCTCCGCGAGGATGTCCTGCATCGAGTGCAGCAGTTGCAGCATGCCCTGGCTGGATTCGTCGGTCTGCAGCGGGTGCAGGTCGCCGATGCCGGGCAGGCCGGCGAGGCGTTCGTGCCGCTTGGGGTTGTACTTCATGGTACACGATCCGAGCGGATAGAAATTGGTGTCGATCGACATGTTCCGCGTCGAGAGGTTGACGAAGTGGCGGACCAGGTCGATCTCGGCGACCTCCGGCAGCGGCGGCGGCGTGTCGGCCAGCGCGGCGGCGGGGAGGAGTTTCTCCGCCGGGGCAGTCGGCACGTCGCACTCGGGCAGGCGGTGACAGCGGCGGCCGGGGTGGCTGATCTCGAAGAGCAGTTCGGTGGATTGCGGTTTGTCCATCGGATCGGTCCATGTCCTCAACGAGCAGTCGGGCGCGATGCCATTCCACGGGCCTCTGCATCCACCCTCTTATAGCAGTTTGTCGCGAAAAAAGCGAGTCGCCTGGTCGGCCTGCTTTCATGACTTTCCACGCCATTCTCGGTAGCATGGAGAGTAGCAGGTGATCGCTTGAACGAGGAGGTGAGACAATGGCGGACACTTTAAATCACTTGAAGCCCTCGACGGCTGAAGAGGTCGAGCAGATGCACGCCCTTTACCGCAAGGGCGGCGAGGAGCGCCAGATGGCCCCCCACATCGTCTACGGTGATCCGGCCTGCCCACATTCCGGTTGCGAGCAACGGCTGCAGGCGATCGACTTTCGCCTCGAAGCGCATGGCCGAGGGGTTCACGACCCTCTGGTGCGCGCCTGGTGGAGCGACACGGGGTTTGCGGGGCGCTGTCCCGGGTGTGGGGGCTGGATTCACTTCACGATCGGAGGCAAACGGGCGATCACGGCAGAAGAGGCCAGCCGGCTTCCGCAGTTGCCGGTCAATTGGGCTGCCGTGGCGACCATTCGTTGAGGAGACGACGGGGAGAACTCCAAAGGAAATGAAATTATGAAGCCCCAGCGCACCGCCGAGCAGCGGGCCGAGGAAGAAGCCACCCGTCGCCAGCAAGCGGAGGACCCGGTCGGAGCGCGACCTGCCGGTGCCATCAACCAGCAATGTTTCGCGGCGATTTTGCGCCTGGTGGCGCGCTTCAAAGCCGTCCGGGAAAGCCAGGGGCTGACGCTCGCCGAGGCGGCTGAGCGGATGGGGATCGACGCGCCCGCGCTGTCCCGCCTGGAAACGGGCAAGATGCTGAACCCCTCTCTCGCGACGCTGCACAAATGGGCGGAAGCACTCGGGCAGAAACTGGTTGCTGATTTGGAGGCGTCTTAGGGATTGACGATAAGAGAGACAGGAAACCGATTTTCCTCAGCCCGGGCTTTGCCCGGGGTCCTCCTACGGCCCTAATCCTCATTGCGGAAGTGCCGCCCCATCGCGCCGGAAAACGCCTCAGCGAACTCGCGGACGGCCTTCGGCGAGAACTCCCGATACACCTCCACCAAGCCGTCGATCTCGGCCCGCGTGCGCTTCTCCGTCACCGCCATGCTGACGCACCCGGCCAGCGCCGGATACCAGCGGGCCAGGTCCAGACCGCCGTGATAGCCCTTCTCCAGCAGCCAGTGCAACCAGTGCGACGCCGGAAAGAAACTGTCCGCGACCGGCTCCTCGTCGCGCGGGAGACTGAGCGTGAACTCCTTGAAGAACGGCCGCGAGAAGCGGAGAGTGGCGCCCGAAACCTCCTGGAGTTGTTCGGCGGCGTAGTGCGCCTTGCGCGTACACAGCTCCGCCGTCTCCTTCAACCCCTGCGGCCCCAGCGCCGCCAGGTAGACCGCCGCCCGCAGCGCGAACAGGCCCTGGTTCGTGCAGATGTTGCTCGTCGCCTTCTCGCGGCGGATGTGCTGTTCGCGCGTTTGCAGCGTCAGCACCCAGCAGCGCTTGCCGTTGCGATCGACCGTTTGGCCCACGAGTCGGCCCGGCATCTTGCGCACGAACTCCTCGCGGCAGGCGAGGACACCCAGGTACGGACCGCCGTAGGCCATCGGGGTGCCGAGCGTGTGCCCCTCCGCGATGGCGATGTCGGCCCCGTACTGCCCCGGCCGCTTCAGCAGCCCCAGGCTGATCGGGTCGAAGCTGACGACGAACAGGGCGCCCTTCGCCCGCGCCGCCGCCGACAGCGCCTCGACCTCTTCCAGGCAGCCGAAGAAGTTCGGGTGCTGCACGATGACGCACAAGGTGTTGTCGTCCACGGCCCGCTTCAGGTCGTCGGGGTCGAGGGAGCCCTCCGGCGTGGGGAGCGTCTGGGCCTTGACGTCGAGGTTGGCGAGGTAGGTGTCGAGGGTGAGGCGGTACTCGGGGTGAACGCTCTCGGCGATCAGGACGCGCGTGCGCTTCGGCGAGATGGTGGCCGCCATCAGCACGGCCTCGGCGACGGCGCTGCCGCCATCGTAGAGGCTGGCGTTGGAGACGTCCATGCCGCTGAGCTGCGCGATGAGCGTCTGGTACTCGAAGAACGCCTGCAGGCTGCCCTGGCTGGCCTCGGCCTGGTAGGGCGTGTAGGCGGTGTAGTACTCGCTGCGCGAGGCGACGGCGTCCACGACGGCGGGGATGAAGTGATCGTAGCTGCCGCCGCCGAGGAAGCAGATCGTGTCGGCCGGCCCCCGGCTGGCGCGAGCCAGCGCCGTCATGTGCTGCTGCAGCTCGATCTCGGTGAGGGCGGGCGGCACGTCCAGCGGCCGCTGCAGCCGCAGCGACGGCGGGATGCCGTGGAACAACTCTTCGATAGACTTGACGCCGATCTTCTCCAGCATCGCCTTCTGGTCGGCGTCGGTGTTGAGCAGGTACGACAAGCGATCTCTCCTCTGCTGAGGTCCAGCCCGGCCGTTCGCCGAGGCTCACTTCTATCATGGCCGGGCGGTCAATGGCCTTCCGAGGCGATCTGCTTCTCGTACTGCTCCAGTGTCATCAGGTGGTTGAGGTTGTTCCCCGGCTCGACCTTGACCTTGACCATCCAGCCGGCGCCGTAGGGGTCGTCGCCGACGGCGCCGGGGTCGGTCTCCAGCTTGTCGTTGCGGGCGATCACCTCGCCGTCCACCGGGGAATACAGGTCGCTGACCGCCTTGACGGACTCGATCTCGCCGAAGCTGTCGCCCTTGAAGACGTGGTCGCCGACGTCCGGCAACTCGATGTAGACCACGTCGGTGAGCTGCTCGACGGCGAACTTGGTGATGCCGATGGTGCAGGTGTCGCCGTCGAGGCTGGCCCACTCGTGGGACGACTGGTAGCGCAGGGTCTTCGGATCCATGGGTGTCTCCGGTCTTTATCGCCGCTTGCGGCTTAGCGGCCGTAGGAGGGGGCTCCGTCCCCCGATCTTCGGTCGGGGGACGGAGCCCCCTCCTACGGCCGCTAAGCCGCAAGCGTCACTTATTTTGGTCTGCGGTAGAACGGCAGCGGCGCGACCCGCGCCAGCTCCGCCTTGCCGCGCACGTCCACCGCGCATTCCGTCCCGGCCTGGGTGTACGCCGGCTCGACGTAGGCCATCGCGAGCGCCTTGCCGACCGTCGGGGCGAACGTGCCGCTGGTGACGCGGCCGACCTCCTTACCGCCGGCGGTCACGGCGCTCCCCTCGCGAGCGATGCGCTTGCCCGCCAGCTCCAGGCCAACGCGGCGCCGCAGCGCGGCGTCGTCGCGGCGGCGCAGCAGCGCGTCGCGGCCGATGAAGTCGCCCTTGTCGAACTTCACCGCCCAGG